>PMZC01000174.1 GCA_003170555.1 Deltaproteobacteria bacterium
TGGTGGATCGTCAGCGCATACGCCAACTGCAGATCGTCCAGATCGCCGTCGGCGCGGCAGAGGGTCACCTCGGCGCTGTCGAAGCGCACGCGCAGATCACCGTGGGGCAGCAATTCCAGCACGCGGCCGATCGCGCCGTTCATGATGCCGAGGTCATAGTTGTTGCGACGCTGAATAACCTTGTCGTGCAGCAGGAATTGTGGGCGACGCCCCGGTGGAACAGCGGGCGCCTCGACGCCGTATAGCTTCCGCTGAATCAGGCTCTGCAGTTCGATGTTCAATTCGTCGACGCCCAGGATGTCCTTGCGCTTGGGCGTCAGGAGTTGAACGTCGTCCAGCAGGTCATAACCGAGCTTGTCGGCCAGGACCGTTTCGAAGAGGTCGCGGATAAACCGCCGCACATCCCACGGGTCGGTGAACTCGTCGATGCAATACCAGGGGCGGCGACCACGCGCATCGACGTTAGCTGAGGTCCGAGCGACGCTTCCCCGCAGGATCGCGGTGCTGTTTTCCTTGAGTTCTCCCGCCTGGCGAACCACGTCGGTGAGCACGACGCCGGGCACGATTCCCGTGTGGATCATGTCGCGCAGCAGATCCCCGGGGCCGACTGGCGGAAGCTGGTTGTGATCGCCGACGAATACGATGGCGGTTTTGTCGTGATCGATGGCGCGCAAAAGCCGCCACGCCAGGTGCAGGTCCACCATCGAGGTCTCGTCGATGATCACAACGTCGGCGTCGATTGGGTCGTCGGGACCGCGCGACCACTCATGGCCGTTGAAGCCAAGCAGCCGGTGGATGGTGAACGCCTCTTTACCGACAACCTGTTCGAGGCGCTTGGCGGCTTTGCCGGTTGGCGCGGCGAGCACCACGGCCAACCCGTGTTCTTCGAGGGCCTTGGTCAGATCGCCCACTGTGAAAGTCTTACCGCTGCCCGCACCACCGGAAATCACAGTGATCTGGTGCGTGAGCGCCGCGACCACGGCGGCCCGCTGCTTGGGGTTAAGCGCGGGGCATAGCTCGCTGTCCCGCACCTTCTGCCAGACGCCCAGTAGGTCGAACACGCAGGGATGATCCTTGTCGCCGCCGCGAAGCCACTGCTCGACCTCGCGCTCCATCGCACGGATATCGGCGCGGGCAATGAGGAAGCGGCCATCGTAGGAATCGCAGGAGAGAGCACCCTTGGTGATCAGGCCGCTCAGTTCCATCTCGATGATGTCGCGGCTGTTCAGGACATCCATGACCAGCAGCTTGTTGGCGCGCTCGATCAGATCAGCTTCCTCAACCCAGGTGTGTCCCTGGTCGAGGGCGTCGTCGAGGCAGTCGAGAATTCCCGCGCGCACTCTCGGCGGAAATTCCTTCGGCACGCCCACCTTGCGGGCAATGGCGTCCACGCGCTTAAAACCGAAGCCACGAATGTCGCGCACGATCAAATACGGATCGCTCTTGATGATGGCCACGGCGTCGTTGCCGTACTTGTCGATCAGCGAGCGCACCTGGTGGTGCGTGAGGCCGAAGGCGGATAACTCGGTCGCGGCCGCGTTGATCGCCTGGTGCCGCATCCACTCGGCGCGGATATTCTGTGCGGCCTCGATGGTGATCGGCCCGGCCTTGGCGACGGCTTCCGGATTCTCGACGATGACACGACCGAAGTCTTTTCCGAACGTCTGGGCGATCCTTTTCGCCTTAACCGGACCCAGCCCCACAAACGCGGGATTGTTGGCGAGATAGTGGGCCAGGCCCTCGACGGAGAGATCGAGATCATGCGTGAGCGTGTCGGCCTGAAACTGCTTGCCGTACTTCGGATGATTCACCCACACGCCCTGGAGGATCACCTGCTCGCCGACGGCGGCGATCACCTTGCCCGCGAACGTGACAAGGCGGTCGTCCTCGTCCTTCAGCCGCCCGGCGGAAAAGCCCGGCGACGCATGAAACAACGTCTCCACGCGGCCGCGAATGAATTGTCCTGGTTCGTTCATTAGTTCATGCCTTCAAATTCATGTCGGGATCGGTTTAAGCAACGACTATGCCATCCCGTTTTTCTCAATAAAGACGGGCGTTTATTGAGGCAGCGACACTTCATCACCACAACGTCCTCTGCGAGGGAGAACAACGACGACTCCCTCGCTTTCCAGGTTTTTCACTTGTCGTTTGACCGCCTTGCGCGTGCGTCCGGTTTCGCGGGAAAGATCGCCGATGGTCTGCGGCGAGCGCTCTTGCAGAAGTCGGCGGATGATCGCTCGCAATCCTTCGGGGCCGGATGAACAGCAACGGTTGAGTGAAGTGGGTGCGGCCTCTTCGCGTGTTGATGCATCGCCCGCATTTTTCTTGCCGTCAGGCTTTACATAAGTCGGGAGATCGCGTTCTTCGATCTGCGCCGAGCGGCTCGATGCGCCGTTCAGCCTGGCACGACAACGTGCGGCTGAAGACTCCACCGCGTTCTGAAGTTCGCGGACATTGCCGGGCCAGGAGTAGGATTCCAATTGAGCGCGTGCTGAGGCATCAAACCCCGAACACTTCAATCCAATACGGTCGGTGATTTCATGCGCGAACAGATCCGCAAGCAGGGAGATGTCAGAAATCCGTTCACGCAGAGGTGGAACAACGACCGTCTCGACGGCCAAACGGTAGTAGAGGTCATCGCGGAACTTTCCTTCAGCAACGAGAGCCTTCAGGTCGCGGTTCGATGCAGCAACAACGCGCACATCGACCTTGATCGACTTGCTGGAGCCGACGCGAACGACCTCACGCTCCTGAAGCACACGCAGTAGGCGGGCTTGGTTTGTCGGGGATAATTCCTCGACCTCGTCCAGAAAAAGCGTTCCGCCGTTGGCTTCCTCGAAGTGGCCTTTGCGTCTTTCAGCGGCTCCGGTGAACGAGCCTTTCTCGTGCCCGAATAGTTCTGAATCGGCCAGCGTTTCCGGAATCGCGCCGCAGTTGACCGCGATGAACGGTTTCGATTTTCTCGCGCTGTGGTGGTGAATCGCCCGTGCGACTCCTTCCTTGCCGGTTCCCGTTTCGCCGAGAACAAGGACGTTGAAATCGGATGGCCCAAGGACACGGCGCACCTCCGCGAACACCCCATCGAGCAGCGCTGAGGCGGTATGAAGAGATCGACCATGCTTGTATTCGAGTGACGCCATCCGACCTTCCGAAACATCTTCAGCCCTTATTTACCGGGCGGATTCGCAATTCGTCGGACGACCATAGCGAATGGAAAAGGCGATGAAAATTTTTATTAGCTTGCTACAATCGACGGGGACACTTTCGACATACTTGCAGATAGACTCACGGTGAGTGTCGTTAGAGTTCTCGTTAGATGTCGGTGAGCTAACAAGAATTTACCAGGGACATTTTCTTTGCGAATGTCATGGTCGGTCGGACTTGATTCGGCTGACAAAAAGACAAACGGACCAGGAGGTCACGACATGAATCACCACAAGATCAGAAGACTGACCGTAACAGGCGGTTTCCTGGACGGCCTCGACATCAACTTTTCCGATGGGTTGAACTGCTTGATCGGAGGTCGCGGCAGCGGCAAGACCACCATCCTCGAACTCATCCGCTTCGCAATGGATCGTTTTCCCGACGATGACAGCAATGGTCAGCGCCGACCTTCCAAGCGCTTCGGAGAACTCATTGCGGCCAATCTGGATCGCGGCACCGTGGGGATCGAGTTCGAGACCCAGGACGGACTGGTCTACAAGATTGAGCGGACAGCAGGCGAAGCGCCGGTGGTCATCAAGTCCGACGGGGAGCGCGCCAATGTCTCAATCCTCCGATCCGGAATTCTGATCGACGCGGGCATCTTCAGCCAGAATGAAGTGGAAGAGATCGCCATGCGTTCGAGCTACCTGCGCGAGGTGATCGACCGGTTCTGCGCCCGTGAACTCATCCAGATTCAACAAGACGTCGCCCAGGTTCGCGCAGCGCTGCAACGCAATGCTACCGAACTCATTCAGATTTCACTGCGAGCCCAGCAGGGCGAAACGGCTTTGCGCGACCTGCCTGATTATCAGACGAAGTTGGCCAAGTTGAAGGAGGCCGTCGGCAGCGCAAACCTGGGACCGGCTCTGGAAGAAGCGGCTCGCCTTAAAGAGCTACGAACTCAAGAATCAGGGGCTTTGGCTAGAATCCAACCCGCGCTCGATTACGTGAAAGAGCGACTGGCTCCTTTGCAAGGGGATATCATTGGCGACTTCAAACAGGTCTTTGCCAAAGAGGTTCTAGCCGGTCCCCACGGAAAAATATTCCGTGAACTTCAGGATTTACTTCGAACTGAAAACACCCGATTCCAAGAGGCGATCTCTGGCGCGGAAAAAACGCTTGCTCGGATGGAAGAGGCGGCGCGATCGGCTCGTGACGAACTGGCCGCCTCGCATACGCCGAAGGAAGCGACGTACCAGGAACTCCTGAAAAAGCATCAGGCGCACCAGCAGCTTCTGCGAGAGATGCACGGGCTGGCGGGCAAGGTTGCGGAGCTTCAAGCCATCAAAGAAGAGGACGACCGGCACGTGGCGAGAAAGCAGGAAGTGCTCGACGAGCGCGGACGTCTTCTGGCGAAGTTTTCCGAACTGACCGAGGAGCGTTTCCGTCTGCGGGAAAGGGTAGCAAAAGACCTCACCTCAAGGCTTGGCGGGCGGATTCAAGTGCGGGTGGAGCAGGACGCCGACCGCGACCGATACAAGGCATTCCTCGTGGACCATCGCGATCCGTCATTTCGGCAGTATAATAAGCCCATCGACCGGATTGTGCAGAGCGTTCCTCCCCGCGCTCTCGCCGCCTTTCTCGCAGAGAGGAATTTAGACGGCCTGGTGACGCGGGCGGATATCGATGATGGATTCGCCAGGGGGATGGTGAACGCTTTGTTGCTGTCGGCGCAATACCAATTCGAACTCGAGGTGATGGAGTTGGAAGACGTTCCCGCGATTGAACTGCTGATCGGAAATCAATGGCGGCCGTCCCACCAGCTTTCGACCGGTCAGATGTGCTCGGTGGTGCTGCCCTTGCTGCTGCTTGAGAACGTGGCGCCCCTGCTCGTGGATCAGCCGGAGGACAACCTGGACAACCGCTTCGTAGCCGACGTGGTCGTGCCGCAGGTCAAGGCGATGCGAAGCAATCGGCAGATGATTTTCATCACGCACAATCCGAACATTCCGGTCCTGGGCATGGCTGAAAAGGTCGTGGCCATGAACTCTGACGGTTCCCGCGGCTGGGTGGAACGCGAGGGGACCGTGGATGAAATGAAGGACCAGATCGTCAATCTGCTCGAAGGCGGGGAGACGGCTTTCCAGACCAGGAAGGAGCGGTACGGATGGTAGACCGCTTGGAAAAAATCAGGGATGCGCTTCAGAAAAACGACTGGCAGGCGTGCGTAAAAGCCGCCGAAGACCTCGTAGATCTGCTGCGGGAACCTGGTGCGGTCTCACATGCAGAAGCGAACAAGTTGTTTGATCGCTTCGTTTCTCCGGAAATAAAATGGGAAGTGCGGGAGGCGTTCGCTAGAGCGATGCCGCGCCTGCCCACCCACTGGGCGTTGCGCGCCATGTCCCGACTCCTCAATGATCCCAATCCCTACGTTCGCCAGACGGCGCGCCGATCGCAAAGACTGCGCGACCAGACGGCTTTCGCCGATGATGCGGAACTTGATTCGACACACGCCGAAGATCTGGTCGCCAGGTTGACCAGCATGAAGGGGCAGGAGGCGACTCAGGCGGTGCGCGAGGTGATCTACGAGGCGCAGAGCATGGTGATTGACGAGTTTGCCCACGAGTTGAAAAACATCATCCAACGGGTGCTGACGCCGGTCACCATGATTGAGCGGGGGCTTTCCACGACAGAGCGGGAGCGCATCCATGAGCCGTTGAGCAACCTTCGAAAAGGAGCAAAAGCGCTCAAGTCCTTTTCCGATGATCTGCGCTGGATATCCGAGCCGAAAAGCCTGAAGATTTCCAAGACGAGCGTGCGCGAAGTCGTAAAAAATATCGGTGAGGCGATCAAGCCGCCTCGCGGGATTTCACTCCGCACGCCGCAGGTGGAGGACATTCAGTTCGACGCGGTTCATGAGCGGCTGGTTCGAGCGCTTTCAAACATTGTCCGAAATGCGGTCGAAGCTTCTCCGGATCGCGGCGTCGTGATCATCGACGCGCTGAAAACGCCGGACGGCGAAGAAGTAGAATTCCGGATCACCGATCTTGGCCCCGGAGTGCCGCAAAAAATGCGTGAAGAGATTTTCAGCCTGGGTCAGACCACCAAGAGGGACGGTGGACATCATGGAATGGGTTTGTACCTAGCCCGCAAAGTCATCGTAGTGGAACATGGCGGCTTGATTCTCGTGGAGGACGGCCCCGAGAAAGGAGCGATGTTCAAGGTCCGAATTCCCATAGCCGCCGCTGGGCGGCAGATATCATAGAGGCGATGGAGTATTAAATGGATAAGAAAAAGGTCGCGCTGATTGTTGATGATTTGCCGGAGGCGCGTGAGCAGATCCGACTCGACGTCGAAGCCCTTGGGCATGATGCGACGGACGCCTCCACGTTTGAGGAAGCCCGCGAATGGCTCAACACAAATTGCCCGGACTACGTGGTCCTCGATCTTCAAATCCCTATGCGTCAGAACACGACCGCCGAGATCAAATACGGCATGACTCTGCTCGACGAGATCGTGGCGAAACACCCCTGCGCCGCAATCGTCGTGGTCACGGCGCACGGCAAGAATTTCAGGTACTCGACCGAGGTGATGCACAAGAGCCGCTTCGTGACGTTCGTGCCGAAACCGTTCGTCGAGGACGATCCGGACAATCCAAGTCTCATGAACGGCATCAAGATCGTTCTGGCAAAGGTCGCCGAGGCTCATTCCGGCAACGGCGCAGCCGCGCCGAAGAATGAGACACCACTTCAGGACATTCCACGAGGGACGATTGATCTCCGAGTCCTGAAGAAGCCCCGGAACACCCAGGTAACGTGCGTGGTGAACGGAACGAAACGCGCTTTCTCGAAGGAGCAGCATCGCATACTTAAGTTGTTTGCAGATGCGCAAGCGCGAAGGAATGACGATACGGAGCGGTACAATGCCGCAGTCGAGGCCTCCGCTTTCGGGTTCAATGACGCTAAAAATCCCAATGCGCGAAACTCTGCATTCACCCGCCTCCGCACGCGGTTGCAGAAGTACCTTCCGGAGGGTCATCCGCCGGTTTGCGATACTCCCACTTACCAGGAATATTGCCTCGGCTGTTTCTGCATCGACTCGACTCCCAAAAAATAGCCGCGTCCTTCTCGACGACCCAAACATCATCCCTCGCAGATGACGACCGCGACGTGCTCGCGGCTTTTCATCTCGCCTTTTCGTATCCGTCCCCCGTCTGATAAATGATCCACTCCCGGAAGAAATGAGCCATTTGTCCCTGGAAATGGGCTACTTTTCCAGGATAAATGAGCCGCTTTTCGGACAAATGGGCCACTTTCACCGGATAAATGAGCCACTTTTCCGGGAAATGAGCCGTTTTTCTTCAATAAATGGGCCACTTTTCGTTCCGCTCGGTCGGCCAACGCCATTTCGCCCCGCCTCCTACCGCGACAGAAGGCTCCACCGCCCTTAACCACTTGATCTAAAAGCGTTTTTCGCACTGGCACAGCCGTTGCTCTTATGCCCCTCGTTCGCCGCCTGACGCGGTGGATTCAAGAGGAGCCAAGCAGATGCAACGACGAATGGGCGCAACGGAATGTCACCAGTTCATACTGGATTATTTCCGCGCCCACGCGATCAAGGGCGATCTCAAGCCCACCCGAATCTACGAGGTGATCGAGAACGATCCCTCACACCTGAAAATCCGCACGCGCAATAAAAACGGTCGCAGCGTCCAGACGCTCTTCGCCGACCTCATGACCTGCAAGAGCACGAAGCACGGCGAGTTCCGGCGCGTCGACCTGTTTTGGGGCGTGGAGCGCAAGAGCGACGACGCCGAAATCAAACCGCGGCTTTCAACCCGCGCGACCTCGGAAGACGATTCGTTCCACGCCCCCATTCCTGGTCCGAAGTTCCTCCCGAACGGCGACCCGATGCCGGTCGACACCTTCATGGCCCGCCTCCGGCGCGCGAAGCGAAATCGAAAGGAAAAAGCCTCATGACCAATCCGCGTATGATGTCCACCTATTCGATGTGGAGCCTGTTCCGCAACTGCCGCATGGCCTGCAAGCTGCGGTATCTCGATTTTCTTGTTGCCCTGGAATCCGATCCAAACCTTCGCTTCGGTTCCGCGATCCATCAGTTCCTCGAGTGCTGGCATCGGCACCGCGACCTCGCTCAGGTGCTCGACCGGATCGACCGCGCGTATCCGAACCGCGCTGGCGACGAGGACCAGCAGCGCGACTGGCACTTGGCGACGGCGATCATGCAGGCATACGCCGGTCGGTATCCGTCCGAAGAATTTGCGGTCGTCGAATTGGAAAAGAAGTTCGAGGGCGAGATCGTCAACCCGGCGACCGCCGCCACATCACGCAGTTTCCTCCTGGCGGGCAAGGTCGACGGGATCGTCCGGATCGGCGACGAGCACTTCCTGCTCGAACACAAGACCGCGTCGCTGCTCGACTCCGGTTACCTCGAACGGCTGTGGACCGATTTTCAGATCACCTTGTACGTCTGGTACGTCGAGCAGACGCTCGGCATTCGCATCAACGGCGTTATCTACAACATCCTCGTCAAGGCCAAGCTCCAGCAATCAAGAGGTGAGACCGAGGCCGAGTACGAAGCCCGCCGCGCCGAATTGATTGCCAAGTCCAAGACCGGCAAGTCCACGGCGCAGCGCCACATGCCGGAAACGGACGACGAGTTCCAGGCGCGCCTTGCGATCAAATACATCGAGCCGGGGATGTTCCATCGGGAGATTCTCTACATCTCCCGCGACCGCTTCGCCGTGCTGCAGGCCGAGTTGTGGGAGTTGACCCAAAACTTCCTCGACGCCCGCCGCCGCGACACCTGGTACCAGAACACTTCGCAGTGCTTTCAGTACGGCCGCCCGTGCGCCTACTTCCCGCTGTGCCGCAGCGATTTCTCGCCGCTCGTCCGGGACAACCATTATCGCATCGAGCCGCCCCACACCGAGCTTTCCGACCCTTCCACGACAACGGACAACGCGCCCGTTTTTTAAGAGGAGACCGACATGATTCTACCGAAGGAAAAATCGAAACCCAAAACCGAGCTCAGTGAGTTCACGATCTTCGGGTACGGCATGCCCAAGATCGGCAAGACCACCTTTGCCGCCGGATTCCCCGACGCCGTCTTTCTGGCGACCGAGGCCGGGCACAACGCGCTGTCGATTTTCAAGGTCGACCTGCCCGACTGGGAAGCCTTCCTTGAAGCCTGCCGCGAACTGGCGGAAGGCAAACACGGCTTCCGCAACATCATCATCGACACCGTCGACAACCTCTGGCTCCTGTGCCGTAACCACATCTGCGCGAAGAACAAGATCGAGCACGAAGCGGATCTCGCCTACGGCAAAGGCTACGCGCTGATCCTGGGCGAGTTCGCCCGCGTACTGATGAAGCTGTCGATGCTGCCCTACGGCTTGGTGCTGATCTCCCACGCAACCGTCCAGGAAATTCAGACGCGCACCGGAACGCAGCACAAGATCGTCCCGTCCCTGCCGGACAAACCCCGGAAGATGATTCTCGGTATGGCCGACATGATCCTGTTCTTCGACCAGGAGGTCAGCCGATCTGAGGACGGTAAGCAGACAATCCGCCGCATTATCCGCACCCAGCCGAGTCCGAACTACGAGGCGGGCGACCGCACGGGACGTCTGCCCGAGGTGATCGATCTCGATTACCGGAAGTTCACAGAGGCCTTTAGCCGCCCGGCCCCGACTACCGCCAACACCAACAAGAAATCATAACCGCAGGAGGACATTCTCATGACGACCCAACAGCCCCCCGTGGATGCCACGGACCTCACCCAGTTTGACGACGATTACGCCGCCGCCGATGTGCAACCCAATCAGTTCGACGAAGTGCCGGATGGCAAGTACCAGGTCAAGGTCGAGAAGGTTGAACTGGTCCGGACCCAGAACGGCGCGCCGATGCTCAAGTGGCATTTGCGCGTCCTTGGCCCGCAGCATCGCGGCCGCATGATGTTCCGAAACAACGTCATGGCGTCGAGCGAGAACATCAAGTTCCTCAAGGCCGACCTGCTCGCCTGCGGCCTGGAACTCGGCAAGCTCTCCGACTTGCCCGGGCGTCTCGGTGAACTGCTGGATGTGGCCCTCGAGGTCACGAAGAAGACGCGCGGCGAGTACGCCAACGTCTACCTCAACAAGCGCATCGTCCTGGACAACCCGGACGCGGATTACCAGAGCGCGGCCAAAGGCCCGCTGTCGGCTTTCTGAGTATGGACGGCACCGCCATCATCATCGACACCCGCGAACAGGTTCCCTACGCCTTCAGTTCCCGGCAGGTGGTGCGCCAAGCGCTGCCTGCCGGGGACTATTCGGTTGTGGGATTCGAATCGTCCGTCGCGGTTGAACGCAAGACCATAGAGGACTTCGTCCACTCGGTGATCCGCGACCGCGAGCGATTCAAGAAGGAACTGGCGAAGCTCGCAGACTACCCGCACGCCTGCGTTGTGGTCGAGGCGGGCCTGCCCGACGTGCTCTCGGCCAGATATCCATCGGGCGCGCATCCCCATTCGGTGTTCGGCGCGGCGGTTTCTATCTGCGTGGACCACCGCGTGCCGGTGTTTTTCTGCGGCGACCGCCAGGCCGCATGCCGGTTCACCGAAGAGTTTCTGCAGCGGGCCGCGATGAAGCTGCGTGCGATGGAAGGAAGTCCATGAAGAAATTTCACCTCGACCAGGAATCCAAGCGGCGAACGCTCATCGCCGAAGTCGCGGAAATCCTGGCGACCGGCATCTTGCGGATACATCTGCGCGATGTGCGCGCTGGGCTGATATCTTCGGCACCGCCAGAGAATTGCCTTGAGGTTTCGTTCGGTAAGAGCCTTCATCGTCTCGAACTTGAGCAGAGAGGAAAAAGACGATGACGGAATCGATTTTGAAGCAGATCGCCCGACTGCAGAAGCTACCTATCGATGCTCTGCGCGAACGATGGCGGGATCTGCTCGGCAACGAGCCGCCCGCGTATTGCCGCGCCTTGCTCGTGCGCCGATTGGGATACCGACTCCAGGAATTGGCTCTCGGCGGACTCGATCAACAGGACCGAGAGCGCATCCGGAACGCGGTCACCGATGGAAAATTCGCGGAAGCAGAACCCTTCAAAAAGGATCGACCCAAGCAAAAGGAAATGCCGGTCATCGGGACGCGCCTGGTGCGCGAATGGAACGGCGGCCGCTACGAGGTCACCATCGTGCGTGACGGCTTCGAGTTCCAGGGTCGGACGTATCGCTCGCTGACGGCGATCACCAAGGCCATCACCGGCACGCACTGGAACGGCCCAGCGTTCTTTGGGTTGCGCCGGAATGGGGATGGCTGCAAATGAAGAACGGAAACGGCACCGCGATAAATGGCACAGGCAACGAAAAAACTCCCAACGGCGTGACGCCCAAGGTCCGCTGCGCGATCTACACCAGGAAGTCGACAGAAGAAGGGCTCGACCAGGAATTCAATTCGCTCGACGCGCAGCGCGAGGCGGCCGAGTCGTACATCGCCAGTCAGCGGCACGAGGGATGGGTCACGCTTCCCAACCGATACGATGACGGCGGTTATTCCGGCGGCACGATAGAACGCCCGGCGCTCAAGCACCTACTGCAGGACATCGAGGAGCGACGGATCGATTGCGTGGTCGTTTACAAGGTAGACCGGCTATCCCGCTCGCTGCTCGACTTCACGAAGATCGTCGAGACCTTCGAACGCCAGGGTGTGACGTTCGTTTCCGTGACGCAGCAGTTCAACACGACGACATCTATGGGTAGATTGACACTCAACATCCTGCTTTCGTTCGCACAGTTCGAAAGAGAAATCATCGGCGAGCGCATCCGCGACAAGGTTGCCGCCGCCAAGCGCAAGGGCAAGTACACCGGCGGCATGCCGGTGCTGGGTTACGATGTGGACCGCGTCGTCAAGAAGCTGGTCGTCAACCCCACCGAGGCGCAACTCGTGCGCCACATCTTCAAACGGTTCGCCCAGACGCAATCCGCGACGCTGCTCGCCACGGAACTGAATAATCAGGGGCACCGGACAAAGTCGTGGACGACCGTGAAGGGCAACGTGCGGCTCGGCCTACCGTGGCACAAAATGCACTTGTACCGGCTGTTCAACAACCGGCTCTACATCGGCGAGATCGTCCATCACGACCAGCACTATCCCGGCGAGCACGAGGCCATCGTGCCGCGCGACCTGTTCGACGAGGTGCAGACGATCTTGGAAGAAAACTGTCGCGTGCGTGGCAACAAGGCTCGCGCCAGGACGCCCGCGCTGCTCAAGGGCCTGATCAAGTGCGGATACTGCGGCGGGGCGATGGGCCCGACCTTCACCAAGAAGGATGGCAAGACGTACCGATACTATGTGTGCATTCACGCAACGAAGAGGGGTTGGGATTCCTGCCCGGTAAAGAGCGTGGCCGCGGGCGAGATCGAAGGCGTGGTGATGGCGCAGCTTCGCTCCCTGTTCCAAACACCGGAACTGATCGCCGAGACCTGCCGCGTCGCCCGACAAAAGGAAGCCGACGAGATCGAGCGCCTGAAGGCCGAGCGGTTCGCTTTGGCGGGCGAGTTACCCACCGTTGGCGATCCGCTACGGAAGAGAGAAGCGGAAAAACGGATTACGGAAATCGACGGCATCGTCGCGGCCTTGGAAACCAACCTGCTTTCCGAGCAGCAGGTCGCAGATGCGTTGCGGAACCTTGACCTGGCGTGGAACGAACTTTTTCCAAGCGAGCAGGCGCGGATCGTCAGCCTGCTGATTGAGCGCATCACAGTCGCCAACGAGGGGATCGACGTGCGCTACCGGCACGACGGCCTGCACTCGCTTGTGGCTGATCTTAAAGATATCGAGGAGGAACCCATAGATGAGCGAGAAGCCCACGATCCGAGTTGACGACGACGGCGTGGTCGTCCACATCCCAATGACTTTCAAACGGCGCGGCGGGCGCAAGGAGATCATCATGCCGGACAACGCCCAGGCGTTCGACGGCGGGACGCCCAACACGCAGAAGCCCCTGGTCATCGCCCTGGCGCGAGCGTTTCGCTGGCAGGAACTTCTAGAGACCGGAAAGGTCGCGTCCATCGCGTCGCTCGCCAAGCGCCTCAAGGTGGACCGTGCCTACGTGAGCCGCATTCTGAACCTGACCTTACTTGCGCCGGACATCGTCGAGGCGATCATGAATGGCGAGGAGCCGAGCGGCCTTTCCCTGGCAAAACTCACCAAGCCGTTCCCGGTCCTTTGGGAAGATCAGCGCCGCGAGTTCGGCTTCACCCTGTAGCCGCTCCAACCATGTGTCCTACTCCTGGCGAGAGTTGAAATGGGCAAAAAGTCATGGCGCGTAAGTGCTTGATAAATAAGCACTCTCCCAACCGTGACGAGTTGGCCGAAGTCACGACGATTCAGAGACAGAGAGAGAAAAAGGGCTGTTTAGGGGGCAAATGTGGGTGTTTTGGGGGTAAGCTCGTCACGGTGTGAAAGCCTTCGTCAGGTCACCAGCAGAGCCGAACAGCGCGATAAACAAAAGGAAAAACAAAAGGCCGGGTCCCGTGTTTGGATCGGCCTTTTTTGCTCAGAGAGCGGTTATCAAAAGGGTGTTGGTGGAGGCGGCGGGAGTTGAACCCGCGTCCGAAGGGCTTAGGGCAGGCCATCTACGCGCGTAGTCGGCGTTTTGTTTTTAAGATCGCTGGACCCCCGCCAACAGGGTTCGAGCGTTCCGAGCCCGCTTTGCTTTCGCGTGGCGGCGCCCGGGCCGGGCTCCGTTTCCGCTATCCGACTGTGTGACGCCCCGACCCCAACCCGCCGGAGTGGCTGGGCGGGACGGGCTACTTAATTAAGCAGCCAGAGCATAAGTTTCGTTGGCACTTATGAGCCTTCCGGGTTTTTACGAGGCCGCCCGGAACCTCGGCGCGCCGGCGTTGTCCGCAATTCCCCCCGTCGAAGCCGTATCGCCCCCAGATGTCAAAGATCAACGTCCGCGCGAATCATATCCACTTTTAGATATTTGGCAAGGTGCGCGCTCCGCCCGCCCGATTTTTCTCGGTCGTTCGCCTTGGTGGATCCTACGGGAACCGCGCCGGCCGCGTGAAGACGTAATCGTTCGCCGCCATCGGCGTGTGGCAGGCGAAACATTCGTTGACGAAATGCGCGTCCTGGCCGTAGGGCTTCAGCTTGAGGCCCACCCAGCGGGCGAAGCCCCAGCCGCCGGTGTCCGGATACTTGGCCTTGTTCTTGACGATGAATTCGACCTGGACGAAATCAGCGGGGACGAACGCGCCGGGAAAGTTTTCGTGTTCCTTTTCCTTCCAGGCGACCTTGGCCATGATCGCGCCGTCGGGCCACGGATTCGTCCGCCCGGCGCGCGCCGCCGCGATGGCGACGTCGTTGCCGAGGATCGCACGGACCTGGTGTTTGTCCGCGCGACGCGACACCGCGATCACGCGCCAATCGCGCCAGCCGTCCGGCATGGTGATGCCGTTGGGCGCCGGCGGTACAACCGAAGATGAGGACCAGACCGAGGCCGCGGCCAATCCAACCAACAACGTGACGACGATGAATCGTTTCATAATCGACCCCACTTTTTAGAATCTTTGATTAATAACTTAAGTCGCGCCGCGGTGGTGTAAAGATGAAAGAAGAAGGGCGGCTATTCCGGCTTCGATTCTTTGTCGGTCTCGCTTTCCCAATCGTTCGGATACAGCTCTTCGATGCAGTCGGGACACAGACCGTGGGCGAAACGAATCTCGGGCGCATGCTGCCGCAGGTAGTTTTCCAGTTTCTGCCAGTAACCCTGGTCATCGCGAATCTTTTTACAGTTCATACAAATGGGCAGCAAGCCGTGCAAGGTCTTGACCTGGTCCAATGAAGCCTGAAGTTTGTCGATCAACACCGCTTTTTCGTTCTCGGAACGGACGCGCTCGGCGATTTCCTGGCGCAAGGCCTCGTTGACCGAACTGAGCTGGGCTTCGTAAGCGTCCAGTTCGAGCCGCAGCCGCCAGACAAACGCAATGCAAATGGTCAGGACAAGAATGTAGTTGATCGACTGCCCCAGGACCGTCCGCCAATCGAGAAAGATCTTGGTCAGCGTTTCATGTTGCGCGAACAACGGCGCGTAGGAAAGAACGCCCTCCCACTCGAGGGCGACGATCGCCGCCAGGCACAGGTTGCCGAGAAAGAAAAACAGCAGCAGTTCCCGCCACCGAAAGAACCACGAGGCGACCAGCAGCACGGCCACGACCAGCAGTTGATGCATCGAGTTCTGGCTGCCGACGAGGTGAATATGAATCAGACCGTTCCCCATAAAAACCGCGGTCACCAGAACCATCAAGCGGTACATCTGCGGGTCGTCGGCGGCGACTGTCGGTTCGGCGGTTGCGGCTCNNCCAAAGAACGATGACGAGCGCGGCGAGCGTGGCGATATCGACGAGAATGGAGAGTAACAGAACTGAGTTATTGAGGTAGCCGCTGGTGTCAACGAACAACAAACCATAGAATTGCATCAGGATATAAACAAACAACAGGCCCGACAGAATCGCCATGCCGTTCAGGAACACGAGCTCCCGTTCGACGCTGCTCAGAACGTGTTTGGTCGCCCCGGGTAACTGACCTCGACGTACTTCCGCCGGCATCCGTCTTGCTCCTCGACATAGGAAAAAGGCCGCCCATTTTTTTCTCTTTCCATGGAGAGAAGCCTCATCCGTGGCAAAACGATCTGACGTTTTTCCTACTGCAACGGACATACATCAAGTTGAACGATTTGACAATAGAATGTTTAATCTATTGTCCGTCGCCTCGCCGTCCGCCGCCCATTGCCGGACTAATCCGGCCAGGCTTGGCGTCTTCGCCGGAAGCCTGCCCGATTCTAATATCTTGCTTATTGCCAACCTGAGAGGTCGGCATTAGCTTTCGATCAGAGAACGGGATGTTCTAGAAAACAATGAGGTGGTCGCCATGATGACGTCACGTACAAGGACGCGTAACCGATACAACGTTGAACAAGACCGCATCGCCCTGTGGCGATGGACGACGCACGCGTTTCGTGGTCCCTGGACCTATGGCGACCTTCCCGCCCGGAATCCGACCGGGCGGAAAAAAGGAGGTTCCCATGTACCAAAAGATCATCGTCCCGCTTGACGGTTCGAAGCTGGCCGAATGCGTATTGCCCCACGTACAGACCCTGGCCCACACCTGCGAAATCGCCGATGTGGTTTTGGTGCGAGTCGCGGAGCCGGTGCAGACGGTCGTGGCCGATTACGCCCTCAAGCAGGTCGACGTCGCCAGTCTGGACGCGGAGAACAAGGCGGACGCCGAAAAGTATTTGGCTGAGATGGCCAAACACGTCACGCTGAACGGCACGCACGTACAGACGAAAGTGCTGACCGGACACGCGGCCGAAAGCATCGCCGATTTCGCGGCGGAAAACGGCGCCGACGTGATCGTGTTGGCCACGCATGGGCGCTCGGGCGTGAAGCGCTGGGTCCTCGGCTCAACCGCCGACAAGATTCTGCGCTCGGCCTGCGTACCCGTGATGATGGTGCGCGCCCCCGGTTGCATACCGGGGTTCTGACGGAATGCGGCCTTCGGCCAGGCTCAGGCCAGGGAGTGCGGAGT
>PMZC01000248.1 GCA_003170555.1 Deltaproteobacteria bacterium
TAGAAATCGCTAATAGCTGCTATGTGCCCTCGTTCGACAGGGGTGTGCTGTCCAACACCCCGTTACTCATGTCGATATTGCTGAAAAGACGCCCTGCCTACCTCGCGGGAGCGGCCGGTTGTGCGGTCGTCGCCGGGCCGAACGCGAGCAGCACCACGGACCCCGCCGCTTCACGACGGGCCTTCAACAGCTCGCGAAACGCGGTGAAGCCCGCGGCGGACATCGCGGTCTGGGTGAAGACTGTCCGGTCCTCGTACGTCAGCACCGGTTCCGTGATCGTCGTGGTCTGGCCGTTCGGCGAACGCACTTCGCGCGTGCGCTGCTCGACGGTCCACTTCGAGTCGTAAACGCACCAGGGGCTCTCGGCATGGGCGGCCGGCGGAATCGCTTCCACGTTGGTCCCCGGCGGCAAATGGAAGCGGTAGACATCCACCACCGTGTCCAGGCCGGCGCGTTCAAACGGATAGAGTCGCTCGGCGTTCACCTCGGGCAGGTCGCCGTAGTCCAGATCGAACAGGCGGATCAGCGAGTACTTGCCGCCTGACGCGATGGCGAACATCGGGCTTTCCGACACGCGGCGCAGCACGATCGGGTCGCGCAGGTCCGGCATGCCGTCGATCGAAAACTCGACCAGCGTATTGCGGAACGCAAAGGCGCGCACGTCGCGGGTCATGCGGTCGCGCAGTTGTTCGGCTTCGAGATGGCGGTAACCGCGAAACTTGAGGGCGAAGTCGCCGGTCAGGCGATGCTCTTCCACGATCCGGGCGGAACCGTCGGGCTGCAGATAGATGTCGTAGACGTAGTTCCCGACATTGTCCGCGGCCAGCGAACGATTCGTCGCGCCGGTCTGCCCGCTGGCGAGATCCAGGTAGAACGAGTCGGTGAAACCATCGGCCAACGAACCGAAGACCCGGTTGTCGTTACCCAACGTCGTCCAGATCGGCCGTTGCGCCGCCGGAAAGTCGAAGCGCAAAACGGGCTCGTTGAGCAGCGGCAAGTGCGGGACTTGTTCCACCGGCGCATGGGCCGTCCGGCCGCGCAGCAGACAAAAACGAACCGGCAGACCGACCGCCTTGGCCATCGCGTAGAGCAGCACGGTGCGGTCGAGTCCGCTGCCGCGCCGGTCGGCGAGCGTCGCGCCCGGCGTCTTGGGCAGGCCGTCGCGGTCCCACATATCCACGTCGTTGTCCTGCACTTCCCGCAGCACAAAGGCGTACAACGCGGCCGCCGCCTCAAAATCCTTCTTGCCCGCGGTCAGTTTTTTGGCCTGCGCGATCACCGCCTCGTTATCCCCCAACTGATTCTTGAAAATTTCGTAGTAGGTTTTCGCCAGCGTGGGCCAGTCCTTCTTGAGGCCCACCGCGAAGAACGGCGCCAACGTCTTCCAGGACGCCATCATCGGTTCCGACAGCAGCCGCGGCAGCGCGTGCGCTTCGTAAACCAGCACGCGCCGCCCGCCGCGCGTGATGTCGGTTTTGGTCACCAGATTGCCGAGGTTGCTTTCAAAGATATTGAGTTCGGTTTTTTCCGGCACGTCGACGATCGCGCGCACGATCTTCGTCGGACCTTCGTACGCGAACGTGCGCTCCTGGAAGAAACCGAACAGCCGCTTCAGCTTGGTGACGGTCGAGAACTGGAAGTAGACGAAGCCGCCGACCGCGCCGCCGGGGATGGCGATTTGCAGCCGGTGCAGCTGGCTGCCGTCCGCGCGGCCGTCGCCCAGGGCGCTGTCTTTGACCGAACCCGCGGACAAGATGCTGACCTTGCCGTCGGGAGAGAACGCGTAACCGAAATCCACCTTCGCTTCGGCGTTCAGCTTGTTGTAGGTGAAGGTGACGTTGGCGTCGTCCAAACCGGCGCGCGTGTTGATGCGTTCAAGCCGACGCCAGGTGTAGAAAACCTGGTCTTGCTCCAGCCGCTTCGTCGTTTCGTCGAGCAGCATCGTGCTGGGGTATTCCTCCCCCGCCGGGACGCGGCCGTTTTCTTCGATCAGGCGCACCACCTCGCGGTCGCGCAGATCGTGCAGCCTCGCCAGCGACGGGTCGCCCACGCGCCGGCCGAGATCGACCCGCACCACCTGCGCGGCCGGGAAAACTTTTTCCTGGCCCGACAACAGCAGATAGCGGATTTCGCCGTTGCGCACATCGAGCAGCAGACCGGGCAGCTCCTCGCCGTTTTGCAGCACGAGATTGTCGGGACAGGCCGGATCGACCCGGTAGGCGGTCGTCGCGCAGCCGGCGAGCGCCAACACCGATACCAGCGCCAACAGGAGCAGCAAACGTTTCGTCTTCATTGCGACACCTCCCTGGCGAACGCCCGGCGGGCGAAGAAGGCCTCGATCTCAATCAGCGTTTTGCGGTAGTCCGGATACTGCTGCGGCTCGACGCGCGTGTCGCGGTTGATGACGTGGAACGACAGGCGGAAGCCGTCGGCGGTTCGCTCGTAGCGGCCGTCGAAATCGATCAGCGCCGTATGAATGAGCTTCGGCTGCGGCATATCTTCCAGCTTCCAGTTCGGCGGCAGATGCACGGTATAGGACAAATCCTCCGTGAACTGCGTCGGCGAAAGCAGGGTGGTGCGCCGCGTTTCGTTGTCCACGCGGGAAAAGTGGGTGGGCAGACCGGGCAGGTCGATGACCCACACCGCGCCGGTCTTCTTCGCCAGCGCGGGCAGGCGGAAGACCAGGGTCTGCTTGAGCGGCTGGTCGACGTCGTGCAGGTTCTCGTCCTTATAACTGATCAACTCCCCGCCGGGGCCGTAGTTCAGCACCAGTTCCCGCAGTTGCTTCTCGCGCTCGCGCTGGTCGATCTGCTCGAGTTCCTCGCGGTAGATCGCCTCGAAGAGACCGGTGGACGTATCCACGCGGCTGAGCGTCGCGCGGCCTTGTGCGTCGAATTGCACATCCCAATTCTCGACGCCGCGACTGGCGTCCGGCGGCGGCATGTCGATGAAGCCCACCTTGCGGCCGAGCGCGTCGACGTAGGGCTGCCCGTGGTCGTCCCAGCGGAAGAAGGGGTAGCGGAAGGTTTCCGCGGTGGAGTCGAGGAAGAACACGCGGCCGTTGAGGAACACGCGGTCGATGGCGTGGTCGCCGTTGAGGTTCGGGACCGAGTAGAGATCGTGCGCGAACCCGAAGGTGCCCAGCACAATCGGGTGCGCTTCCACGCCGATGGCCTTGAGCATCGTGGCCAGCACGATGGCCTTGTCGGTGCAGTCGCCGTAGCCGTTGACCAGGGTCACCTCGGCCGGATGCCCGGTGAAGCCGGTGCCGAAGTCGGTCTTGATCGAGATGTAGCGAATCTTGCGCTGCACGAAGGTATAGATGCGCGCGATCTTTTGTTCCACATCCGTCGCGTCGCCGACGNNATCACCCGCGCCCGCACCATCGGCGCATACTCCAACTGCGGCGCCATATGCGGCTCGGTTTCGAGCGGCGGCACGTCGGTCATCGCCCAACGGTAAGTGGTGCGGCCGTCGGCGGTCTTCGTCACGATCGGCTCGCGCTTGTCGGCCGGTAAGTTGCGCACTTCGTAGTAGAGCTTCTTGCCGGAGGGCACGTTCAC
>PMZC01000144.1 GCA_003170555.1 Deltaproteobacteria bacterium
GAGCACGAAGATCGCGCCGGCCGTCGCCAGCAACAAGATCGTCAACAAACCCCAACGCGGCCGCGCCGGTGTTTCACGGCGGCGCAGCCAGGCCAGGAAGATCACCCAGGCCGGGGCCAACGCCAGGATCAGCGCATCATTCCAGGTCATCTGGCCGGCGTCGCTTTGCGGAACATACGGGTCAAGATTCGTCGCCCTCCCCGCCGATCAATCGTCGCAACCTGCCGGACGTTCAACCGCGCAAACGCCTCGCCGACTGCACGCCTTTGATTTTGCCGATTTCCGCCAACATCTTTTGCAATTGCTGGATGTTCTTGATCTCCAGCACGAAGTGGATCTCGGCGTTGTTGTCCTCCAGGTTCGTCGAATGAATTTCGTGAATATTGATTTCCAGCGACCCGATCGCGCTGGTGATCGCGGCGAGAATGCCGGCGCGGTCCTGCGCCAGCACCGCAATCGTGGTCGCCACCGTCTTCTGGCCGCCGCCTTCGCCCCATTCGACCTCGACGCGGCGCTCGTCGTCGAGCGTGGCGGCGATGGCGCAGTCGGCCGTGTGCACGGTGATGCCGCGCCCGCGCGTGACGAAGCCGACGATCGCCTCGCCCGGCACGGGGCTGCAGCATTTCGCCATGCGGAAGAGCACGTCGTCGATGCCCTGGATTTTGATGCTCTCCGACTTCTTGCGCTTCAACGGCTTGAGCAGGCGGTCGATGGCGCTCTCGACCGGCCCGGCTTCGAGTTTTTCCGGCTCGACCAATTCCTGCAGCACGTATTTAACCGAGAGCTTGCCGTAGCCGATCGCGGCCAGCATCGCGTCGACCGCGTGGTAGTTGTATTTCTGCGCGATGCGCAGCAGGTCGCCCGCTTTTTCCAGTTTGCCCATGCTGAGCTTGTAGCGGGACAGCTCTTTTTCCAAAATCGTATGGCCCGCCGCCAGCGAGCGCTCGGTTTCCTCCTCCTTCAGATACGCGCGAATCTTCTGCTTGGCCGTGCTGGTCTTGACGAACTGCAGCCAGTCGCGGCTCGGCTTCTGATCCTTGCGCGTGAGGATTTCCATGCGGTCGCCGCTTTGCATTTCGTAGCGCAACGGCACCATGCGCCCGTTGGCCTTCGCGCCGACGCACGAACCGCCGACCTGCGTGTGAATGCGGTACGCGAAATCGACCGGCGTCGCCCCCTTGGGAAACGCCAGCACATCGCCCTTCGGCGTGAAGACGTACACCTCGTCGGAAAACAAGTCGGTCTTGAGCCCGGCGAGAAACGCGCGGGGGTCTTCCGTTTCGCGGTGCCATTCCATGAGCTGCCGCAGCCAGTCGAATTTTTGCCCGTCCTTGTCCGTGGCGGCGCCTTCCTTGTAGCGCCAGTGCGCGGCGATGCCGAACATGGCGACGCGGTGCATTTCCTGCGTGCGCAGTTGCACCTCCATGCGTTCGCCCTTCAGGCCGATCACGGTCGTATGCAGACTCTGGTACATGTTCGCTTTGGGCAGCGCGACGTAATCTTTGAAGCGGCCGGGGATCGGCTTCCACAGCGAGTGGATCAGCCCCAGCATCTCGTAGCATTCGGCGACCGACGCCAGGATGATGCGGAAGGCGATGATGTCCATCACCTCCTCGAACTCGAGATTCTGCGCCTGCATCTTGCGGTAGATCGAGTGAATGCTTTTCAACCGGCCCGAGATTTCGCCCTGAATGTTGTGCTGCCCCAGCAGGTCCTTGAGCAGCGCGAGGACTTCCTCGATGTACTTCTCGCGTTCTTTGCGTCCGCGCGACAGGCGAAGGACGAGGTCGTAATACGCGCGCGGGTTAAGGAAGCGGAACGACAGGTCCTCCAGCGCGGTCTTCACCCACTGCATGCCGAGGCGGTGCGCCAGCGGCACGTAGATTTCCATCGTCTCGCGCGCAATGCGTTCGCGCTTTTCGCGCGCCACGTACTCCAGGGTGAACATGTTGTGCAGGCGGTCGGCCAGCTTGATGAGAATGACGCGCACGTCGCGCGCCGTGGCCATCAGGATCTTCTTGAAGTTCTCCGCCTGCTGGTGCTCGAGGCTGGAGAACTGCATCTGGCCGATCTTGGTCACGCCCTCGACGAGCGAGGCGATCTCCTCGCCGAACAGCTCTTTCACCATTTCGCTGTCGACGGTCGCGCAATCTTCGACGGTGTCGTGCAACAGGCCGGTGGTGATGGTCACGGCGTCCAGCCGCATTCGCGCCAGCAGGTAGCTCGTGGCGACCGGGTGGTCGACGTACGGCGCGCCCGATTTGCGCCACTGCCCTTCGTGGTGCTTCATCGCAAAGACGTAACCGCGGCGGATCAGTTCGAGGTCCGGATTCTCGAGGTAGGAACGGACCTCGCGGATCACGTCGTCGATGCGTACTTTTTTAGGCAGTATCGAGTCGACGGATTGCATCCCGACGATTCTCCCGGCGGCAACGTTGGGCGATGATGACGGCCTCCAGTTCGCGAGCGGCTTCGGCCAGGTCGGCGTTCACCATGACATATTCGCAGCGCTCGGCGTAACGGATTTCCGCGCGGGCGTTGGCCAGGCGCAGCGCGATCTGCTCGGCGCTGTCCGTCCCGCGGCCCTGCAGGCGCAGTTGGAGATCGGCCAGGCTCGGCGGCAGAATGAAGATGCGCACCGCCGCCGGGTATTGCCGCAAGATTTGTTCGGCGCCCTGCCCGTCGATGTCGAGCAGCAGATCGACGCCGTCGCGGCCGGCGCGTTCGATTTCGGCGTGGCTGGTGCCGTAGCGATGGGCGTGCACTTGCGCCCACTCGGCCAATGCGCCGCGGTCGACCATCGCCTGAAATTCGGCGTCGCTGACGAAGTAGGGTGAAAGGTACCCGCGATCGAATTGCATCCCGTC
>PMZC01000001.1 GCA_003170555.1 Deltaproteobacteria bacterium
GGGATCGGCGGCGCCTTGTCCACCTTGAACACTTTGCCGTCGAGTTCGGCGCAAATCGGACAGAGCCGTTCGTCGTCCGCGACCATCCAGCGGACCTCACGCACGCCGACCGTGTCGTAGAACTTGATGCGCCCCTGGTTGTGGGCCCGCAGAATCTCGGTCCTAGCGATCAGTTCGAGGCGCTGCTGCGCCGTGGCGAAGACCGTCTTGCCAGCCTGCTTGAACGCTTCCTTGTCCAGGATCACCGAGCCGATGTTCTTTGCGATGTTCGGGATGGAGAGGCCCTGCGCGATCCCGACCGCGAGCGAGTTCTTGACGCCGGTGAGCAGATCCGACGAAACCTGCCCGGCGAGTTGGATGTTGAAGCGCACGAGGAAATCGAGCGCGCTCCGGTCCATGAGCGAGAAAGCGTCCTTTGCCATGCGCGCGGCGGTGTCGCCGGTGAGCGCGTCGTATCCCGGCAGGCCGTGGACTTTGAGTTCGAGCGCGCCCTGCGCCATACCCTCGATGTGGGATTCCTTTGCGGCGGTCTTTATGGCAAGCGTGTGCTCGGCCTTGAGCGCCTTGATGGTGCCGTCGAGCCGATCGGTCAGCGCGGCGAGCCGGATCTGGTTGATCTTCTGGCCCGGCGTGAGCGCGCCGAGATCGGCATACCGAAGCAAATCGGCCTTGATCCGCTTCTCAGCTTCCCTGAGCGACTCGACCAGCGCCGCGACCTGCTTTTCCGTGTACAGGTCGCGGGCCGCGAACGACGCCGCTACGGACTGGCTGATGCGTTCGGCTTGGTCGAGGGCGACGGCCAGCATTTACACCGCCGCGTTGCGATGGAACCGGCACGCCGGATCGAACAGCGAGGCGTCCCGCTCCAGCACGCGGCAATGGTTCGCCTCTTCATCGAAGTGCAGGCACTCGCTGCAGGTTTCGCCCGAGGCGCGGGTCTTGGCCGCCGCGTCCGCGTACATGGCCTGGACCGTCTGCTGCTCGTCCTGCTGAATAGCTTGGTTTTCCGCGTCGTCCTTGAGGCCCAGCAGTTTGCGCGCCGACGCCGGACTCATGATCGCCAGCTGCACGAGCGCGGTGACGTCCTTGATGTCCCAGTTCATGTCGACGAGGGTCTGTTCCTTGGCGCGGTTAGCCGACTCGACCTCGGGGTTGAGGTTCATCTTCGATTGCAAGGTGTTCTTGGAAATCAAATTGCGGTCATAGAGGTCAATGAGCAGACGCTTCTGGTCCACCTCGCTCGTCAGGTCCAGGTCCGAGAACTCGTAATCGACATCGGCGTCGATCCCTTTGAGTTCCATCCACTCGTAGAAAACCCAATCCAGAATCCGCCGCGCGGCCTGCTTGATCTCCTTGAGCATGATCACCATTTTCTGCATCGAGACCGAGGCCGTGGCGAAGTTCGGTCCGTCGCCGGTAACGATGGAGCGCGCCATGCCCAAGGCAACCAATATGTCCTCTTTGACTTCCTTGATCTTCGCCTCGGTGTTGAGGACGTGGCCTTCTGTTCCGTAGGTTTCCGCTTTCACGTAGAACGGGACGACGAGGCCGCTCTTGAGGTCCATCTTGTTGATCTCGTTGCGAACGGTCTCCAGCATCTTCTGGCTCGGCATGATGACCTTGTCGCCGTACTGCCCGCCGACCTGGATAAATCGCAACGGCGTCGTCCACCGCTCGGCGATAGCCCGCTCGGCCTTCCGGAAGTCGCGCAGCAGTTCGATGGACTCGAATGCGGGCAGCACCAGGCTGTTGCCGCGCGGCGAGAACTCCGGGGCGTTCCACTTGAGGTGGAGCATCTGGTCGAGCGCGAGCGACACGCCGTCGTCGGCCGCGTCGAAGGTGCCGTCGGCGAGTTGCCGCCGCTGCCGCGCCTCGGTCAGCACGCCGCCCACGAACTTGAGCTTCACGCTGACCGGATTGACGCACACCACCCTCTCGATGTCCTCGCCCTCGGCGGTGCGCTTCAGATAGCCGACGCAGTCGCCCTTTACGAGAAGTTGGAGGATCATGTCCCGAACGAAGTTGTTCAATTCGAGCCGGTAGAACAGGTCCCGCGCCTGGTCCTGCGTTCCCTCGTCCTCGCACGACACGCCGACCTCGTCGCCCAGGGCGAAGACGCGCCACGAGTTGACCGTGTTCGAGACGATGGGTTCCTCGAGATAGAACTCCCACGCCTTGGCCGCGCGCTCGTGCCACTCGGCGGGAATGGCGTCCTTGACGACGTGCTTCTCGAATACGTTGCTTGCGAGCGACGCCGCCGCGCCCATGCGACCGGGTTCGAGGATGACCGCAAAGGAAGCCAGGGGTTCCGGCGTGCTCGGAGCCTGGGGAGTGTTCTTCTTCGGTGCTGTCCGCTCACTGTTGTTCACTGTCTCTCCTTCAAAAGATCGGGGCCGTGGCCAGGGGCGTCACGAAAACCTCGATGAACTGGGTCCCCCGCTTCTCGAATTCCGTCCGCTCGCGCACCAGGGCCATGCACCGCACGGCGTCGATCACGTGGTCGCGCCCCTTGCTGTAGATCACGCGGCCGTTGTTCAGGGTGTAGGTCTGCGTGGCGAACTGCTCCTCCATCTGCCGGTCGCCCGCCGCGAAGACGATGTTCCGGCGCTGCATCGAGCCGTTGATCAGGTCGGTCATGTATTCCTTGGTCTGCTTTTTGACCGGCCTGCCGTCCTCGCCGTATCCGATGACGGTCATACCGCCGAAATCGAATCCCTTGAGCCGATCCCCCAATCCGCGCCCCTTGAACTTGTCCAGGCTCGTCAGTTCCTGCGCGACCGCCAGGCCGTTGCCGCCGTTGTCGAGACCGATGCCCGTGAACTCGAAGTACACGTCGAGCATGAAGATCAGTTCCGACAGCCACGGATAGGGCACGCGCTCGCCGTGGACCCGCAGGATTTCCCGCGCAACGCCGTCCTCTTCGTGAAAGACCGCGAGTTCGGACGGGTCGTTGGTGTACCCCGTGTCGATGCCCATCCAGAACACGCCCCGACGCGGTGCGAGCCCCAGCAGCATGTCGAAGCGCTGCCTGACCGCCTGGTCGTCGTCGCACCCCTCCAGTTCCTCGCTGGTGATCGTGATGAGCCGGAATTCGGGCACGGCCTTCCGGCAAGCGTGGAAGGCGGTCATGTTGAACGCGCCGAACGACGGCTGCCCATGCTCGCCCGCAACCTCGTGCTGCCAACCGGCGGTGTCCCTGCCGCCGTAAAACTCCAATAGCTCGGCCTCGCGTTCGGGCGTCCATGTGGGATTGATCCACGACGGCCAGCGGAAGATTTTCCACTTTGTCGATTGCGTGAGCCGGTAGTAGGTCGCGTCGCGGATGCCGTTGGGCGTCGAGTACACGCGGAACTTTCCGTCGATGTTGAGGCACTGGCGCAGCGCGTTCCACGCCTCCTCGGGAAGCCATGCCCCCTCGTCGATCCAGAGCCGGTCCACATGCAGCGAGCGGAACGATTCGCCGCGCGGTCCCGCCGGTCTGAAATAGAGCACCGTGGCGTTGGAAAACTCCAACCGGAAATACGGGTTCCGCTTGATCTTCAAGTCGCCCCGTTTGTTGCGGGCGATGGATGCCTCCAGGTCCGGATTGTTGAACAACTGGAACTCCACCTCCTCGATGATCGTGTCCAGATGCCCTTGGTGGGGTGCGGCCACGAGGCCGGACCCGCCCGGCGTGATGAAGGCGTAGTGAAGGACATCCGAGGACAGCGATATCGACTTGCCGGTATCCCTCCCGTCCAGGTGGATGATGTTCTTGGATTTACAGCGCAGGTCCTCGGCCTGGTGCTTCCAGTATTTGCGCTGGCCGCCGTCCCGATTCCGCAGGTACGCCTCGCCCCACCGCACCGGGTCCAGCAGAAGTTCGGCGATGGCCATTTCGTCCTTTGGAAGTCTGGTCTCGGTCATATCGTGGCCTCCCCATGTGCGCCGACCGCGCCCCGGCGACCGGGCCAAAGA
>PMZC01000197.1 GCA_003170555.1 Deltaproteobacteria bacterium
CAGGCCGACATCATGGCGGCGGGTTCTTGTCCGAACTATGAGTTCTGGACCCTGCTGCCGTCCCTCGTCTGCCTGTGGTTGGTCGCCGGACCGCAGCCCGGGCGATGGCGCCTGGTCGCCGGCGGCGCCGCGGCCTGCTTCGCGGTTTCGGTCAAGCAACCGGCGGGCTTGTTCGCGCTCGCCGGCGCGGTGGTCATCGTGGCGGNNCTTTCGTCGCGCTCCAGGCGGCGCTGATGGCGACGGTCTCGTGCGTCGGACCCATGGCGCGCGAACTCAATCCGCTTAATCTGGGTAAGTATCTGACTTCGTACGACCAAGCCGCTCGTTGGTCGTACGCCGCGCAGCAAGTGGGCCGCTTCTGGCGGTCAGATCGCTTTCTATTGATCTTTCTGGCCGTGGCCGTAGGCGCGATGCTCATTGCACCGCGCTTGCGATCGGCGCTCAAGGCCGGCGGCGCCGCGCTCTTGTTTCTGCTGGCGGCCGTGGGCGCGGCCTACGCCGGGGGCCATTTCTTTGGACACTACTTCGTGTGGCTGGCGCCGTTCGCCTGCCTGGTCGTCGGCCTGTTCTTCGGCGGCCTAGTCAAGCTGGAGCGTCGCGGCCTGACGGCGCTGGCGGCCCTGCTGCTCATCGGCGGCGCGCTGTTCGACTCCTGGCCCGAAATCAAATTGGCGAGCGCCTCGACCTCCGGATTGGCGCACACCGGTTCAGTGCTCACCGAGTCAATCTTCGAAGCCAACCGCCAAGGCAAAATCGAGCCGGGGACGTCGACGGAATTCATCGACGACCTCGAATGGCAACCCACATTGAAACAGATCGCCGATTATATGCGCGCGCATCTGCGCCCCGGTCAGACGATCTGGGCCTACGATTACTTCGCCGAGCTCTATCTGTTCACGCGCGCCTTCGCCCCGACCAGGCATCAGGTGAATTTCGAAGTGGTGACCTCGACCACCTACGCCCACTACGGCCTCTGGCACGATGCGCTCGATGCGCAGGTCCGCCGCAATCGCGCTCAACTCATGGCCGAGCTGAACCGCAACCCGCCGCAGTTCATCGTGCGGCAGACCTTCGACTGCCCCGATCCGCGCAACCGCACCGGCCGCGCCATCCCCGGCTGGCCGGTGAACATCTATGGCCGACCGATGGCCTACTGCCCGACCAAAATGGCGACCTTCCCCGAGTTGGAAAAACTTCTCACGACGCGCTATCGGTTGGTCGAACCGCCGGTCAATCCGGACCTCAACTTGTATCGCTTGATCGAACCCGAATGAACGCGACTAGCGCGCGGCGCCGCGGTCCTTCGTGACGAATTGCCGCACGCGTTCGGCCGGCCCCCAGCAGTAAGCTGACCCGAGCGAGAAGAGCCGTTCCAGGCGCGTCTGGTCCTTCGCCGCGGCGGCGTTCGCCGTTTCGATGCGGCGCAGCAACGCCACGCGGTTGGGGAAGATCTGCTCCAGGCGATACGTCGTGGTCAGGCGGTGCAGGAACGGCGCGAGGTATTCCGCGGGACTCATGCCGGTCGGCGTGCAGTTGGCGAGGTAGGTGTAGAGAATCAACGCCGGCGGGCGCGCGGCGAATTCGGCCTGCACCCGGTCAAGGACCAGCGGCGGCGTCGTCCACGGCAGCAGGAAGCCGTAGCGGCCCGGCGGCTCGCGATGGGTCAGGTAGTAGTACGTCGAATCATGGGGGAAAACGAACACGGGGTCGTCGGGCGAAGTCGTGGCGGTCACTCGCGCCGCGACCTGCTGCCGGTCGCCGGCGTCGAAGCGCGCCACGCGATAGCGGAAACGATCCGGCATGTAGCCGGCCGCGGCCACGGCCAGCGCGAGGAAGCCGACCAGCAGCACCGGCCGGAGCGGCCAGCGGCGCACGCGCGGCTTGGACAGCACCGCCGCCGAGAAGCCGACACTGGCGATCGCCAGCACCGGCAGGAAGTGGTGCGCGAACAACGCCTGGGTGACCATCAGCACGACCGCGCACAAGACGGCGGAGAATACCGACCGATCCCAGGAAGGCAAATCCATCTGCTTGCGCGCCACGGCGATGAGCGCCGCCGCGGTCATCCACCACGCGGGCGCCTCCAGGAAGAAGTCGTCGACGCCGGGGCCTTCGACATAAGCGCCCCAGCCGAACAACGTGAGCGGGAACAAATAGCCTTCGACAAACGGCCCCCAATTCCCCTGTGCGCGGACCATGAGCAGCGTGAGCGCCCACGGCGCCGCCAGCCCGCCGCCAAACGCCAGCAGGCTTTTGAACCAGGCCCATGCGCGGTTCGCGCGGCCCTCGATGAGCGTCGCGGCGACGACGCCGAGCACCAGCCACCACGCGGTCTGCTTGACGCACGTCGCGACGTAGAGCGCGAGCCCGGCCGCCGCGAATTTCCACGGCGCGGGGTGGTCGCCTTCGGCGTCGCTCGACAGCAGATACCACACCGCCAGCGCGAGGGGCGTCAGCAGGCTCTCCGACTGCCAAAATTCGCCGAGCAGAAAAAGATGAAACGCGGCGAAGATCGCGCCGGCGGCGAGGCCGACGTTCGGCCGGCCGTATTTCCACGCCAGCGCGAAGATGAGCAGCAGCGAAGCCAACATGCCGCTGGCGGCCGCGTGACGCATCACCGCGAACCGATCGCCGAACACGGTGAACAACCCGGCCGTGATCCAGTACAGCCCGGGTCCTTTTTCGTTGAACGCATCCTGGTAGATCAGCCGACCGTGGGCCAGCAGCCGGCCGGTGTTGGCGTGGTCGCCTTCGTCGAGGTACGGCGAGACCGACGTGAGGTAGAGATGCGCGACGAGTACGGCGATGAACAGGGACAGGCCGACTAAATACTGCCGAGTTCGTGCGTAATTATTTAGCTGCAAGACCGCATCGCCAAGTCATTGTACTATCAAACGAAAATGAACTGATTCCGGCCCCGGCGCCACGACGATTGTAGGCGCCCGGCTGAACGGTGTCAACGATTGCGCCGTCCGTCGTTCGACTGCAATTCAATTCGGGCCGTTCAGGATGAGTGGCAATGCGCGCGCGGACAGATCGCCGCCGCGCGCGTCTGGTTCACTGTGAAACTGGGATCGAAAATTTCGAACTCGCGAATACCGTGGCGCGTGACGCAAAGCTCCATTTCATCGACCACGGCTTGGGGCTCGCGGCACGAGTACGGCGTACGATGAATGTGGCAAAAGAAACAGCCGTATGGGCAGCCCTTGCTCGTGATCATCGCGGTGACGTTTTTGCGGCGGCTCATCACCGCGTGATACAGATGGTGCGGCAGGCCGTCGGCGTCGACTAGATAAACGACACGTAGTTGGAGGCCTTCAATCGCGGGCTGCGCACGTGGAGCAAATAGCGGAACCCTTTCAGGTAGCCCACGTGGAAGATCTTCTGTTCGTTGAGCANNAGGAACTGCAACCACGGCCGGTCCACCAGGCGGCGCATCCATTTGGGGCTGAGTCGCAAGGCGACCATCAGGTGCCAGAGGCGGTACAGACGCTTGGTCGCCTTCATCCCGGCGCGCGGGAAAAGATCCTCGGCGGACCAGTTCGGCAGGTCAGCGACTTCGTAGATGCGACTCTCGAATTGCGAAGAGAGGAAGCCGTCTTGGATCAGCCTCTTCGCCAAGGCGCTCTTCGGAAACGGGGTCAGGATGGTCACCCGGGTGTGATCCGCCTCCATGTCTTGCGCCAGGCGACAGGTATCTATCTCCTGATCGATCGAGCAGTAGGGCAGACCCAGTATGTTGAAGGTGACCAACCGAATCCCCGCCTCCCGAATAATGCGGCCGGCCGCGGTCAGTTGCTTCGTGGTCAGCGGTTTGTTCAGCACGCGGGCGCGCAGGTCGTCGTCGGCCACCTCGACCCCGACCGCCAGCGTCCGGCAGCCGGCTTCGACGAGCAGCCGAATGCTTTCTTTCGTGACGAAACGCGCGTAGGTGTTGGCCGAGAAGGGGATTCCCAACCGGCGATATACCTTGGCGAACGCTTCGAGCCACTCGATGCCGCTGTTGAACAGGTCGTCGGAAAAATGAACGATCGTCAACGCGTGCCGGCCGCGGACTTGTTCGATTTCCTCGGCGATTCGCTCCGGGTTTTTGCGTCGATAGAAACAGCGCGGGTCGTTGACCATCGCGCGGTAGCTCGGGTTGAAGCAGAAGCCGCAGGAGTTCAGGCACCCGCGCCCGGTGCCGAATCTCTTCCAGGGGAACGCCGAAAGAAACGGATAGCGGTAGTAGATTTCCCGATCCGGCAGGGCCATCGCGGCCAGATCGGTTTGGAGCGGGCGAAGGCTGTTGACGCGGAAGGAATCGCCCTGGCGCAAGATCAGATTCGGGATCGACGAGGGGTCTGCGCCGCTTCGTACGGCGGCGAGCAGGTCGCTGACGACGCCCTCGGCCTCGCCGACGAAGGCGTAGTCCACTGCGTCCCGCAACACAATATTGGGAAAGAAGGTGGGATGAACTCCGCCCAGCGTGACGGGCGCCGTGGTGTGCGCCTTGGCGGTGGCGGCGAGATGCAGGGCGCCATTATGACCCATGAGATCGCAAGGAATGACCACCAGGTGCGGATCGAAGTCCCGCAAACGCGTCGCCAATCCGCGCTCCTCCATTTCCAGGAAGAGGCGAGTCGTGACCCCTTGATCGCGCAAATGTCCCGCGAGGTCGCACAGCCCCAGCGACTCGTTGATCGCGTTCTGCTGCAAAAACGCGACGCGCGCGCCGTTCAACTGGCGTGCGGACGTCGACGTCCCTTCGGGCGGCGCCGGTTTCTCGAGGCCGTTATTCACCACGTGTTTCCTTGTCAGTCTTGCCGCCGGCGGCGCACTAGACTATAGCGTCTCCCGGCATCCTTGTCAGCACGTAGGCGGCCATTGATGATCTCGCCTCGTCACCCATGGCCGAAGGTTTACTCTGTACCGCAACGACCGCCGGACTCTGCGGTCACGGCGCCGCGCCGACTGGAAGAGACTTTTTCGCCGGCCGATGTGACCGACCGCGCGCCCAGACTTGAACCCACGACAGCGCCCAACTAAGACGAATTTTCGGCGCCGGCGGCGTTGACGACCGATCTTCGCGCCGGCGAAGCCCGATGTCGCGCGGTGGCGCGCCGGCAGCATGTTCCGCTATTCAACGGAGACTGATCGGAAATGCGGGGTAGTTTCGCGGAAACCGATCGCGGGGTGACGCCGAACCGGCTGCGGATCGAGCTCGCCAAAGGCAAACAAGTAATCCAGCGCTTGTTCCGGCGCGGCGGCGCCCGCGACGAGGCGCCGGAATCTGGGCCACGAATTGTGAATTCCAGGAACTGCTGGCCATCGATTTGTCCACTTTCGAAATCAAGTGCCGCAAAAATCTCGCGCTGGAAAAAGTGATGATGCCGTGGGCGATGAAGCGTGTCGGCGATCGTCTGTACGTGACCAGCGTCACTCCCCCCCTCCTCGCGGAACTCAGGCTTTCACGGGAAGGTCAAACCTGCAACATGACGCTTAACCGGATCATCGACTTCCACCAAATCGGATACACGCCGTTCACCGACGGAGTGTACGGCCTGGACGTGGACCCGGACCGAGGAACCATCCTGGTGACGGTCGGGATGCTCGAAGGCCGGTACGAGTTAAGCTTGGTGGAAATCGGCCTCGACGACTTCGCCATCCGACGTGAAATGCGTCTCCCCAGCGGCGTCACGATCTTCCCGATCCCGGGAACGCATCGGGTGCTGCTCACCAGCTACTACCAGCCCAAGATCTTCGAGGTTGATCTCGAGCGGTGGGAATTGGTGCGCACGATCCACGCGGCGCCGAACATCTTCTGCCTGGTTTACGACGAGGGACGCCGGCTGATCTATGCGACGAGCAGAACCACGGGAACCCTGCAGGTGATCGACTACAACTCCGGCAGAGTCGTGCGCGAGGACGTCATCGGGAACAAGGCGCAACCGTTGTACGATGACGGCGACCGCCTGTTCATCGGCAGCGAGTTCGGAATCATCGAGATCGATTTGAAGCGATACCTTGGCGCGCCTCGGTCGCGCTGATCGGCGTTCAGCCGCGCGATCCCCTCCGTGCGCCTCGGCTCGCGAGCGCAGTTTGATAGACCTCCACGAACGCTTCGATGACCTCGCGGGCGTCCGCCGCACTCATGCTCGCGCTCATGGGGAGTGAGACCAGGCGGGGCGCCAGATCCTCGGTCACGGGCAGGCGGCATTCCGTATTCGTGTCGCCATAAAGAGGCATCTGGTGGAGCGGTGCGTAGTGAACCGCAGCTCCGATATTACGCGTCCGCAGCTCCCGGACAAACACGTTCCGGTCGATGGCCAGCTTTTCGACGGGGAGCAACACCACGAACAGGTGCCGCGCATGGCCCGCGTCGCACACCCCGCGCTGCAATCGAATGTCCGGATCGAGCTCGCGGAGGGCCTGGGCGTAACACCGGGCGATCGCCACGCGACGCTCCGCGAATTCCTCCTGCCGGGTGAGTTGAACCCGTCCCATCGCCGCCTGAAGATCGGTGTAGTTCATCTTGTAACCCAGCTCGGCCAGCGGAGCCGACAGCAGCAGGGCGTTGCTCTGGTTGAATCGCGTCCAGGCGTCGGCCGAATATCCATGCTGGCGCAGTGATCGCAGGCGATGGGCGATGGTCGAATCGAAGAGCGCGACGGCGCCACCCTCGGCCGTGGAGAGGTTTTTGTTGGCGTAGAAGCTGAAGCAGGTGAGGTCGCCCGAGGCGCCCACGCGGCGCCCGTCGGGCAGGCGGCCGCCGAACGCGTGCGCCGCGTCCTCGACGATGGCGACGGTGTCGGGAAGGGCGGCGCGAAGGTCGGCGACGTCGCACGTCAGCCCGCCGAAGTGCACGGGGATGACGGCTCGCGTGCGCGCGGTGAGCGACCGGCGGATCGTCTCGGCGCTGACGCATAAGGTCTCCGGGTCGACGTCGCAGAAAACGGGTGTCGCTCCAAGATAGCGCGCCGCGTTCGCGGTGCTGCACCACGTGAGGCTTGGGCAAAGCACTTCCGAGCCGGGGCCCACCCCGTGAACGAGGAGCGAGAGAAACAGGGCCGAGGTGCAGGAATTCACCGTGACCACATGCGGCGCCCCGGTGAACGCGGCGAGTTCCTGCTCGAACTCGATGGTCTCGGGACCCATGCCAATCCAACCGGACCGCATGACGCGGGCGACCGCGTCGATCTCCCGCTGGCTGATATTGGGCGCCCCGAAAGGGAGGTAATTGGCTCGCATTGATCCAACTTTCTACGCGTTGCGCCTGGAGTCACGGCCGGCGCCGGCCTTCACCGTATTTCGTCAACACCTTTCGGACGCCCCTGGCCCTCGTTCAAGGTGCGATTCTCTGTCTTGGCGCCGGCGCATCGCCGGTTGGATTGTAGCGCCGTCTTTCTTGCCTTGTCACCCGCGTCATCGGAACCCTTTGCGCGATTTTGTCAGCAAACAACGAGCGAGCTTGACGCCGTCTGGGGGTTGTACTAACCGTGTGACGTGCATGACCAACACATACTTGGCGCAAACCCCGAAACGACCAATAATCCGCGCGTTGATCGCATGACCGTGCTCGTCCCCGTTTACAACGGCGAGGACGTTCTCGACGATACGTTGCGTGTTTTTGCCGAGATGCTGCAGGCCCCGCCGATTCCTTGCGAGTTGCTTTTCATCGACGACGGCAGCACCGACGGCACGTGGCGTATGCTGCGCGAATTTCAAGCCGGACGCGCGAAGGTGCATATTATTCGTCTCACGCGGAACTTCGGCGAATTTGCCGCACTGCGCGCCGGGTTCGCGAACGCGCGGTTCGACGTCATCGTGTCGACCGAAATGAATCTCGAGCACGATTGGCATGAGCTGTTTCGCCTGGCCGCGTTGCTCGGCGACGATCTCGACCTCGTCAACGCGCGGCGCGTCCGCCGATCTGGGCCGACTTACCGCATCGTCGCGTCCTGGGCGATCAACGCGTTCGTGCATTTCGTTGGAGGGTTGCCTTTGCGCGACGCCAACAGCATCTTGAGAGTTTGGCGCCGCGAGAGCGGTCTGTACATCAGCAGCCAGCCGTCTTACGACCTTTACGTCAAGCGGTTGTTTACCTCACGCACGGTCGAGGTTCCCGTGGATTTTTCGCGGCGGTCGCCGCAACGTTCCCGATATCGTCTACGCTTTCTGGCGCGCGCTTTTTTTGCGATGGCCAAGGCCGCCGTCGACTTGCGCCGGCGCGGTCCTGTTTTCGTCGCGGACGCAACGACGACGTGTTACGAAATCGCCGAAGAATTCGGGGCCCAGGAGTAGAGATGGACGTCATCGAATGGGGGCCCGCCTGGCTCCCCCAAACATATCAATTCTTTCTGGCGCTTCCCTACTATCCAACGGACTGGGACCTGGATTTGTCGCGCGAGCAGCATGCCAGACTCAATCTTCATTACGTGACGCAGGCCTTGGATCACTGCCAAGGGTTCGCCGCGGTGGAAAACGACCGTGTCAAAGGCGTGATCGTTTTTGGCGACCACGAATGGAACAGCCGGTTTTTTGAGACCAAGTGCGGCCAGGTCACCCACTTTTTTGCGGATGGCAAAGACGCGGCGACGGCGCTGGCGGAAGCCACGGCCCGTCGTCTGGTCGAGCAACGTTACCAACATGTCTACCTTGCGCTGGACGTCCGCGGCCGCTGGGAGTCTCACGCCCTGCAGCGCACAGGCTGGCGTGTCATTTGGGCGAACGTGAAGATCGTGTGCGATCTGCGGGATGTCGACATTTCCCAAATCCCGACGAGAGCCGGCGATCTGGAGGTCGTGAAGTATGAGGATTGGCACCTGCCGGCCCTGTTGGAAATCGCGGGTCGGCTAACGGACTACTCATGGTTGCAGTGGGAAGAAAAACTGCGTTTCGAACACCGGAACACCTACATTCGGAAGCTGACGGAAACCTGCTGCACGACCGACTATTCGCCTTTGACCTACACGCTATTGAAGGCGGGCGCGCCCATTGGGCACATCTCGAGCCGATTGTGTCAATATCCGCCGGAACTTGGCGCGACGAAGTTTACCTCCCGACGAAATATATTCATCGACCCGGCTGTCCAGTCCGCCGGCTACGGCAGGTTCCTTGGCGGGGCGAACTCGCGCTTCGACAAACCGCACGCGACGTACGCGACGGCCAGGGCGCGGTTGGAGGGCGCGGCCACGCTGCGTATGGCGGCGTCCCTGGGATACCAAGACCGCGGCGGCGAACTCTACCACGTGTTCGACGGCAAATGACCGATCCCCAACGGCGTTTGACTTACGTTGACACGGGTTCCCGCGGATGCGCGTCGCAGTTGTTCTCGCGCTATCGCTCATTTTTGTCGCCCCGGATGCGCCACGCCGCCATTCGGATCGGTCCCGAACGGACCGCCGTCGTCTTATTGACGATGCGCGCGAGCGGCGCTGACTACGGCTTCGCGCCCAAAACGCAGAACGAGGGCCTGCGTCAGGGCCGCCAAACCGCCGCATACCCAGGGGCCGTTGTTGCGGACGAAATCTAATATGTCCGGAATGGAAAAAGGCGCGAAGTAGAGGGCGTCGTTCTCGAACGTCCCGTCCTTGGTTCCTAACGACAATCCCTCGCGGATCTCGGCGGCCGTTTCCCTGACTTCCGCCATGGAAGCGATTCCCCACTGATAAAAGGTCTCGTCGACGCCGAACGACAAAAATCGGATCTGCGATGGGTCGAGGGTCAGGCCCAGTTCTTCCAGCGCGCCTTGGACGATTGTTTTGGCGGGATCCGGCGTGAGATGATCCGGCGCATTCGGATCACGTGTCATCGCCTCGTTGATCGAAACCGAAAAAAAACCGGGCATGCAGCTCAGGTGATTTTTTCGGCGCGTGAGCAAGGCCCGTTCGTCCCGCGTGACGATGAGCGTCGAGACGCCGACCGAGCGGGCCAACGCGGGAACGACCGTTTCGGCGTCGACCTGCACCAGATATTTAGCCCGGACCGCCGACGCGTGCGCCCCGGCCCCGGGCTTGGAACAATCCATCTCGGATATTACGGCCAGGTACGAAAAATAGTCGGAAGGGAACAAGTGCAGCGTCAACGTCGACGCCTCGCCGGCGACCGCGCTGCGGCGCGATATTCGCGACAAGCCGTACGTGCCGCCGTTCCAAAAAACGCTGCGGCCGTCGCGTTTCGCCTGTTCCTGCTCGCGCTCGATCGACTGCCGCAAGGGTTCGAGTTCCTCCGGCAACGGGACCGGCGGCGAATCGCAGATGCATTCGATTGGAGCGACATCGTCGCGGCGTTCTTCGAAAAACTGCGTCACAAAATAGGACGTGCGGATGTCGCCGACATGAAAGGCTTCTGCTGTTTCGGGAACGATCGCTTTCGGCGAAGCATCCGAAGCCGCGGGCGGCGATACCCGCCGACGCAGCCAAGCGAAAACGGCCGTCGCCGCTGCGGCGCCGCTCGCGAAAAGGGCGACTTCTTTCCACATCGTCCGCGTTCCTTGAGAACCGAAAACGATTCGCCGGCCGGCGTCTTGCCTCGTCGGCCGCGTTTGGTTGCGGCAATCGCCGAACGATCAGGCCGCGCCTTCTCGCGCCAAACGTTCCCGTTCGCCGCGAATAAAGAACGCCGAGGTCATTTCTTTTTTAAGTGCGCCGTCTTTCGAATATAGGACATCGCACATGCATTGTTGCATGACCGCCGTGTCGGCAGAAGGCAGCGAGCAGTTGGTGTTAAGGACTACGGAAATCAACTCGGAAGGAAACGGGCGCAAACGCCGGGCGATCGAACTGAAAAACATCCGAAGCAGCGGCACGATCAACTTGCGTGAACGCCAGTTCAGCGAGCGAACGCAGACGACCAAAAACGCGGCGATCTGCAAGGTCCGCGGCGCGCGGGCAAGCTTCTTCCACCATTCCACCGCGCGTTTCATCGCGGCCATATCGAGGAAATCCGTGATCGGCCGCGGTCCGCCGGGGTCGCGCACAAAAATCATGAGTTGCGTGTTAAGACATATCCGGATGTCCATTACACGTAGGCCAATCCAAAGCCATTTTTGCAACGTACACAGATCTTCGCGAGGGCCGTGCGAAAAGCGTTGGTGCAAGATGTCCATCATTTCGTCGGGCATGATCATCAAATCCCGCGGCAACCCGACGCCTTCTCCGACCCAGGAAAACCCGTTGACGGAAAGATCGCGAATGAACGGATGTGCGTTGGCGTACTCTACCGCGGCGATCAACTGATTTTCATTCACGCCCCGAAAAATGGTCGGAGACAACGTCGTCACGACATGTTGTTTCTCCAAATTTTCAAGCGCGCGCAGTTTGGCGTCGTATTGCGCCCCGGTGTCAAAAAACTCCGTTTGCACCGGCGTGAGTGCGTCAACCGACAAGCGCACCCAGTTTACGCCCGCCGCGCATAACCGGCGACAAAAGTCGGGGTCGGCCAGACGAATGCCGTTTGTCCCAAGCTCGGTCGGGCGACCCTGTTCTACAGCGCCGCGAAAAAAATCGAAAACCAATGGATGCGTCGTCGGCTCGCCGCCCAATAACGTCAATTTGAGAGAGGCGAATTCGCGGAATATCTTCTGGAAATCGTCGATCGTCATTTCGTCGTAGCGAGGTTGTTGCACTCCGACTGAACAATAGGCGCACTGCGCCTGGCACTTGGCGGTGGCCAAGACCCAATATCGGGTTATCCGACCGCGCGCCGCGTCGTGACCCAGAATGTGAAAATAAAAACGCTCCAGGTCCGCATACATGCCGGCATTGACGGACAACAGCAGACGGTGTTCACCGTGTTCGGCGCATATCCGCTCCAGGTACACCCGACTGCCTTGCTGCACAACGGCGCCGTCGACCCATTGGCCGCAAACGGGACAGACAGAACGAGTTTTTCGTATGATTTCGCGCGCGGTTTCTTTTTCCTCGACGGTCGTCAACGGTGTTTTTCCCCCCTGATAAAATCAACTGGCAGTCACACTTGGGACGGGAAACGAAACAATTCTTGAGCCCCAACCAGTCGGCAAATTATAGGCCGCCGCGCATGCAAAAACAACACGAGGACGGCTAACTCTTGATCCCGGCTCGCCTTCGGGCGGAGATCCCGAACCGTTCAATCCATGGGGGGACCAGAAAGCTGACCTGTACGGGCTGGGCCCAGCATTGGCAGGTGCGGGTTCCTTCGAGGCACGACCGGCGTAATTCCTGGAATGCCTGGCTGCGCCACAGATTTTGTAATGGGGTTTCCAGGATGGATCCGGCCGGTTCGGCCTGGACGGTGCACGCGATGATTTGGCCGTTCGGACGTACCCTGCACGCCAGCGCCGGCACCAGGCAACGAAACCGTCCTGCCGCCTCGTCCGGATGAAAGATCGCCGTCGGCAGCCAGCGGTAATAGGGGCGATCAAACTGGGGGTGTTCGCGCATCAGCGCCACGACCGCCCGGGACAGCGCTGCCTCATGTTCCGGGCGAAACCCGACCGATTCGTCCTCGAAGTTATAGGTATCGCCCTCTCCCAGGCGCTGCACGGGCTGGAAGCAGACCTCGTCCACGATTTCTTNNACTCAGCAAGTTCGTTGCAGTTGTCGGGGCGGATCAAGAAACGTAAGCGGATCCGGGGAATTTTCCCGGGTTGGCGCCTGAGGGCATCGATTCCGCGAAGAACCTTTTGGTAAAGCCCCGGATGGCGACGCATCTGGTCGTGCCGTTCCGGCGCAACGCTGTCGAGGCTGATCGTCACGGTATCGATCCCCACCGCGCGCAATTCCCCGGCCAGGTCGGCGAGACGGGAGCCGTTCGTGGAGACGTGCACGCGAACGCGGTAGCTCGACAGGACGGCCGCCGCCGGCAGGAAATGCTCCGATAGCAACGGCTCTCCGCCGGAAAGGTTGACCATCGGAACCCCAGCCTCCCCGATGGCCTGGGCGATGGCCAGCGACACCTCGCGGGACGGGGAGGGGAATTGCGCGGCTAGGCTCTCCGACGCGCAGTTCGGACAGCGGCAGTCGCAGGCATACGTGAGTTCCCACGCCAACCCTACCGGAGGAGCGCTCGGCGGCCGCGAGCGGTAAAACGCCCACAAATCGACCGCGGCGACCGACAGGAGTCGGGGCTCCAGCAAGGGCCGGTACATACGCCGGAGGTCCGGAGGGCGTCGGGTAGGTTGCAGATCAGGGAAAGAAGTCGCCGCCTGGCGCACGGCCTGGATAACGCTCTCGATCTGTTCCTCAGACAACCGGTCGTACGCCGGCAAATAGAGCGCTTGATCCAGGAGCCTTGAGGCCTCGGGCAGGCGATCCATGTTCTCGGCGAAGTACGGCATGCGATGGCAGGCATCCATCGACGGCACGGCCGAGTCGATCCGGCCGATCCGCCAAAGGTCCCGCCGGAACCTCGCCCGGTCTCGGACCTGTACGGCATACATCCAGTAGTTGCCGCGGCCGCCGGGAGGCAGTGGCGGCCGGACGACCTCCGCCAGGTCCCGGAACGCGGCATCGTAGCGTTCAGCGATCGCCCGGCGCCGCGCGTCCGCGGCGTCCAGCCCTTCCAGTTGCCGCAGGCCCAGACGGGCCTGCGCCTCGCCGAAGGCCACCCGCCAGGACGCGGGGACCTTGCGGAGACGATCGGCTCGCCGGAGACGGCGATGGTCGAGGAAGTCCTGACCGCCGAGACGCTGCCAGAGCCAAATCAGGGGCCCGGTCAACCAAAAGAAGCGCGGCGAGGTCAGGAGATCCGCGACGACCGCGACGGCGAGAAAGGGCAACCAGAAGCTCACCGGCGCCCGGGGCAGAGTTGCGCCGTTGCCTCGAACCTCCGCCGCGAGATCGTCGTCGTCCGTCGCAAGGATGGCGCCTCGCAGGGTGTCGACCGTCTTCGTCAGCGACAGGCTGAAAAGACCCGCCCTTCCGAACGTCCCGATCTTCTTCCCGTGAATGGCGGCGTTGAGGGTTTGAGACGCGTCCTCGACCAGGATCAGATCGTGTTGGCGACAGAATTCGGCGACGCGATCCGCCTCGGCCGGCGCTCCCCAGAGATGCGTCAACAGGAACACCCGCGAGCGGGGCGTCAGACGCCGCTCGGCCCACGAGAGGTCCGGCGAGAAGGACTCCGGAAGGTAATCGACGAAGACGGGGCGGAACCCGGCCACCCCGATCGCCTCCACCACCGGATAAACGGTGAGGGGGCTGCAAAGGACCTCCGCGTCGGCGGGCAGACGAAGTCGCTGGAGCACCTGGTAAAGACCGTAGCGGACGGAGGAAACGGCCACGGCGTGCCGGACGCCGAGCCGAGCGGCAAACTCCCGCTCGAACCGCTCTACCGCGCAACCCTCGTCGTCCCCGCGACGCATCGAATCCATCGCCGCGCGCCAAAAGTCCTTCCATGACGAGTTCGGTCGAAAGCGCGGAATGGGTTCCGACATTGATCTCCCGTTACCGTTTGGGCGGCGGAGCCTGCCCGCGGCGGAGAAAAGGTCTAGCCTCAATTGAACGGTTTTCCAATATCCATTTCAAAACAAGCGGGGCATTTCGTAATCTCGTTCACGATGCAATTCGCAATTTCTGTTCTCACATTTCGCCAGTTGGTTTGCAACACCGTTTTTCTTCTATTTACGCCCGTTGGATTGCGGCCGAAGGCTGCGTATAGTAGATGCCAAGTATGTTTTGGCGACGTACAGGTTTAGAAACATGATCCCCATCTCTACGCCGGATACTCCGGAGGGGGCGACCTCACGCCATGCGGGGAGGCGCTACCCTTTTTTGCCGTTTGTGTTTGTCTTGGCGTTGTTTGCCCTGATGGCGCGCTTTTACTACGCAACCGACCTCAAGGGGTTGATCGCGTTACGCGCCGCTATCGGCGTCCTCGTGCTGGTGTGTCTATGGATGGACTTCGCGGCGCCACATCTATCATTGGTCAAAATCCGCTTCCGACGATGGCCATTCCTCCTCAGGGGTGTGCCTCTGTTGATTATTACCTATGTCGTGCTGGCAACCTTCACCAGCACTCTCTTCGCCCGCCAGGGTCTGATCGGACTAGCCGCCGCCGCGGTCGCGTTTCAGGGTGGGATCTGGCTCTTCAGGATCTCTCCCAAGTGGACCCACCGGATTCTTGCCGTTTGGTTTTTCCTGATCCTGATCGCGCCATTGGCCGTGACGGTGTTGCTTCACACCGCGTTTGGGTTCGGCGTCCTCCTGCTCCGGAGCCCCGCCACGTTCCTAGCACTGGTCTCGCTTCACGTCGTAGCGGCGTGTCTCCTGATTTGGAATTGGAGGCGTCTCCCTTCGATCCGACGCTTGGGGATCGTTCTTATATCTTTGGCGTTTCTTGACTATCTAGTTTTTCCCGTAGTCACGACCGTACTTTTCCGCCCGCCCGACGAGGCCGAATGCGCCGAGGTCGCCCAACCCGGCTCGGTGGAATTTCTCACCCCTCGGGGTCCGGAGTGGCGGACATCGCAACCGTATTCGCTGCTCTACCTTCCGGATCAGGATTTGTTGGCGGTTTCCTTCAAGATGGCCGGCAACTTGATTCTCCCCTACTGGAACGATGATGCATCCAACCGTCTGGTGTTAATCGACGGAGTGTTCGCTTCCGAGCGGCACGTTACCATCCTTCCGTCTGGTCGCGGAACCATGCCCGAGTTAATGGCCTACGACCAGGGATCCCGGCAACTGTTCGTCACCCGCCTCGGTCACAACGGCAGCTATATCGACAGGGTTGATTTGACATCACCGCGCCAGCCAACGGTTCGAGTAAGTATTCACATCCCGGAGGAGATTAACCGGATTTTTCCGCATCCCGACCATCGACGGTTACTCGTCGTGACGACCAACCCGAACAAGCTTCTCAGCCTCGATGCCCGCTCCTTGCATATTCTTGATAAGTTCGAAATACCGGGTGGCGATCCGGTGATTTGGGCGGACATCGCCCCAACCTCATCAAAAGTCTACATTTCGGAAATCGGGACGTCGTTCCTGGAGGTGGATGCGGATACCCATGAGGTCCGTGCCGTGGAAACGGAATTCGGACCCGGCATGTTGGCCCTGGACGCGGTTGCCGGCACGGCATACATCGGCAAGAGCCTTTTCCACAGGTCAATATACGTCGTGGACACAAAATCTATGGTCTTGCGATCGGTCTGGCGCCTGGGATACGCAACGCGGCCCATTGTGGCTGACCATGATAGAGATCTACTGATCGTCGGCGACTGGTTCGGCGGCCAGATTCGTCTGTACCGCCTTTCCACGCGGGAACCGCTGGCGCGGCCGATTCCTGTCGGACCATACCTCCGGCACCTAGCCTACGATTCGAATCACCTGGTGGTTTTCGCGGCGGGCAAATGCGGTGTGACCGCGGTGCACATTGCGCGTTCGCTGAGGCGGTAGTGGCGAGGGCGTTGAAATCCTGTCGTGGATTGAACGAATGAGCGACGAGCGGAAACTCAAAAGGGAAAACCAACGCTAACCGCTGTTTATGGACCTACTACTTCGAATTGATCAAACACCCGGACCACCACCGGCGATGGAATCGGGCGATCCAAGGAATACGCCCAAGCCCAAAAATCCTGACTCAGTTTCCGATAGCGCCACTGAGCGGTGACGTTGATCAAACGACCGCTATCCGCGGGCAAGACAAAACGATAAACATCGCTGGTCTCCTGCTGATCGGCGATATTGCGCTCCACCACCTTCTTCTTGATCTGCCAAACGCGGTTTTGCGCCACCCGATGCCCGTCCAGGCCAATCATGTATCCGCCCATCGTATGCGAATCCGGCAGAACGCGCTGCTGGTCGTCGATCCCTCCGGAGGCAAACAAGACCCGGCCCCGTTCATCCTCCACCCGCACCTCGAGCCAGGTTTCGCTCAAATCCAGGGCGGAGGTCGGAAACGCATGACCCAACCCCACGTTTTTCGTGCGCACCGTGATTTCCATTTCCTGACCTCGCCGCAACGGCGACGTCGCCTCGATTCTCATCGTCAGGAAAACGAACTTGCCCGCGCGGTCCCTTAGCAAATCCGCGGGCGTCTCCTTGGGAGGATTATAAAGTGGTCCCATGGAATAGATGAAAAAATTCCCTTGCAGATAGTCTTCATTGAGTTGGGCGTAGGAATCCATGTTCAGCAGCGTGGGAATGAGCGTATTGGCGCCGGGAAAGAAATGGTTCTTCATCTTGCCCGGCAGCAGCAAAACTTCACGAGGTTCCATGTGGCATTGCACGCAGGTCGGTCCGGATCCCGACGGCTTGAGTTGCAAATGGTGGCAAACCTGACAATAGGCGTCCTGTTTGTAAAGCGGTCGACTGAAGACCCGACCATGTCCTTTCGGATTGAGGCGGATCATCCAATGGTCCAAGGCTCGCAACTGACCGCCGTTTTTTTCCGCCGCGAGAAACATCGAAAGATGATCGACCGGGACCGAAAGTCTAATCCTCGATTGCTTGCCGTCGGCGGCGAATTCGACTTGGTCGATGACATGGCAGAAGACACAGGAAAAATTGTTCTTCTGCTGATAGCTTTGTGTATCGCCACCACCTTGGAACAGGGCTAGCGGGGCATGGCAGCCGGCGCAAATATTACGATTTGGTTCACCGATTTCGGCGGCCAGCAAATCCAGATTCTTTTGAAAGTGTTTGGTTTTCAAGGAATTATTATGAATTGACGACTGGTGATCGGCCAAAATTTCCGGATGGCAGGCGTCGGTGCGCCCGCAGCTTTCGGTAATCGCCAGCCAGCGCGCTTCGATCGGCAAGGGCAGTGGTCCGGTATTCGGCGGCAGGCGCTTTTCAAAAGGGATCGTCGATAGGTTGAGCGTGACCGGCGCGTATCGGGGCAGCGCCATCAAGCGATGGCCGATCCAGTTGACCGTCCAAGCGAACCCAATCAAAATAACAATCGCCGCCGCCAGCGAGGCGACCAGACGTTTTGGCGAGGGTTTGAAAAACGGGCGGGGCGCTGACAGCCAAACAAGATTGACGACCACCACCAACCCACCGATGAATTTGTGCGCGTCGAAGATCATGACCGCGTTCCGACCGCCGCCGATCAAGAGGATCAATGTTCCCAACATCCAAGTCGCGTACCAAAGGCTAAGTACGCCGATATCCGCCCCGATCCATCTGTTTTGCTTCAGTGTCTGAAAAAACGGCTTGATATCCCGCAAAACGAGAATGCTCAGCAACAGAACGATCATGAAGATCAGTCCGGCAATTTCGTTGCTGATAAACAAGATAAAGTGCTTATTCACATAGGAACGAATCAAGGAAACGAAAAGAAGCAGCGAACAATATAAGAATAAGGAGAGCCGAAGAGTAGGAACGATCCGCCGAAGATGGCGGTAAATACGCCAGGAAAACCACACGACGGCAAGGCTGCCGATCATCGGATGCAACAGCAGGTTGAGGCGAAAGTAGGGAGACCACGAAGAAGACACGGCGTTGAAAAGACCGGTCAGGCCCAGAACAAAGAGCAAAAACAATTCCCCATCGAAGAGATGAAAAACAGCCTTGGTCTTCATGGCTGACCGCCGCTTGATTCGTGATCCGGTCTAGCGGACGTCGCCCGGTCGCTTTCATTGTTCTGAAATAGGTGGCTGTGCAATATCGAAAATGGTTTTTCGGCGTCCGACATCAAGGGCATGTGGCAGGCCAGGCAGCCTTTTTTCCCTCGGCAGGCTGGAATCATCTTTTCTTGCCGATGATAGGCGCGATTCAGCCAGGCGTTGATCGGTTGATCACCGTCGTTCGCGGGAACAATGTCGTGGCAGGCGATGCAAAGTCGGTCGTCCGGATACCCCGGCGCATTGAAGTCGTCCTTGTGTTCCTGAATCAAGGCGAGAAAATAGGAAAGCGAAGATAAGTCTTGTTGGAAATAATATTGCGGAAAGTGAAAGACCAATGCCGTATCGGCCGGACGACGATCATCGGCAAACAGGCCATGACAAACAAGGCAAGAAATGCCTTCTCGCCTTCCGTCGTTGGTCGTCAACCCTCGGCCATCCTGTCCGGCGCCGGCCAATAACGAAATCGGATCGTGACAACCAATACAACGCAAGGCGGCGCGCTTGCCGCAACGGGCCGCCGCGGTTTCCAACTCTTGCCGGTAGCTATTGGTGACGCTGAATCGATGGCGTGATTTCACCCAATCGGCATAGGCATATGGATGGCAATCGACCATCCCACAGCCGGCCGAATCGCCCAGAAATCGACTTTTGTATTTGATGTTAGGCACGGCCCGAAGAAAGCTGGGCTCAAACGTGGCGTTTGGCGCTTCGACATAATAGTCGCGGTCACCGAAAAATTTTTTCGGGTACTGCCAGGAAATACCCAAGGAGAGGCTGACGGCGACCACCAGTCCGACGGCGACGGCCGAAAAGAAAAAAACCGGGCGAACAACCTGTATCAAGGCGAACGGACTAACCGTGGCCAAGGCCATGGGATCGCGCCGAACATGCTGAATCGCCGAGGCAATATGAAAAATCAACAGAGGCGCCGCCAGCGAAAGAAACACCACATGGTAAGGTATCAACTGTCCCTTGATGTGCGAAAAGGACATAAAGATGGCCGCCCATAATGAAAATTTCAATAACATCCATCCGATCCGGGGGATGATTCGATAAACCGGCGACCGATCGACAAATTGACTGCGGAGGTGCAACAGCAGATAGGCCAAGAAAACAATAAAATAGAAACGCGAAAACGTCTGGTGAAACATCCGGATGCTCAGGCCAGCCGGAGAAAGCTTGGGGAAGAAGCAATACGCCAGAGCCGAAAACGCCAAACTGAAGAATCCGGCCAACAGCAAAAATGCCGCGACTTGATTCCAACCTTTCTTTTTGGAATTGAAAGCATAAAAACAGAACAAAAACAAAACAACGTTGAGGGGCACGTCAAAGCCAAAATAGGCGCCGACCGCACTCAAGGCCAGGATATAGGCCGCGTCCAACCAAGTGAAACCGAAAAAAGAGTTAAAGATGAAACCTTGCAATTTCTTGAGAAATACGATCATTTTCCGCATTAGTCGCATCTTGGCCATTAACTCTCGCAATGCGCACCGTTGGCCGGCAGCTACCATCGGAAAAGATTGTAGATGAAATCGTGGCGGTAAGTATAGACATTCTTCCTCGGCGCCTTCTTTTCAGCCAAGACCATCTGTTTGTCGTCAGCGCCCCAAAGAATCACACCTTGAAAACGAGCCAAAAACGTCCAGAATGTCTTGACGATGTACTGGACCGCGGGTCACAGCNNTCACAGCCTGTCATGAAAGTCTCCAAGGTCACGTTTGAGGTCGCCGGCCGCGGGCGGACTATCGATTTTTACCCCTTCCGCGCGATCGTTGAGATTCTCTTTCTGGTCGGGTCGATGTACTTTGGCTTGGCGTTGCTCGATAGTACGCTAATCGTCGTCGCGATTGCGGTATGTTGCGCGCGGCATTTCGACCACAGCGGCGTGTTGCGCGTCGTGGCCAATATCGCGTATGTCCCATTGCTTGTGTTCGCGTTTGACGGGATCTCACCACTTCCGAAGCTCGTATACCACGCCGGGTTCACCTATTGTCTGATCCTCGTGGTGTGTTCGTTGCTTCCGGCGGTTGTTCTCGCGCGGATTCCCGTGTTGCAACTTCGATGGAGCCAGGGCCTGCTTATCGGGCTAATGGTTACTCTACTTATTGAGACCCAGCAGATGACCGCCGCGCCCAGTGCGGCCTCTTGCGCTAGGAGCCGTTCGGACGCCCGGCTCGAGTTCGTCTTGGACTATAAAGATCTTCCTAAGATGGATTTGATCCCGCGGTTTCTGGAAACGGATCCGGAACACAAGACGCTCTTCGTTGGCTTACGGTTCGCAACTATCGGAAGCGACGAGGCGGAATGTTTGTACGGAATAGTCGTAAAGAACCTGGAGACCGGCAAGGTCGTTTCTCCCAACCTGAATTGCGGCGAAGCCGTCGGTATGGCGTTCGACCCGTTTGAGGACGCTCTCGTTGCGGTGCTCGTATATAAAGATCAGAGGACGAAGCCAATCCATGCTAGTCTCACATGGATTGACCGCCGGGGTCAGGTCACACGGTCCGTGCCGCTGGCCGACTTGCCGTGGAACGAGCATCTTGCCGCAGTTATACCGGGCTCTTCCTCTGTCCGGGTCCTTACCGAACTAAACCAAGAGTGGATATTCCGCCGCGACACAAGACAAGTAGTCGTCAGACCCGTAGACGGATTGTCCTTTGTCGACTATCTGGTCATTGGTGATGCCATTTACACCGCGTCCGCCGGATCGTTGATCTCCACCTTCTTTCGACCCTCTTTGGCCGCGTATTCCTTAACGACGCACAACTGCCTAGTCAGTTCGCCCACGATTCTGTTTGGGAGCTGGCTGGTGGCTTTCGACGATGTGCGAAGGGAATTCTATTCGGACAGTCTTTTTAGCGGCACCGTGATCGTCCTGAATTCGAACCTGCAACCTTTTCGAGAGATACGCTTGGGTGGGGCCATGCGTACGATCGCGCTGGATTCCAAAAGGCGCCGTGGGTACGCCGCCAACTACGTCAGCGGGGAAATCACCGCGTTCGACCTCGACACCGGCCTGATATTGGGCAAGATCCCGACGAACAAAGGCGCGCGCGTCATACGGGTCGAACCTAATGGCGACATCTTGAGCGGCTGTGGCTGCGGTGTGGTCCGGGTGCGCCGGGATCAGTTCCATTGAGCCTGTTAATCGCGATGGTCCGTTTCCTCACGCGAAGTGTAAGCCGCCGGCGCCGACCTGCCTTTCGGCAGGATTGACCAAACCCGATATTACGCGATCATAGACAGGATCGATTTGTCCATTAGGTTTCAGCGACAAGCCATTCTTTGTACGAACAACGTTAGTTGGCAAGTAATCAACCCGGATTCATCGCGCTTCGCTTCGTGTCGATCT
>PMZC01000114.1 GCA_003170555.1 Deltaproteobacteria bacterium
GCGACGCACAGCACTAGCGGCGTGGTCGAAGCGGGTTCAACTTGACCGGCAGTCTGTCTCTCGGCTACGGACGACACGATGAAATAACTTTCTTTGATCGATAAAGTTTTTTACCCAGCCAGCTCTAATGCAACGCGCTCTTCTTCGTCCTCGTCTTTTTCCTGTGCGTTCATCTTTGTCCAAACGCCGCGCGCCCGTCAAGGCGCCAAGTGCGCCTGAGTGTCAGTTTATCGAACAGTTGTTCGACTTTCGCCGCTTCGACCGACTATGAAAATAATCCGGTTGGTCAGCCGCGCGGGGCGCTCAACCGCCGAGGCTGCCGAACTCGGTGCGCGCGATGATCTCGTTTTGCAGCGGGCGCCCGAGGTCGCAAAAAAAGGCGGAGTAACCCGAGACGCGCACGACCAGGTCGCGATACTGTTCCGGGTGCTCCTGCGCCGCGCGCAAGACCTTGGTGGACACGACGTTGGGTTGAATCTCCATGCCGCCCATGGCGAAGTAGCCGCGCACCAGGGCGGTCATTTTGTCCAGCCGCTCCTCGCCCTCGAACAGCGTCGGCAGCAGTTTCAGGTTGAGCGCACAGCCGTTGGAAATGAGGCGATGATCGATCTTGGCGACCGAGCGCAGCATCGCCGTCGGGCCGAGGCGCTCCGACCCGTTGGCGGGCGAGAAGCTGTTGCTCACCGGCTCGCCGGCGTGTCGGCCGTTGGGCGTGGCGCCGAGGAACAGTCCTTCGAGCACGTGCATGCCGTACGAAAAGAAGCCCGGGCGGAACGGCCCGCCGCGAATCGACCGCTGGGCGGCGACCGCGCGGCAGAAAAAGTCGACGATCTCGCGCGCCAGGTTGTCGGCGCGGTCGTCATCGCAGCCGTACTTCGGGCTCTTGCCGGCCAACATGACGCGCGTTTTCTCGTCGCAGCGGAAGTTGTCGTCCAACATGCGGATCATCCGCGTCATCGAAAGCTGCCGTGTGTCGAACACGAAGTGCTTGATCGCGGCCAGCGAGTCGACGGTGGTGCCCAGGCCGCGTCCGCTGATCGACGAGAAGTTGTACTGCGCGCCGCCGGCCGTCGCGTCGCGCGCGTTTTCCACGCAGCCGGTGAGCGTGGCCGAGACGTAAGGGCAGGGCTGCATTTCGCGATAGGCCTGGTCCTTCAGGTTCACGCCTTTCGCCACGGTCTCGATCTCGAAACGCAGTTGGCGCTGGTAGGCGTCCATGAACTGCGCGAACGACTCGAAGCGTCGCGGATCGCCGGTGACCGGGCCGACGCGCCGGCCCATCAGGCGCAGCCGGCCGTTGAGCAGCGTCATCTCCAACGCGGCGGTGAACGAAACGTCGTTGCCGGACGTGCAGGCGAAGGTGTTCCCGTCGCTGGTCATCTCGACGCAGCCGATCGTGCCGTAGTCGCGCGCGTCGGCCGGCGCGCAGCCGCAGTTCTGCAGCGTCTCCACGACCTTCTCGTCGTTGAACAGCGCCGCGCCCGAGGTATGCCGATAGGTGGCCAGCGCGCGGCGCCAGAAGGCCGGCGGCGATTTGGCCGAGAGCCGAATCGAAAAGCTGTTGCCCAGCGACTTCACGTTCTCATACGCGTCGAGTACGATATACGAAAGCTCGTTCACCGCGTCGCGGCCTTCGCGATCGACGCCGCCGACCGTCGGCGACGAACTTTCCGCGCCCAGTTCGCTCCCGGTCTTCTTGCCGAGGACGGGCACCATCAGCAGGTGGCTGCCGAGTTTGAGCTGCAGCTCTTCCATCCATTCCAGCGCCTGCGCGCGGGTGATTCGCCGCGCCTTCTTGTCCTTCGCGTAGTACGGAAAGAGGTGCTGGTCGATGCGCCCGACCGCCAGAATCGCCGGCATGCCGTAGGCGATCAGCCCGCCGACCAGCGTGAGCCACAGCGCCTGCACCGCCTCGCGGTAATCGCGCGCCGGATGATACGGCGCATGGCGCAAGCGCGCGGCGGCCTCGCGCAACTCGCGGCGGCGCGCGGCATTCGGCGCTTGCTTCGCTTGCTCTTCGGCGTAATTGGCGAAGCGATCGGCAAAGTCCTTCATCGCGTCGCAGCACAGCATCACGGCTTCGAGAAACGCCTTGCCGTCGGTGTCGCTCGCGTCGATTTTCTTCAGTCGCCGCTGCGCTTTCGCCTTCACGCCGGCGAATCCTTCGCGCAGGATGTTGCGCACGCCGAGAATGAGATGGCCCTGCACATCGAAGACGTTCATCACGTTCGCGGGGTTGTTGTACGCCAGCTCTTCCATGCCGCGCAGCAGGTAGCTCACCCGCGCCGCGCCTTTCGGCAGTTGCAGGCCTTCCTTGTAAGGCAGGAACTCGTCGTGCAGGTGGCCGATCTGGCGGATCGCCCGCACCGACGGAATGCCGGGGCGGAAATAAAGTCCGCCGGCCTTCCACAGTTCCTTCTTGCGATCGCGCAGCGTCTTGCCTTTCCAGTACGGCAGAATCTCTTCCTGCAACTCGCGTTTGTCTTCCGGCGTGATGTGATACGGCTGGCTCGCGCGGTTCAGCAGCGTGTCGAGTTCCATTTCCAGCACGACGTTGATGTCGCCGCGCTCGACCGGAATGATCGTCGCCACCGTTTTGCTCGTGCGGTTGCCGATGATCCGCTCGTCTTCGTCGATCACCAGCGTCATGCGGCGCAGCGTGTGATCCAGCGCCTTGGCCGCGCGCAACGCCGGGTGCTCACCTTCGGTCTGCCGGTATGATTCGGTGAAGTAACGCGCGCGCTCGATGCAGATTTCGTACGGCGCGGACATGATGCGGTCTTTGTATCGCTCGTTACGCGGATGAATCGCCATGATGTTCTCTCCTCTCAAACCGGCTGCAACTTTAGAACAATAATCCCTTCTCCGCCAATGCGCCCAACGCGGTAATGAAAAATAGTAGACTTAGGACAAACTCAAAGTGAATGAAGCCATCCGTATAAATAGTAAGAGCGCTTTTTACGCCGCCTACTGGAAACGGAAGCCAATCTCCAGTCCAACTACCGTGTGATCGAGATTAGGCAGGTCGAAGTTGTTTTTCGTCCATTCACCGGCGTAGCGCGTCGCAAAGTTAACTAAATTGAATTGATATCCACCAAAAACGTCGGCGAATATCCAAAATGGAAGATGGAACGTCAGCGCGACCTCCGGTTGGAGAAGAAGATATAAGCCATCTAACCTTCCGCTGCTGTCGGGACTTATGATCTCATATGACCACTGATCAACACCAATACCGATATCCGTACGAATCGAAAACCAAGTTACTGGCCGATAGCGGTAGCCGCCATGCAATAGAATCTCATTGAAGGAAAGCTCGCCACGAGTTTGAGATTGCCGCACCATCGAGTGAAGAAAATTCCAGTCCAACCTAATCGAATAAAAATGCGGATCAGTCGGAGGACGTTCGTAACCCCAACCCAATCTTATACCATACGGGATTGTCAAATTGCGCAACCCCACTTTTTTTAATTCATTATCGAATTGGCCTGTGTTAACAAATGCTGCCGGAACGCCCATATAGAAAAGGGGTATTATGTTATCAGAAGATGAAGAAGTCTGATGATTTTCTTCGGACCCGACGATAGAATAAGACATTAAAATAAACAAGGTCGCACAGATCATTGTCAAGAATCTCGGATTTCTCACGACAACATCCTCCATTGCTCGAACATGCCTATAT
>PMZC01000140.1 GCA_003170555.1 Deltaproteobacteria bacterium
TACATCGACCCACCATACAACACTGGTGACGAGAATTGGGTTTACAACGATGCGGTGAACAGCCCTGAAATTCGGGACTGGCTAGGTCAGGTCGTAGGCCGTGAGGTTGAGGATCTGTCGCGCCATGACAAATGGCTTTGCATGATGTACTCGCGCCTTCAAATCCTCAGGCAGTTCTTGCGAAAAGACGGCGTCATTTTTGTCAGCATCGACGAAAACGAGGTCGGGCACCTACGCCTTCTGATGGATGAGATTTTTGGTCCCCGAAATGCTTTGGGAACCCTAGTATGGAAAAGACGCAGTTCATCCGCCATGCGCGGCACTCCTCTTTCGGTTGATCATGAGTACGTTCTTGTTTATGGACTCGACCAAAATCTGGCGACGTTGTACGGGTTGGCAAAGGGAATTGAAGGTTACCCCCATGAGGATGAAAGAGGTCGATACGCATCGACCGATTTGACCGTAGGAATGGGCAAAGATGCCAGGCCAAATCAATTCTACGCGATCAAAAATCCCAGAACTGGCAAAGTATATCCTCCGAATCCTGAAAGAGTGTGGCGATTTTTCCCTGAGACAATGATGAAGGTAATCGAAGACGGTCTAATTATTTGGCCTGACGACGTGGAGGGCGGACGGATGGAGCGCCCTCGATTTAAAACCTATTATGATCCGAATTCTGCCAAACCGAAGCCCATATCAAGTTGGATTGAAGGTGCCGGTACTCAGAAAGAAGAAATCGACTCAATTGAAGAAGATTTTGAAGTATCTGTGTTGACATCTGGCATGACACAGGAAGGGGGAAAATTGCTTCAGCAGATGCTAGGATCGAAGGTTTTCGCATATCCCAAACCCCTTTCGCTNNCTTATACGCGCCACAACAAAGAATGACGATATCGTGATGGACTCATTCTGTGGGACAGGCACTACAGGGCATGCAGTTCTCGACCTAAACCATGAAGACGATCAACGTCGAAGATTCATTTTGATAGAATTGGAAAAAGGGATATGCCAATCGATCACTCGAGAACGCCTTCAGAAAGCAGCTGAAGGCTATATATTTGAAACAGCAAAGAAAAAGAAAATCCAAATCGATGGTCTCGGTGGTGGTTTTCGCTATGTCACCTTGGGCATTTCCCTCTTCGACGAGGCGGGCAACATCCGCAAGGAAGTGTCCTTCGCCGACCTAGCAGCGCATGTATTTTTTACGGAGACTGGTGAACCGCTTCCGAAACCCGCCGCTTCGAAATCGCCTCTCTTGGGTATCCAAAGCGGTGTGGCGGTTTACCTGCTGTACAACGGTGTCCTGGGTGACAAGCGGGTAAACGGCGGAAACATTTTGATTGGCCCCGTCCTGGATTCGCTGCCCACGCACGATGGCCCACGCGTGATCTACGGCGAAGGGTGCCGCCTGAGCGCGGCACGTCTCAAACGTGAGGGCGTCACGTTTCGGCAGATCCCCTATCAGATCAAGGTGGGTTGACCATGTTGCATTTGCGCGAGTATCAAAAGCGGAGCCTCGAGGCCCTGGAAACATTCTTGAAGGATGCAACGAGAATCGGACCAACCCGGGCTTTCGTTATGCAAACGGGTCGGCCTTATCGATCGGTACATCAACTTGGCGAGCCGCCCTACGTTTGCCTTCGCGTTCCCACCGGCGGCGGCAAGACGTTCATGGCTTGCCATGCACTGGGTATTGCCGCGCGGGATTTCATCCATAAGGGACACGTCGTCTGCCTGTGGCTCGTGCCTTCCAACACGATCCGCGAGCAGACCCTGGCCGCATTGAGAAACCGAAGTCACCCTTATCGGCAGGCAGTAGAGACGTTTTTCCCAGGCACGGTGACCGTGCTCGATCTGGCCGAATCCCTTTACGTACAGCAATCCACTCTGCTGGGTGAGACGACGATCATCGTGTCCACGCTGGCCGCGCTTCGCGTGGAGGATACCGACGGACGGAAGATTTACGAATCATCGGGGAACCTACAACATCACTTCAGCGCGTTGACGAAAGATCAAGAAGAGCGCCTGGAGAGGGACGCGCACGGCGTGCTCGGTTATTCCCTCGCCAATGTTCTTCGCCTTCACCGTCCCGTTGTCATCATGGACGAAGCGCACAATGCGCGGACCAAACTGTCGTTCGAAACACTGGCGCGTCTGTCGCCCTCGTGCATTATCGAGTTCACCGCAACCCCTCAGACCGTGCACAAGCCCGACATGGGTTTGTGCGCCAGCAACGTGCTCCATCAAGTTTCCGCGAACGAACTCAAGGCCGAGCAGATGGTCAAGCTACCGATCAGACTACGCACGCGACCCGAATGGAAGGAGGTCGTCGCCCAGGCTGTTCATCAACGCGTGCAGTTGGAGGCAGTAGCAGCCGAAGAGGAAAAACAGACCGGCGAGTACATCCGCCCCATCGTGCTGCTGCAGGCCCAGCCACAGAGCAAGGAAAAAGAAACCCTGACTGTCGAGGCGCTGAAGAAGTGCCTGCTGGAGGACTTCCGCATACCGGAAGAGCAGATTGCCATCGCCACAGGCCAGACGCGGGAAATCGACGACGTGGACCTGTTCGCCCGCGATTGCCCGCTTCGATTCATCATTACAGTCCAAGCCCTGAAAGAAGGATGGGACTGCTCTTTTGCATACGTCCTGTGTTCGGTTCAGGAGACGCATTCGGGCCGTGCGGTGGAGCAGGTTCTCGGGCGAATCCTGAGACTCCCCGGAGCGAAGCTGAAAAGGCATGATGATCTGAATTGCTCCTATGCATTTGCCGCGTCGCAACACTTTATCGACGCCGCCAACTCCCTGAAGGACGCGCTACTGGAGAACGGTTTTGAGCGTATCGAAGCCGATCAATTGGTAACCTCCGACGAACCGCAAGCCGATTTGCCTTTATGGACGCATCACACCGAAAAGGTGGAGGAGGAAAAGCCCGATCTCAAGCAGCTGCCGCAAGAGTTGGGTCAGCGCGTGACCTATGACGAAAACACGAAATCGGTTCGAGTGACCGGCGTTATCAGCGAAACAGACAGGGATGCTTTAAAAACCTGCTTCAAGACCGACCAGGGCAAGGAGGCTGTGGAACGTCTCTATCATAAATCCCATGGGCGAGCGGTCCGCGATGGAAAAGCTCTGGAAGTTGAACTTTTTCGTGTTCCGGCCCTCGCCATTCGGGTGGGCGATCAACTTGAACTGTTCGAGGAGAGCCATTACCTCGACTTTGAATGGAAGCTTGGCGAGTGCGACGAGAGTCTTGCGGAAACGGACTTTCCGACGGATGCAAGCGCCAGCAAGATGATCGAGGTTGACGTAAGCGATATCGGGAAGGTCGAAGTCCATTTTGTCGAAGAGTTGCATCAGCAGATGAGCCTTCTCTCCTTCGAGAAGGGCTGGACCCAACCGGCGCTGGTCAATTGGCTGGACCGCAATATTCCGCACCCTGACATCATTCGTACCGAATCGACCCTGTTTGTCGACCGCGTGCTGGAAGCGCTGGTCAACAATCGCGGTATAAATCTTGAGCAGCTGGCCGGGCGAAAATTCCGTTTGCGTGACGCTATCGCGGAGCGGATTGAGGACTATCGAAAAAAGAAATCGGCCGAGGCCTTTCAGCGAGTGCTGTTTCAGATGCCCGCCAGGGAGATCGAAGTTGGACCTGAAATCGTCTTGGAGATTTCCAAAGCCAATTATGCCCCCAGCAACTACTACCAAGGTCAGTATCGGTTTAAGAAACACCTGTTCCCTCTCGTTGGTGACATGAATGACGAAGAAGCCGAGTGCGGTTTCTTTCTCGACCAGATGGAGGAGGTCAAGCTATGGGTCCGGAACCTCGAACGTCGCCCGGAGTCCTCGTTCTGGCTACCGACGTCCACCGACAGGTTCTATCCGGATTTTGTGGTGCTACTAAATGATGGGCGCTGGTTCGTGGTCGAGTACAAGGGGGCAGACCGTTGGACCACTGACGACTCCAAAGAGAAGCGGAAAATAGGCGCATTGTGGGCTGACCGCAGCGACGGGCAATGCGTATTTGTAATGGTAACCGAAAAGAAATGGGATGGATTGAAGAAGGCTGTGACCAAATAGCCGTTTCGATAGATCGATCAGGGCCAGCATGTCTGAATAATGACGCCGTCCTTAATACGCTCCTGATGAACCAAAATGTAGCTGTCAGCAGAATCACTCGCGCACAATAGAATCGGCTTGCGCACATAGAACCTCGGCACACCCTCGTGCCGGTCGAGCCGGGCCAACAGGTGCGGCCCGACTTCGTAGAGTTCGCCGTAGACGGCAGTGGAGCCGCCCTCGATCATGCCGGGGAACGGTCCCAGGTCGAGCAACGTGTATCGGGGGTCGGTGACGGCTTCGCCCAGGAATCGCGCCTCGCGCATCAGGCCGTGGTTTCGCTGGTCGCGTTTGAGCGTGCCGTAGACGAAGAGGATTGTCGGGGTAGCGCACGGCTTCTTGCGCTTCTCACTTTGAGCCATTGGCTTCCCCTTTCTTCGTCGGTCGCCCATGCCGCCATGCCGCACTACCAGTCAGGTGCGCCATCAGGTGCTTGCGGACGTTCTTGAACTCGTCGCCGATCAGCCCGAGGTGGATCAGAAAGACGCGGAAGCAATACTTGGTGTTGTTCGGATCGTAATCGCGTCGATTGCCACTTGCGGCGCGGGCGTTGAGCGCCTTGGCCGCGAGAGCGAGCGCGAACACGATGTAGGCGCGGATCACCCCAGCGTGGTTGGAGCCGTTGAACCAGCGCATCTCGATTGAACCATCGTACCAGATCGAGTGAAGGTTGAGGCCCCGATACCTCGTCGGATCGTAATGCTGCGGATGGCCGTTGTGCTTGCCGTACCATAGCCGGTTCAGTGTGCGCATCGACCGAACGCGCTGCGTCGATATCTTCTGGACGAACTCCTGACTGTTCGCCTTCGCGTACCGGCGCAGACGCTCCTCGTTGACCGCCAGCGCGTCGATAATCAGCCGTTCCTGCTTGTTGACGATCTTGACCAGGCGGGCGAGCGCGACCGCGTCAAACGGCGCCCCGTCAACATGCACGTGGACGCCGCATTGATCGTTCACTCGACCGCCCGCCTGCCGAAGCGCCCTCACGACCTCCTGGAGTCCCTCGATATCGGTCCATTCGAGGATCGGCGTGACGACCTCGGCCCGCAGATGAGCAGGCGCGTGCGTGAGCGAAGCGTCGGATACGACCTTCCATGTGCGGCCGCGCGTATCATCAACAGCCCATGTGTCCAGACCGTCGACATACCCGCGATACTCGGCCGATCCGCCCACCACGCTTGCCACGACCTTAGCCGCGCGCTCGCGGGAGATCGAGACGAGTTCGATCTCAACACCGAAGCGCAGGCTCCGTATGGTGTGCGTCGGTCTATTTTGATTCGATTCTTCCACTGGCAAAGCCCCCATTTTGTTGTCGCGCGGCGAACTGTTTCAGCGTCGAAACAGTTCTTGAGCGCGGCCAAACACATCGCTTCGGGGGGCGGGGAAGTCAAGGCGAATGTGAGCTTATCCGATTGTTTTTGAACAAGAATATTGCAGAGTAGTTGGAGCCAGGCGTGGCCTGCCAAGGCTATGAGCGGTCGATGATTTCCTTCACGATAGGCCCATCCAGCACCGGGCCGAATTTATATGCGGCGATTGCCAGCATCTCGACTTTGTCCCAATGGTCATCGAGAATCTCGTCCACTTCGTCAAACATGTTTTCCAGCATGACCTCACCGACGGTCTCATTGGTGAAGTACTTGCCGATGTGTTTCATAGCTTTTTCGGCATCACCTTCGAATGCGGCATCGTCCAGCGTTCCGGAAATGCGCCTTTCAGCCATGATCCCCGCCATCGCGATTACCGCCATAAGGTACTTTGTTCGTTCACGCTGGTTATTGAGCCGATCCGCGCTGACCTCGTAAGCCGAGGACATATTGCGAAACCCGTCGAGGTCCTGGCGGAACTCGTCGATGCTCATCTCAAGAATCGGAAAATCAAATGCCCAGGCCGCGACACAATGTCCGGCCTCGTGAATAGCGCCGATGGCCAGGTCTTTGTCGACCTGATACATGCTCTGAAAGAACTCGGACCGCGTCATGCTGAGGCCGCACAAATCTTGATCCATCGTGGCGATGAATTCCGCGACCGTATTTTGATCGAGTGTCCCCATGTTCCTTCCGCGACAGACAAGATCGATTCAACGGGCGAATGCTAACAGAGAACGAAGGCTTTGTGGATTGGTAAGTCATCGAGGCCGAGCCTAAAGCGATTTCAACCACCCGTAGGCCGTATTGCCCGGACACGCGGGCTTCCCGAAGTCGCAGTGCCCGAAGAAGGCCGACGGCGGAAGACCCAGCGTGTTCATCAAATGCTCGGCCAGTACCATGAATGCTTGATCCTGCGCCGCCGTGGGTTCACCGCCTTCGTGCCCCGGCCCGGCGAAATCGCCAACCAACATGACGCCGATGGACAAGGTGTTCTGGGGGCCGCAGTGCCAGGTGACGTCGGTCAGGTCGTTGCAGAGGTAGATCGAGCCGTCATCATCTAAACTGAAATGGTAACAGATGTGCGGACAGCCCGCCGCCGAGATGTGGTTCGGCCCGATGTGGTATCGGTTAATCCCGAAGACGTCCCGATTCCCCGAGGGGTCCGCGCGGCCCGCGCTCTGGTGCAGAATCACCTTGTCGACAGATGCGATGTCCCTTTTTCTGGGCCATGTCGGACGTTTGGGATTCCAAGGAAGATGCTCCACGAGCCTGATAATGTTGATCTCGCTCATTGAGCGCCCTCCCGTCCGACGACTGCCGTGCGGATTTCCGTAAGGCGCTCGTGGATGTTTTCCTTGTCAGCCTTGTACGCGCAGCAGTCGCCGTGGTCGACGCACTCGCGGATGTCAGCCAGCGACTCGGTGGTCTGCGCCTTCCACGCTCGATCATTGCCAAGCATGATCTTGATGAGTTCGTCGTTCTTCTTGGTGATCCACCGAATGAGGAACGTGAACATCGCGCCGTATCCGGCCATCGCCCCGGCTACAATCGCAATTAGTTCCAGCAGGTGTTTATCCATCGGTCTCTCCTTCACGCGATCCGCAGGATCGCTTTTTCGAAGTACTCGACAACAAGGTTGGTTTTTTGCTCGGTCGTCAGAGTGCCCCACGCGGCCGCCGTGGTGCCGCCGATCTCCTTTACGCGAGCGTCCCGCGCGAGTTCGGCCGAGGAGACGACGGTCGGCGTGGCCTGGACGACAGCGATCTGCCCGGTCTGAACGTCGCGGGTGATGGAAATCGCCCGCCCGTATTGGGCGCGATACGTCGCGTCATCCGACTGGATCACGTGCCATCCCTCTGTGGACTCGACACCGGCGCGCGCCTTTGCCCGATCCAGCATTTCCTGGTCGGTCGGCATTTCCACGAGCGGCCGCAGGCGCGTCCGGATCACCAGGTTGCCCGCGTCGTCGAAAACGAATTTCACCGGCATGACGAGTTCCTCCTCACACGTAGCCGCCGAGGTCGGGGCTCGCGAGAATCATCACGTAAAAATTGGCGCGACCGCCCTTGTAGGTGGACGCGTCGAAAATGCCGTCCCATGAGGCATGGGCATAGGCGATCCACAGATCCCCGTCGCCGTCCTCGGCGAAAATGCGCCAGCCTTGCGTGCCCGCGTCCTGGCTTCCGCCGGGGATGTAGGCCATCGCCGCGCTCCAGTCGGTATGTTGATCGGACCAACCGTTCTCGGAAAAATCGATCCCCAACTCGGTGTAGACCTGGCTCAGGTTCATGCAGAAGTTGCCGAAGGCTGTGCCGCCCGCCGTCGCTCCCCAGGTGCCTTTGTCGTTGCCGGTCGGCATGAAATCGGATGCGTCGTAGAGGGAGTATCGCGAGTTGGAGAGAACGGACAGGATGCGGTCTCGGAAATCGATGCTCGAATCGATTTTGCGGTACTCGGCCAGGGTCCCTGCGCTGTTCTGGCCGACGGACGCGCTCGAGGTGAAGTAGATGTGGTCCGCGTTAACCGCATGGACGACGCGTTTATGCGTTTCCATGTCCTCAGTATTCCAGAAGGTCACGGTCATGCCCGGCGCAAACACCGCCGCGAACGTGGCGTCGACCATCCGGCAATAGCCGCGCGTCTGGCCGTCGTAGGTCGCCGTACCGCATCCCGCGACCTTGCCGATGGCCAGCACACCTTCCCAAGCGAGGCTCACGCCGCCCAGAGAGGTCACGGCGGGATCGTAACGATCATCGGCATGGCGGAAGATATTTCGGCGGTCGGGAAGGCTGATCATGTTGCGCTTGTCCGAAACGACTTGCACGTCGGACCCTGAAACCCAACATTTATATGTGGGCACGCCATACCAACCGGACTGGGACATGACCGAATTGCCCAGGGAATTGATCGAGCAGTACCAGACGCCGTCCGACTCCATGCTGCCGGACCACTGATCGGCAACGGACACGAGCTTGCCGTTATAAAGGACGTAGCCCGCGCTGATGTGGAGGGACATGCCGTTCACGCTCAAAACGTCACAGCCGGAAAGGACGCCGTCGCCGTGGATGCGATCCAGGCGGTCATTGATTTCCGTCTGCCGGTAGTACCGCTCGTCATGATCGCCGTTCGCTCCGGTCGTGTCCGGCATGCCGACGAGATCGGCGTGGCCGATTTTCTCTTGGAGCGCGGCCGTCTTGATCGTGCCGTCGTTGTTGAGGGACACGTCCAGGCGCTCGTCGAGCGAGGCCTTGCTGCCGCGCGCCGCGTCGACCTCGTCCATGATGTCGTCGAGAATCCCGACGCGGCGATATGTGCCGTCGTTGTTGAGGGACACGTCGAGCCGAGCATCGAGACTGACCGCCGAACCCCGCGCGGCCTCCACCTCATCCATGACCTGGTCGAGGAAGCCGGTGCGTTTGTACGTGCCATCCTCATTGAGAGAAATGTCGAGCCGCGCATCGAGCGAGGTCTTGCTGCCCCGCGCGGCGATGACCTCCTGCGCCAGGGCGACCAGTTCGGTGAAGCCCTGCGGTGTCAGTTCCATTACGCGGGTCCAGGTGATGATCGAGCCATCGGCCACGTTGCCCGCGTGGACGAACACCCGCAGCCCGGGCGCAACGGAAAGCGCCGGCGCCGCGTTCGGCGTGATGGACACGAGGAGAGCCATCTTCGCGCCGAAAACGATCCGCCAGGCGCTCGCCGCGTCGTCCCACGCGCAGTTGTATTTGAACTGGGTGACGAAATTGAGGATGTCGGTGTAACGGACGCCGCCTGCCGGTAGCAGACAGTAGGCCAACGGGACGCAGTTGGGCGGCAAAGCGGGGAGCGTCGGCGTATTACTCGCCTCTCCTTGAATAATCGCGTACATCGCCACGGGGGGCGGCACAGAGCGCAAATAACGGTGCTCGCAGACCACCAGGTCCCAGCGCGCATGCGCGGCTTCGTTCGCTGGGATCGGCAGGGCGTCGATGATCGGCTCGGTCTCCTCGATCCGGCAGAAATCGCTGGTCACCAGCACACCGCGCCGAATGGTAATAGTGGTCTGCGGCGGGTCGGTGCCGAGCGTCACTTCGAAGCCCTGTTTCACGCCCGGCTCGATGATCCCTTCCCACCGATGATTCAGAAGCTCGGTGTCCTCGGGGTCGC
>PMZC01000081.1 GCA_003170555.1 Deltaproteobacteria bacterium
GGCGCTCTTCGGCGAAAAGTACGGCGAAACCGTCCGAACGATCTCCATCATACCGGCAGGCGCCGAGGTGGTGGATGAATCAGCCATTGAACACCCGACGGCCCTAGCGGAACAACAACCGAGATTTTCCTATGAACTATGCGGCGGGACGCACCTGGAACGAACCTCGGATATCGGCACGTTCATCATCGTCAGCGAAGGTTCCGCCGCCGCCACCGCCGCCGCCACCGCCGCAAGCCACGATCACGCCGATCACCAAGCCGAGAATCGTCGCCAGCGCCAAGAGCCAAAAAGTTTTTGTTTTCATTTTTCCCTCTGCGATTCGCAAAATGCGAAGTTGAAAGATACTCGTACGGCCTCGTCGCACTGTCAAACGATTTTCCGATGACGAGGCCGCCAACCGCCATGGATAAATGTCGCGGGTGACAATGGCGCCTAGACCGCGTTACAATCTCGCTTGCTACACGCGGGAACAGAGTCAAGGCGCCACGCCTTGAATGTGGTCCTAAAGGGTCCAGAATGTTCTGACAACGTACAGGAGGAGGCGGCCCCATGCCGAACAAGGATCAGAAAAAACGGCAAGAGAAGAAGAACAAGCCTAAGCTCTCCACAAAAGAGAAGAAGTTGAAAAAAGAGCAGAAGAAGGCCGGGAAAAACACCTTCAAACTGGATATATAACGAACAAAGCCCCCGCTTGTCCCAGCGGCTGCCGGTTCCGGCGAAGGGCGCCCTATTTCGGCGCCGCCTTGCGCTCGAGCTGTCTGTCGTCAGTAATTTCGGAATTTCGGGAACGCCATACTTTTTTGCCGCTCGTCGGCCTGAAGAACGGCGCAACATCTCGGCGAACAACACCGCCCCAAGTATGCCATCCTTTCCCTGGCTGTTCCCGGCGTCCGACCGGAGATTGGCGGGGGGAGCGATGGGCGTAAAAATTAATGTCGAACCGTCAGGGACGGCATTGTTCGCGAGCGGCGGAATCAACCGTCGTCAGGTCAGGCAAGAATGATCGGCGGCGGACGCGTCAACGCGCCGAAGGCGGTCGGATTGGGATTGAACTGCATGATCAGCGTGCGCAGCAGCTCGGCCAGGATGCGCATGATCGGATAAAAGGGATCGATCCTCCGCCAGAAGGCGCCCCAACGGTCTTGCCGCAGCCGGAGAAGATCAAGTTCCCAGATGGTGGCGTTGCCGCTGTTGGCCGACACATACGCCTTGTTTCGCCGGGCGTCGACGGCCACCCAACGAATCCAGGCCGGCGCGACGATGCGATCTTGCGGCGAAAAATCGGTCAGCGAACGAATCTCCAGCAACGGAGAGAAACCGCCGAGATAAAGCCGATCCTGCTTCGCGTCCACGGTCACGGTCCGCACGCCCGGAAAAGCATGGATGGCGGCGATGCGGTGATAGTCGGTCGCATCGACGACCAGCACCTGACCGATAATCGGCAGCGTGACGAACAGCCGGTTGTGTTTGGCGTCGAGCGCGATTCGGTCGGGAAGGGATGGTAAGCAGAGAATGCGCTCGACGAGGCGGCGGTCGAAGTCCAGTTGGTTCAGCGTCGGCGTGATCGTCACCCAGTGCACCCGGCGGCGCCCCGGTTCGATCAACGCGTCCGCGGTGAATCCTTTGAGACCCTCGCCGGCCATGACCCGGCGATACGCCGCATCGTGGGGCAGACCGGCCGTCATTTCGTTCAAGCGCGTCCGCGTTTGCTGTTCGAAGTCGCCGAGATCGAACAGCACACGGCTGGGGGAAGTCCCAATCACCTGTAATCCCGGTTGGTAGGTGAAGCTGACGAAAAGGCCGCTCGCCGCCGACCACAGCGTGCGGTCGTTCCAGCGAACCTGGGAACGACAATCATTCGTCTGATGTTCCCGATAGTTTTCGATGGCGGCGGTTCGTTTGAGGTGCAGATCGGTTTCGTCAAACACCCACCAATGCCCGGTGCACGAGTCGACGTACCCGATCTCGCGCGTTTGCTCGTCGACGCCAAACCCTTGATCGGTGTATTGGACCGGTTCGAGCGTTGCTTCGTGGATCACCTTTCCCGAAGCCGGATCGATCTTGTACAGATGATTGTTGTTGTCGCACGTGATGACCAGACCGTCCGCCGGGTCGACCTCGACCTGATAATTCATCCGATAGTAGATCGGTCGCATGGCCGCGTGGGGGACGGAGGTGAATTCGGGGTCGCGCCGCGGCCGCACGACCCAAGGGATGAAGACCATCGAGACGACCAGCAATAAAGGCAGGATCTGCCATCCGCGCAAACGCCGCGGCTCGCGCTCGCGATACGCAGCCCAGACGAGCAAAGGCGCCAAAGCATCGGCCAGCAGCACCGCCCGACGAATCCGCACACCCCACCGTGGATCGCGGGCGACCAGCGCCGATCCGCGAAAAAACAACCAGAAATTCAACGCGACGTACAGCGAACCCGAGTAAAACCAAGACGTCGGCGCGGCTCCCGGGCGGGCCAGTTGCACGGCGGCGATCGGCAACGCAGCGAGCAACACGGCGGCGACGAGAGGCGTCAGCCGGCCCGGCGCGCGCGATGGATCGCCGACGACAAACCTGCGCCACGAACCGAGCAGCGCACCGATCACGACCACGAAAATGCCCGCGTAAAACAGGTGGTGAAAAACGTCGAGCAGCGAAAGGAGGGAGAGCAGATAGTCGCCCTGCCATACGGTGATGTGGTTGGCCGCCAGCAATCCGACCAGCAGCGCCGCGCAGGCCACAACGCTGAGCAGAAAGCGCAACAGGTAAACGAAGACGGCTCTCATTCCGGAAATAAACCCTTTTTCGTCGGCAGGGAAGTAGTACCGTGATGACGGCGAAAGGTCAACCGGAGTTGGGACTCCACAACGGTTTCCGGGACAAAAATCCCGCGCGATCGAGACCGCCATCTGCCGGCCGCGTTTGGAAATGTTCGTGTACTGTCTCCGCGCTGAGTATGCTATTCTTTCTCCGGCTGTTCCCGGCGTTCGACCGGAGATTGGCGAGAGGAACGATGAGCGAAAAAATCAAAGTGGTGCGACGCAAGACCAAGCCCGTCGACGACAAGCCCGGTCCGCGCGACATGCAGCGCGAGGTGGCGGAATTTCTGGCGCGCAAGAAAATGGCCGGCGAGGAAAGCGCCGAGGCGCGCAAGGTGCGGCTCGAGCCGTCCGAATACGACCGCGACGCCGCCGCGCGCGGGGCGAGTCAGGCGGCGCCGGAGAAGCTCAGCGGGGTCGTGCCGCCGCGCCGCGAGTACAAGCTCATCGAAGGCATCGACCCGGTCGAGCTGTTCATGGCCTATCACCTCGGCGTCACCGCGGACGACGGCTATCAATCGCAGAACATCCACGATCTGGCCCGCCGTTTCCGTACGGAGCCCGGGCGCATCAACGAGGCGCTGCGTGCGTACGAAATGGACGCCGACACGATGCTGAACACCGACTTCGATCTCGCCATGGCGCAGCTCGACATCCGCGTCGCGCCGGAAGGAGTCAGCAAGCGCGAACTTGGCCGGCAGTTGTACGAGGAATTCCGCTCGTCGCCGCGCGTGGTCCGCAATTGGGCGGACGAGCTGCGTCACGACGCCGAGGAGAACCGGAAGATTTTCGAGAAACTGAAGTAAGCGCGCCGGGAAGTTTTCTGACCTCCCCCAACCCC
>PMZC01000142.1 GCA_003170555.1 Deltaproteobacteria bacterium
ATCAGGAACGCTCGGATCAGAAGATAAATTGCCTTGATGATGCCCACGAGGAGGTCTCCGAAGCTGTCCGGATACCGCGATTCTACTTCGGCGCGACTTGGACATCAAATCTCGTAACCTCTTGACGGCCAACGAGTACGGAGTTATTGATAGGGACAGCCGTTGACGCAAGTGCTTACCTGGTCAAACAAAAAAACCCGCTGACAAGCGTTGTCAACGAGTCTTTGGAGTGGGCGGCGCCAGGCTCGAACTGGCGACCTCTTGAATGCCATTCAAGCGCTCTTCCAACTGAGCTATAGCCCCGTCAACGCGGGTGTTCGTTACCACGGTTCGACCGCGGGCGTCAAGGGCAAGCAGGGCGCGAACGCCAGTGAAGAGTGAAGAGTGAAAAGTGAAAAGTGAAAAACGAATCGCGGGCAGACGAGCCGGCCGCCGGTTCATTTTTCGTTTCACATTCCCTTGCGCACCCCGGCGTCGATCCTTTACACTATCGTGTTTGAACTTGATTTGAATTGTCGCGGGCTCGAAACAAGCACTCATGGCGGTTAACTGTCCGTTTTGTCAGTACCCCAACTTCGCCGACGCGACGAAATGCCGGCGTTGCGGAAAAGCCTTGCCGAAGATGTGCCCGTCTTGCGGGCATCCGGTGGCCGACGGCGCGACTTTCTGCGCGACGTGCGGCACGATTTTCGAAAAGGACAAGGTCGACCCCGAAACCTACAAGACCAAAAGCCTGCGCCGGCGCAGCTACGACGATGAGCGGCGGCAAAACGAGGAGCAGGAACGTGCGGACGCCGTCGAGCAGTTCAAACCGAAGCTTCATCGGCTCAAGAAGTGTCCCGAATGCTGGCACAATATCAGCGAGGAAGCGGCGTTTTGCCCGTACTGCGGCACCCGGTTTGACCAGGAGTTGCCGCCCGACACGCCGCCGACCCCGAGCGTGAGCGTCCGGCAGCCCGGCGAAAAGCCGAAGCTCGCCGAGCCGGAAAAAGGGTCGCCCAAGGCCGCGGCGGAGAAGCTGGTCGCCAGAACGGCGCCCGGAAAACCGCCTGCTCCGGTCGCGGGAAAAAAACCGGCCGCCAAACCCAAGGCCGCCGCCAAGCCCGCGCCGACGCCCGCGCCGGGCAAGATGCCGACGCCGCCCACGCCCGTGCCGAGCAAGGCAGCCGCGCCGCCGACGCCGATCGCCGCGGGCCGCGTGTTCGATCCGGAGATGCTCTATCTCGTCCCGGGCGCCTATCCGCACCCGGCCGGCGGGCCGGCGAAGCTGGAAACCCGCGGCTTCCGCCTGGCGCGCACGCCGGTGACCTGCGCGCAGTATAAAACGTTTTGCGATCAAACCGGCCATGCTCCGCCGCCGGATTGGTTCGACGGCGCGCCGTTGCCGGAAAAAGAAAATCATCCGGTGATCCTGGTTTCGCTCGCCGATGCGCTGGCTTACTGCGTGTGGGCCGGGCGGCGGCTGCCGACCAGCACGGAGTGGGCCATCGCCTACAACGGCAGAACGCTGCGCGCATATCCGTGGGGCGACGACGCGGCGGCGGCCAAGGTGACGACGGCCGAAAGCGGCGCGATCACGACGACGCCGGTGCAGGCGCAAACCGACGACGCCGGACCGTTCGGCCACGTCGATCTGGTGGGCAATGTGCGCCAGTGGATTTTCGATCCGGACCCCGAAGCGATGCCGCCGTTGCCCGGCGAGTTGCCGGCCGGCAAGTTCGGCCTGGCGGGCGCGAGTTGGACCGATCCGATCTGGCTCGCGGCGCGCGGCCGCGTCGATTTCATCAACGATCCGAAATTTTTCGGTTACATGCTCGGCTTTCGTTGCGCGAGCGATGCGTAAGTTTCCCCGGCCAAACGGACGGCCGGGCCATCCTGGGAGGAAACGATGAAGCGTGTAGTGATCGCGGCGGCGATGTTCGCCGTACTCAGTTTGTTCGTGCTGCCGGCGGTGGCGGATTTCTTTCAAGTGCGAACGGCGCTCGACGAAACCGGCATCGATCAGCCGACCCTGGCCCGGCTGATAGGCACTGGCGAGTTGCTGATGGTCCGCGAAAACTCGGCGGGCAAGCTGCAGTTGGTCACCGGCGGCATCCTGATCAACCGGCCGGCGGCGACGGTGTGGAAGACGGTCACCGACTATAACAACTACGCGAAGTTCATGCCCAGCACCGCCGAGTGCCAGATCGTCAACGACAACGGCAACCAGAAGGACGTGCGCTATAAAATCAAATTCAAGTTTGTCATCTTCAGCTTTACGGTGAACTACGTACTGCGCACCTATTTCCGGCCGATGGAGGAAATAACCTGGAACCTGCTGAGTTGCGAAGACAACAAAATTCGCACGACCTACGGCTCGTGGCGCTTCATCCCGATCAACGGCGGCACGCAGACGGCGGCGTTCTATTCGGTCTACTCCGACATCACCGGCGTGGTGCCCGGGCTCGGCTCGCTGATCAGGAAGGACCCGACGATGGAAACGGCGATCAACGCCAGCACCGTTCTGCTGGTGCTCAAGGCGGTGCGGAACCGCAGCGAAAACCCGGCCTGGGTCCAGCCGCAATAACGCCGGCGAGGAAGCGACGAATGCGCGAAGAGAATGTGGTGATCGTCGGCGCCGGACCGGCCGGCTTGACCGCCGCCATCTACGCGGGGCGCGCGGGATTGTCGCCCCTGGTCATCGAACGCTTGCAGCCCGGCGGGATGATGGCCTCCACCGACCTGATCGAAAACTACCCGGGCTTCGAGGCGGGCGTCACCGGCATGGAGCTGGGGACGAAGATGCACCAGCAGGCCGAGCGCTTCGGCGCGCGTTTCGAATTCGGCGAAGTGCACGGACTGGACATCGTCGGCGACCGCAAGTTGTTGCGGACCGATCTCGGCGAGGTTAACACGCGCGCGCTGATCGCCGCGTCGGGCACCGGCCACCGGCTGCTCGGCATTCCGGGCGAACGCGAGTTCTTCGGGCGCGGCGTCTCGACCTGCGGCACGTGCGACGGCCCGTTGTACAAAGGCAAGACAGCCGGCGTGGTCGGCGGCGGCAACAGCGCGGCGCAGGAAGCGATGTTCGTCGCGCGTTTCGCGAAGAAGGTCTATCTGCTGCATCGCCGCGATGCGCTGCGCGCCGACAAAGTGCTGGCCGACCGCCTGCTCGCCACGCCGAACATCGAGATCGTCTGGAGCACCATCCCGCTGGCGATCACCGGCGACGCCCACGGCGTGAACGGCATGCGCGTGCAGAACAAAAAGACCGGCGAGGAGCGCACCATCGCGGTGGACGGCTTCTTCATTTTCATCGGCTTGATCCCCAACACGCGCTGGCTCGGCGACGCCGTGAAGCTGAGCGCGGAAGGTTTCGTTACGACCGACCCTGATCTGCGCACCAGCGTGCCCGGCCTCTTCGCCGCGGGCGATGTGGTGGACAAGGAATTTCGCCAGATCACTACCGCGGTCGCCGACGGCGCTCGCGCCGCACGAATGGCCGAGCGGTTTTTGGATCAATATTGACGGGTTCCGAGTGGGAGCACAGCCGCCCCCGGCTGTGATTCGGTAGGGGCAACCCTTGTGGTTGCCCGGTTGCGGGGCGGACACAAGGCCCGCCCCTACGTTTTGTAGGAGCACCCTTCCGGGTGCGATTTGAATCGCGCCTGGAAAGGCGCTCCTACAATCACGCAATCGCAGGCTGCGGCGCCTGCGCTCCATCCCGGAATTCTAATACGCCCTTTCCACGATGAATCGCGCGAGGCCGCGCAGATGGTCGGCCTGGGCGTCGAACGAGGCGATGGCGGCGAGCGCTTCGTCGAGCAGTTGGCGGGCGAAGGCGCGCGCGCCGTCGAGGCCGAGGCGGTCGGCGTAGGTCGTCTTGCCTTGCTGGACATCGGCGCCGACCGGCTTGCCCAGCTTTGCTTCATCGGCGGTGACGTCGAGCACGTCGTCGGCCACCTGGAACGCCAGGCCGATCTTCTCGCCGAAGGTGGTGAGGCGGGCGAGGGCCTGGTCATTCGCGCGGGCGAGCAATGCGCCGTTGCGGATCGCGGCGATCAGCAACTTCGCCGTTTTCGCGTTCTCCATAAGTTCGAGTTCCTCGACGGACGCCTGGCCGCGCAGGGTAAAGATCATGTCGAGACTTTGGCCGCCCATCGTGCCGGACCAGCCGATGGCGTGGCTCGTTTCCGCGATGATGCGCACGGCGATGGCCGGATCGACGCGCCCTTCCACCCCCGGCCGCGCCATCACTTCATAGGCCCAGGTGAGCAGGCCGCAGCCGGCGAGCAGCGCTTGCGCGTCGCCGTAAACGACATGGCAGGTCGCGCGGCCGCGCCGCAGCGGCGAATTGTCCATCGCCGGCAGATCGTCGTGGATCAGCGTGTAGGTGTGAATCATTTCGAGCGCGCAACCGTAAGTGAGGGCGAGGTCGGTATCGCCGCCGCACGCTTCGGCGGACGCGATGCACAGGCTCGGCCGGATACGTTTGCCGCCGGCGAACAGCAAGTATTCCATCGCTTCCTTGACCAGCGCGTACGGGCCCGGCGGCGCCGCGGTGATTTCGCGCAAGCGGTGTTCAACCGCGGCGGCGATTTGGTCAAGGTAGTGGGCGGTGGTCATTTCTATTTCGCTGGGGTCTGGGGTCTGGGGAAAGCCGCAAGTGAAAAGTGAAAAGTGAAAAGTGAAAAATTACGGATGGCCAAGCGGACGATCGCCTGCTGTTTTTCATTCCGTACTCCGCACTCCGCACTCCGCATTCCGCACTCCTCCGTCACTCTTCACTGTGTGGTGTCGTCGTCCGTGGCGTCATCATCGGCGGTGGCGTCATCGTCGGTCTGGTCGATCACCACCTGGAAGATCGTCGTTTCGAACTTGCTCTTGCAGTGGTTGGTCGCTTCGGCGATCACGTTGAAGAAGAGGCTGCACGTGCCGATGTCGCACACGTCGGCGCCGCGGAACGTGCGCAGGTAGCGCAGGTGGTCGGCCTCGGTGCGCACCAGATCGAACGTCACGCCGGCGGACACGTCATTCGAAGTGAACAACTGCGCGGCGACGCCGAGGACTTTGCGGTCGACGTCGGCGTTCTTCAGTCGCACGTAAAGCTCATACACGGTGTCGCCGGCGCCGATCGACGGATAAAGCTGGTATTCGGCGAACGACGGGCAGTCGGTCTTGTTGTTGTTCTGCGGGCTGCCGCAGCCGACGCCGGTCAGCAGCAGCGCCATTGCCGCCATCAGCCACCAGTGATGTGAACGCCGGATCATGGTTCACCTCGAATCAACAGGGTCTGGGTCAGGTTCCAGCGGACGGTCACGCGTCGCGCTCCAACCACTTGACGATTTCGGGAAACACTTCCTCGTGCGCGTTGCGGCCGATCAACACGGCCATGTGGCCGTAATCGCTTTGGTGTCCCTGCGACCGGCCGAGCGTCACGTACTTCTTTTCGGCGCTGCCGAACGCTTCGTAGGCGGTGCGCACGGAACCGCCCATCGCCAGCGCGTCCTTTTCGCCGACCATGAACAACGTCGGGGTGCGGATCTCGCGCATGCCGTCGACCAGATCGCGGCCGTGGTCGTCGACGTAATGCCCGTCGCGGACGAAGCGCGCGAAATCGGCGATCAGCGAAGACGGCGTCTGCTCCTGGCAATTGGCGGCGAACACCGTGGCCACGCCGGGCGCGAGGCCCACCGCGCCGCCGAGGGTCTGCAGCAGGCGCGACCGCTCGAACAGCGGCGCGACGCTCTGCGACAGCGTGCGCACGGGCAGGATCGGCAGCCAGCGCAGCAGCGGCGCGAAATGGTGCACCGGCCGCATCTGGTCGAAGGTGGACGGGCTCGACAAAATCACGCAGCGGGCGATCTGCTCGGCGAGCGGCGTTTGCAGAAACGCGTAGGCGATCATGCCACCCATGCTGTGGCCGACCCAGTGCACGCGCGGGGCGCCGGTCAGCTCGCGCACGCAGCGAATCGCCGCGGGCGCATCGTAGCGATAGTGGTCGGACACCTTCCAGCACGGCGGATGGCCGTCCACGCTCTTCTCGCTCTCGCCGGCGCCGCGCAGGTCGAGCAGAAACGTCGGGTGCCCGGCCGCCGCCAGCGTGCGCGCGAGGCTCGTGCGTTCGATGAGATCGAAACCGTGGTGGTTGCCCGACAGCCCGTGGCAGCAGATGACCGGCAGCTTCGCCGGCGCGCCGGGCGGCGGGTTGTGGCGATGCAGCGCCAGGCTCCAGCCGTCTTCGGTCCGCAGATAATGAATGGCGTTGGGGCGGCGTTCGTTGCGGTAGAGATGACCGAAGATTTTCGCGGCGAGCACGTCGGCCCCGACGATCCCCGCCAGCACTTCAGCCACGACCACCGGCCACACGTTTCCTCCGCCGCGAATCGCTACTGAATCGCGTTTTCGTTTTTGTCCGTTTTGGTGAAAATGCGGTCGACCGACTCGCCGGCCGTGTCCGCCACAAAGACGTTGTCGTATTGCGGCAAGTCCAGATCCGGCGTGACGGCCACGCCCGTCGGGATGGCGCCCATCGGAACCGGCGCCACGCCCACGTTGGTGTCGAACTGGAAGTAGTCGCCGTCGGACTCGCGGTAATCGCCGGCGCGGATGAAGAACTTGAGCTCGCCCTGATCGGAGATGTAGGCCTGGTTGGTGTACGCCAGGTTGGTCTGCAAACCGCTCTTCGCGCCCTCGACCTCCCACGCCAGCAGATCGAGACGATAGGTGATCGTCCACGTTTCCTTGCGCGTCACGCAGTCGACCGTTTCGACGTTTTCGATCGTCGGATCGCCGCGCGGGCCCTGGTCGAAGAAGTATGGGTGCGTGGCGCTTGAACCGCACGCCCGGCGCGCGCCGACGAAGAAGTAATAGAGGTAGCCGTCGTCGCTGGTGATGAAGCCGAGCTTGCCGTCGGTGGACATGGCCATGCCGTTGACCGCCATCGGGAACGTGATTTCGTCTTCGGTTTCCCGCCAATCCGCCGTCCGGATCACGTGCACCTGGGGCGGGTCGATGTTCAGCACATAAACATACGCGCCGTCGCGGGACTCGACGATCGTGTCGGGACGTCCGTCCAGCGAGACCGCGATGTCGGTCAGGCTGCGGTCGGCCGCGTCGACCACGCGCAGCGTCGCGTCTTCGCCGACCACGAACACGCGTTCGCCGTCGCCGCTGACCCGCAGGTTGACCGGCGGACTCGGCAGCGCCACTTCGTCGACCAGCCGGCCGGCGGCGTGATCCCACACCAGCAGGCGGCTGTTGACCGGGTCGGTGAACCAGACCTCGTGCCGCGCGTCCCACGCCGCGGGCACGACCGGCCGGTGCGTGTCCACGTCCAGCGTCGCCGGCGCGATCGACACCCGCGCGCCTTCGAGCACCAGGTCCGTTTTCGTGATCGTCCACGGATCGGCCGTGGCCACCGTGCGCACGCGGTCGCGCCAGGTGTCGGTGATATAGAGCAGCTCGCCGCTCGGCGTGATGGCGATATCCAGCGGCGCGCGGCCCAGCCGCAGCACCGTTTCATCGTACGGGTCGGACGACCACGCCTTGATGATCTCCTGCGTGTGCGCGTTGAGGATCGACAGCGCGGCGCCGGCCGTGTTCAGCACGTACAGCAGCGCGCCGTCCGTGCGGTGCGGATCGGGGTCGATCGCCATTTGGGTCGGCCCGTAGAAATGCGCGATCACCTCGGCCGCCTGGAATCGCCGGCCGCACGCGGCGGCCAGCAGCAGCAGGATCGACAGCGCGACGATTCCCCGGCGCTTCATGGAATGGCCCAGACGACTTCTTTCGTCGTCGCATCGATCAACGAAAGGTTGAAGCCGGTGAAGTTGGTGATGACGGCGTAGAGGTGGCCCGGGTGGTCCGCATCTTCGACCAGCTTGATGTCATACGGGCCGTCGCCGTACTGCAGCGCCTTGATCAGCTCGCCGTTCTGCGTGTTGAACACGAAGATCGTGTTGGAGTCGTAACAGCACACCCAGACCTCGCCGCCGTCCGGGGTGATCGCCACGCCCGTCGGGCCGGCATCGGTCGGCAGCGTGCGCAGGACCGCGCGTTGCGGATACAACGGCAGCTTGTCGGTGTCGAGCATCAGCAGCGAACTGGGTTTGCGCGCGGCGATAAAGAGGTAGCGGCCGTCCGGCGTGAAGGCGAGGGCGCGGTTGTCGAAGCCGATCACGCTTTGCGTCGGACCGGGGTTGAACGTGGCGATGATTTCGCCGTTGTGGGCGTCGACGATCGCGACTTCCTGCCCCCAGCGGCTGGTGACGTACGCGTACGCCCCGCTCGGGTCGAACGCCACTTCGTTCGCGCCGCTGGTGAGCGGGATGGTCTGCGCGATGCGGTTGGAAGCCAGATCGATGATCGTGACGTTGCCCGCCGACATGCAGGCGACCCACAGGCTTTTGCCGTCGGGCGACAGCGCGAGGCCGAACGGCTGGCGCGAAACGGTCACGCCCTGCACGCCGCCGCGACCGGCATCGAGGTCGATCGGCTTCGGCCGCGCGGGGTCGCTCAAATCGAAATAGAGCACCGAGTTGTGCCGGCGGTCGGTCGCGTACAGGCGCTTCCCGTCGGGGCTCATGATGATCTTGCCCAGATACGGATCGGTCTTCACGCCGAAGATCACCGACTTCTCGCGTTTCGTCAGCGCGAGGCGCAAATCGACCACGTTGAGCTTGCCGCGCTTGTCGCCCGACAAATCGAAGTTGGCGCAGGTCACGTAGGCGTAAGGCCAATGCACGGCGAGGCCGACCGGGTTGTCGAAAACGCCGGTGTCGCCCGTGAGCTCCGGCATCTGGCCGCACGAGCACACCTCGAGCGCGAGAACCAGGCCGAGCAAGATTAAACCGACAATGCGAGGCAACGGCAATCCTTCCTCATGTCCGCAAGACGGCGCATCTTACTTTGCGCATGCCCGGCGCGTCAACGCGCGAGTGAGTCGATGAAAAACATTCTCGGAAATCGTTGGACGGTGTTTTTCGTCATGATCGTGGTGTTCTTGAAGGACTTCACCGGCATAATATTCGCTGTTGCATTTCGCCGAACGACGGCGGTAGCGTATAAGCGGATTTTGGAGGGTCGGAAAATGAAAACGTCGAGCGTACTTCTGGCAGCGTTGGTTCTGCTGCTGTGCGGCTGCGCGGCGAGTTCGAATGGACAAGATTCCAAGACGGACGACGATACCGCAGACGTTGATGACGACGCGATTGACGATGACACAACCCCCGACGACGACACGACGGCGGACGATGATGCGGATGATGATGCGACCTGGGGACCATACGATTTCGGCGTTTACAACGATCCGCTGGGCGATTTGCCGAACCCGCCCTGGACCGTCGAGACCAGCGGCACGACCACCTTCCAGGTTGTAAAATCACCCGATCTTTTCCATGAGCATGTGCTGGAAGTCAACGGCGGCTGGGGCGCGAACGATTACGGATCGGCCAGGGTCGCGCTACCGGCGGACGTGAGCGGCGACATTATCTTCACGCTGGTTTTTGCGGTCGATGATGCAAAGTGGCTCGGCATTGGGATCGAAAATCAGCCGAACGAATCGGTGTTGGTGCTGGAAATCTACCAGAAAAAACTCATGGCATGGGGACCGCAATACCAATTTGAATGCTCCCCCATCGCGCCGGGCGAAAGAGAACAAGTCGAAGTCTATGTCAGCACGGTCGGAACCTACGATGTGGTGCTCAACGACGAGCAAACAAACTGCGCTGGAATCAAATCGCCTAAATGGACCGGCGACGGGTATTCGGACTTGGTGGTTTTTGACGATAATTCAAACGAGTCAGGCGGCGTGGCCGACTTCAATTCGTTTCTTTTTCAGCCCTGGAACCACTAATCACGGCGAAACGGCGTTGCATCTCGGCCCAGCCAAGATGGTCAAATTGAATTCGTAAAAGTAGCCTTCGTCGACCCCCATGTCAGCGTCCGCGTCCCAGTCCCCGTCGCCGTGGCAGATTAACAGAACGCCCAAATAGCGGCCCGCGAAGATGCGCCAACCGCCGTTCTGGTCCGATTCGCCGCCGCCATAGAGGCACGCGGCGGGCGAGCCGATGTCGCCGTTCGGGTTGAAATTCGCACTCTCGATGCCGCCGTTGCTGAACTCGATCCCGCCCGCGCTGGAGAACGACGCCATGACGGGAACGGGGGTTTCGGCGACCGTGCCGCCGTTGGTCGGAACCGGATTGAGATGCCCGGCCGAGCCGACGATTCGTCCCACGACCGCAGGCGGGATTCAGGACCCGGGACCCGGAACCCGGCACCCGGGACCCGATTCATACGCGCGCAATGTTGACACCTTCCCTTCGAATGCTAAGATCGGCGCAACTTCAAGGGCGGGGGTTACGAAATGCCGGTCGATTTCCTTCCGCTTTTCGTCTATTTGCTGCTGGTGGTCGCCATCGGCGCCGGCGGCATCGTGGGGTTGTCGCGGCTGATCGGCCCGCGGCGCGACACCGCTGAAAAACTAAGCCCTTACGAGTGCGGCGTGCCGCCGGTCGGCGATGCGCGCGAGAAATTCCCGATGCGCTACTACGTCATCGGCATGTTGTTCATCCTCTTCGACGTGGAAATCATTTTTCTCTACCCGTGGGCGGTTATTTATAAGAATTTGAACGAGCACTTCGGCCTGCTGGCCCTGGCCGAGATGGCCATCTTCGTGCTGGTGCTGCTGGTGGGCTACCTCTACGTCTGGCGCAAGGGAGCGCTGGAATGGGAATAGAGCAGAAAATCCCCGACGGGTTTCTCACCACGACGGTCGATTCGCTCGTCAACTGGGCGCGCGTTTACTCGACCTGGCCGGTCACCTTCGGCCTCGCCTGCTGCGCGCTCGAAATGATGGCCACGGCGATGGCGCACTATGACATCAGCCGCTTCGGCATGGAAATTTTCCGCGCCAGTCCGCGCCAGGCCGATTTAATGATCGTGGCGGGGACGTTGACCAAAAAGATGGCCCCGGTCATGCGCAAGGTCTACGACCAGATGCCCGAACCGAAGTGGGTGCTGGCGATGGGCGCCTGCGCCACCACCGGCGGCATTTTTCGCTCGTATGCCGTGGTGCAGGGCGCGGACCTGATCGTGCCGGTCGACGTTTACGTGCCCGGCTGCCCGCCGCGGCCCGAGGCGCTGCTGTTCGGCATTCAGCAAATCTTCGACAAGAAGATCAAGGTCGATTCCATCAAGAAGCGAGCGTGACGAACCATGGCCGACCCGCGCGCGCAATATAAAGACCTCGCCCGCAAGCTCAGCGAAGCGTTCCCCGATTTCACGGTGACGCAAGATCGCGCCGGCATCCCGACCATCGCCGTTCCGCGCGAACGCTACGTCGAGCTGATTCAACAACTGCGGAGCGATCACGACTACCAATTTACGATTCTGTCGCACCTCAACGGCGTGCAGTATCCGGGCGAGGCGGAGCCGTTCGAGGTGGTCGTGCACCTGACCAGCATGCACCTCCCGGCGCAGGTGGCGATCAAGGTGCGCGCCGGCGGCGACCCGCCGACCGTACCCAGCCTCGCGGCGTTCTGGACCGCGGCCAACTGGCACGAGCGCGAAGTGTTCGACATGTTCGGCATCGTCTTCGCCGGGCATCCCGATCCGCGGCGCATCTACCTCGAGGAAGACGCGGACTTCCATCCGTTGCGCAAGGACTATCCCGTCCTCGGGCGTGAGGATTAGCGATGCCCGAGTCGCGCTACATGACTTTGAACATGGGCCCGCAACACCCGTCGACGCACGGCGTGCTGCGCGTGATCCTCGAACTCGACGGCGAACGCATCGTCTCGGCCAAACCGACCATCGGCTATCTGCATCGCGGCATCGAAAAGATGGCCGAGGGCATGACCTACTTCCAATTTCTGCCGCTCACCGACCGGCTCGATTACACCTCGTGCATGAGCTGCAACCTCGGCTACATCTGGGCGGTCGAGCGGCTGGTGGGCATCGAAGACGCCATCCCACCGCGCGCGAAAACGATTCGCATCGCGATGGCCGAGCTGTCGCGCATCGGCGGGCACCTGATTTGGATCGGCTCGCACGCCGCGGATATCGGCGCGCTGACCGTGTTCCTCTACGCCTTCCGCGAACGCGAATTCATCTATGAGTTGTTCGAGGCGGTCTGCGGCCAGCGGATGACCGTCAGCTATCCGCGCGTCGGCGGCGTTTCGACCGACTTGCCGCCGGGCTGGGTCGAGAAGTGTCGCGAGTTCTGCCGCGCGATGCCGAAGCGCATCGACGAATACGAACAACTGCTGACCAAGAACCGCGTCTGGAAAGGGCGCACGGTGGGCATCGGCGTGCTGACCAGGGAAGACGTGTTCGAGTGGGGAATCACCGGCCCCATGGCGCGCGGCAGCGGCGTGGAATACGACCTGCGCCGCGTGCTGCCTTACGCCGGCTACGACGAGTACGACTTCATGATTCCGCTCGGTCAGCACGGCGACACGTACGACCGCTACCTGGTGCGCCTGCAGGAGATGCGGCAGAGCGTGCACATCATCGAGCAGGCGCTCGACCGCCTGGCCGACGGGCCGGTGATGGCCGATGTGCCGCACTTCGCGCCGCCGCCGAAGCCCGCGCTGGCGACGAGCATCGAAGCGCTGATTCACCATTTTCACCTCGTGGTGGAAGGCTTCGACGCGCCGCCGGGCGAGGTCTATTTC
>PMZC01000301.1 GCA_003170555.1 Deltaproteobacteria bacterium
GATCACCAGCCGCACGCCGGCCGATCTGCCCGCCTTCTGCCGGGCGATCATCCGCGCGGCGGCGAAGTAAGGGAGGCCGATGGGCGCCGCGAAAAAAACGAAGCTGTGGCGTTTGCTGGGCAAGTCGTATGCCGTGCCGGCGTTCACAAAGACGGTCGAACCGTTGCGCGGCCTGATCAACCAAGTCAGCACGTGGGGCTATCACGTCCGCCACGACGAAATTCCGTGGACACCGTTCACCAAGAAGCTCGCCGAGTCGCGCCTGGCGATTGTGACGACGGCGGGGTTGATCCTTGAGGGTCAGAAGCCGTTCGACATCGACGCGAAAGACGGCGATCCGAGCTTCCGTACGCTGCCTTCGACCTTCGATCCCCGGCGGCTTCGCGAGTCCAATCCGCATTGGCCGCACGCGCGCTTCAACCAAGATCACAACGTCGTCATGCCCATCGACCGGCTGCGCACGCTGGTCGAACGCGGCGTACTCGGCGGACTCGCCCCAAATTTCTACAGCTTCGGCTGGGGCGGCGGGCTGACCAAAGAGTATCTCCATCCGGAAACCGGCACGGCGCACCAGGTCGCCAAGCTGCTCGTCGCCGACGGCGCGGACTTCGCGCNNAATGGGTACGTCAAGTTCCCGTACGGCGCGCCGTTCGGCGAACCGCACGCGGTCAATCAGCAGTTCGCGATCCTGCGTGATTTGCTGCGCTTGCTGCAAACCGCCGACACGCCCGGCGCGCTCGTCGAGCTGCCGCACCATTGGAAGCGCACGCGATACGACGAAATTGATTTCGCGTCGTTTGAGGTTCGACGGTAAGCGGAAGATTCAGTCGCCGGCCGGGATGAGCTTGTTCTGAATCAGAATGTTTTCCAAATAGCGGGCCATTTCCGCGTGCCCTTCGTAATTAAAATGCGTGCGGTCTTTGGGAAACACCCAGATCCACGGGTCCGGCGCGGCCATGAAATGATCGTAGGCGTCGTAGTACGGCACGCCCATCCGGCGCGCCGCTTGCTCCATCGTCGCCCGAAACTTTTCCATCCGTTCGTTATGAAACTCATGCGGAATGCGGTCGCCCCAGAATTCGGAAACGGCGATCACCTTCGCGCCAGCGTGTTGGGCGTCGTTGATCATGTCGCGCAGATTGGCCGCGAAATCCTGCGGCGGGTTCGCGTCTTTCCACAGACCGGGATCGTACCATTGCGTCCGCATGTTCTCGCGCGCGTCGAGGATCACCGAGGTCATCGCGTCGTAGAGATAGCTGCGCTGCAACTGGCGACGCAGGCGCGTCCACGGCTCGTTGCCGGCGAGCCACAACTCGCGGTAGGTGTAACGGGCCTTGTCGACGTAGATGTCGTTGCGCATCAAATAGAGAATGACGATGTCGGGGTGGTAAGACAGCGCGTACTTGCGCAGCAGCACCATGAGCTGCGTCGAGTTGTAACCGCGCACGCCGCCGTTGAGCACCTCGGCCTTGACGCCGCGCGCGCGCAGGAGCTGTTCGAGCCGCCCGCTGAACGTGTGCTCGTTGTCGGCGATGCCGTCGCCGTACACGTTGCTGCCGCCGACGGTGAGGATGCGAATCGTCCCGGGCGCCTTCTCGCGGCGCGTGCCGGTCTTGCCGCGGAAGTTCAGCACGCGGACGCGCACGTCGTCGCGGCCCTCAAACCCGTTCTCCCACGAGAAGAACGCCTTGGGCGCCCAGAAGAGGTCTCGATCCGGGTCGTAGGTTTTACCGATGCCCATCGGCCGCAAATACGAAATAATCGGGCTGTTGCGCAACGCGATTTCCAGCGAGGCCAACATCAGCGCCGAGGCGCCCAGCATGTACAAACCGTACACCCGGAGTTGCTTCTTGTTCGCGACCAGCGGCAGCGTGACCAGCAGCGCCGACGCCGGCAGCAGCAGGAACACGGCGTGGTCCGGCCCCGGCGGACCGGGTAACACCAGCACGTAACACAACACGTAGAGCGACAGCGCCGGGCCGCACAGCGCGATCGCCTTGAGCCACGACAGGCGCATGTCGACGGCGAAGATCAACATCCCGATGAGCAGGAACAGCGGCGGCGCAATGCCGTTCATGAGAGTGTGCGCGGGCAGCCCCAACGGTGTTCGCGCGTGCAGCAGGCCCATCGCCGCCAGGCCGAGCAGCGCCGGCAGCAGCCGCCAGGCGTGTACCTGCCAGCGGGCGAAAAAGCGGCTCGCCGTCAGCCAATAACGCGCGCGCAGCGCAAACCAGAGCACGACAATCAACGGTCCGAGCTGCCGCAGCCAGGTGTTGTGCGACAACACCGCCAGCAGCCAGCCGAAGCAGAACGTCGTCGCCAGCCAGCCGCCGACCAAGCGGCCGCGATCGAGGTCGAAGCGCGTCGCCGCGAGCAACTCGACGCCGAACAGCACGGCGAGGATCAACGCCACCAGCAGGTAGGTCAGCACCGTGCCCCAGGTCGTCGGCCGGAAGTTCTTCGTGATTTGGATCGACGTCTTGGTGATCGAAAACCACATGTCCTGCACGCGCAGCGTCGAGCGGCCGGCCGCCAGCCACACGCTCTGNNCTCTGGGGCCGAGCATTGCCGATCACCACCGTGGAGAAGATCGAGCCGTCGACCACGAATTGCACCTTCAGACCGTCGTCAATCACTTCCAGGGAAACGACCTGACCGGGGTGAAACGGAACGTGGAACCGGGCGGGGTCGATGACCAGCGAGGCGCCGCGCCCGCTCGTGTCGCAGCCCAGCGCGATGTCGTGGTACTCGACAATCAGCACTTTCAGTCGCCAGTAAAAACCCGGAATTTCGTGACCGGGAAACGCCCGGACAACCATCTTCTGCCCCGGGGCGACCAAGAGACCGTCGGCATCGGCCAGCGCTTCGTTGCGCCCGCCGACGATCTGCAGCCACGGCTTGTCGACGCGCACGGCCGGCGCGGTCTGAGAGGAAATGAAGTAACGCCCGAAAAAAAATACGGCCAGTCCGAAGATCAGTACGAACAGCACGACGCGAGCAGGGTTGGCGCGAACGCGGTTCAACTCGGGCTCAGACTCCCCGGCGCAAGCGATCGGCGAGAAGATCGCCGAAGGGAAGACGGGCGGCCTTCTGCGCCGTCTGGTCCAGATCGTAAGTGGCGATGCGGAAATGCACAAGATTGTCTTCGAGCACGACAAACGGCGCGCCGATAATGCGGTCGCGCGGCTGACCCGCGCCGCCGGGGTTGATCAGAAAACGGCGGCCGGGCGTCAGCTCGAACGACTTCGCCGGCAGCGTGAGCACGTTGTCTTCGAC
>PMZC01000170.1 GCA_003170555.1 Deltaproteobacteria bacterium
ATCGGCGGCACCGTCGGCGACATGGAGAACGAGCTTTACATCGAGGCCGTGCGCCAATTGCGGCACGAGGTCGGCGACGAAAATGTGATCTTCGTCCATCTGACTTACGTGCCGATGCCCACCGGCGTCGACGAGCAGAAATCGAAGCCGACGCAGCAGTCGGTGAAGCTGCTCAACGAGCGCGGCATCCGGCCCGACGTGATCATCGGCCGTTGTCAAGAGCGGCTGACCGAGAAGATCAAGAAAAAGGTCGGCCTGTTCTGCAACATCGATCCGAAGGCGGTGATCTCGGGCGTCGACGTCGAGTCGGTCTACCAGATTCCGCTCGTTTTTGAGGAAGAGGGCCTGACCGAAATCCTGCACAAGCGGCTCAGCATCTATTCGCCGCCGAACCTCGACCAGTGGCGCAGCCTGGTCAGCCGGTTGCTGGCGCCGACCGGCCCGGAAATCCGCGTGGCCATCTGCGGCAAGTACACCGACCTGCACGATTCGTACGCCAGCGTCATCGAGGCGCTGAAGCACAGCGGCGCGCACATCGACGGCCAGGTGAAAATCGAATGGCTCGACACGGCCGAACTCGAGCGCACGGGCAACCGCTGCGACGAGATGCTGGTCGGGGTCGACGCGGTCATTGTGCCGGGCGGTTTCGGCACGCGGGGCATCGAAGGCAAGATCGAAGTCATCCGCTATTGCCGCGAACACGGCGTGCCGTATCTCGGCCTCTGCTACGGCATGCAACTGGCCGTGGTCGAATACGCGCGCCACGTGCTGGGCCTCGAGGGCGCCAACACGATGGAAGTGGCCGACGAAGGCGTCGAGGTGAAGCACCCGGTGATCTGCATCTTGCCCGAGCAGATCGGCGTCACGCAGAAGGGCGGCACGATGCGCCTGGGCGGGCACGACATTATCCTGAAAGAAGGTTCGCACGCGTCGCGGATTTACCAGAGCAACAAAATCCGCGAGCGTTTCCGCCACCGCTACGAGGTGAATCCGGATTACGTGGCGCAGCTCGAAAAAGCGGGGCTGGTCTTCTCGGGCCATAATCCGCCGGGCACGATCATGCAGGTCATGGAGCTGCCCAATCACCCGTACTTCCTCGGCTGCCAATTCCACCCGGAATTGACCTCAAAACTCGAGGCGCCGGCCCCCTTGTTCATGGAGTTGATCCGCACCGCATATCAACGCAAACTGTCCGCCAGAGGTTGACCCGAACGATGCAAGGCAAACGAGCGATGCTGGTGCTGGCCGACGGCCGCACCTTTTCCGGTTGGTCCATCGGCGCGGAAGGCGAAGCGCTGGGCGAGGTCGTGTTCAACACCTCGCTGATGGGCTACCAGGAGATCATCACCGATCCGTCCTACAAAGGGCAGATCGTCACGATGACCTACCCGCTGATCGGCAACTACGGCATCAACCCCGAAGACGTGGAAGCGCGCCGCATCTTTCTCGAAGGCTTCGTGGTGCGCGAGGCGTGCGCGCGGCCGAGCAACTGGCGCAGCCGGCTGACACTCGACGACTACCTGCGCGGCAACGGCATCGTCGGCATCGCGGGGATCGACACGCGCGCGCTGACCCGGCATATCCGCGAAGTCGGCGCGCAGACCGGAATCATCTCGACGACTGATCTCGATCACCGGTCGCTCGCGCAACGCGCCGCGGAATATCCGACGCTCGACGGCCGCGATCTCGCCGGCGAGGTCACCTGCGATCAGCCGTATACGTGGCATGACGGCGCGTGGAATCTCGAAAGCGGTTACGGGCGCGGCGGCAAGAGCGAGTTCTACGTCGTCGCGTACGACTACGGCATCAAGCACAACATTCTGCGCAATCTGGTGCGCGTGGGTTGTCGCGTCGAGGTCGTGCCCGCGTCGACGAGCGCGGCCGACGTGCTCGCGCGCAATCCCGACGGTATTTTTCTGTCGAACGGCCCGGGCGATCCGGCCGCGGTGACGTACGCCGTCGACGAAATCAAAAAGCTGCTGGGCAAAAAGCCGATCTTCGGCATCTGCCTGGGCCACCAGTTGCTGTGCCTCGCGCTGGGCGGCCGCACGTACAAACTGAAGTACGGCCACCACGGCGGCAATCAGCCGGTGATGGATCTGACCACCGAGAAGGTCGAGATCACCGCGCAGAACCACGGCTACGCGGTCGACGTCGATTCGCTCGGCGGCGACGTGGTGGCGACGCACCTCAACCTGAACGACCGCACCAACGAGGGCATGGCGCACCAGTCGCTGCCGGTGTTCTCGGTGCAGTATCATCCCGAGGCGTCGCCGGGGCCGCATGACGCCAGATACCTCTTCGAGCGCTTTACGGCGATGATGGCGGCGGGTAAGAAGTAGAGCGGGATTGGGGGTTAGGGATTGGGGATTGGGGCGCCGGCGCAAGGAGACGATTTCCGGGGAAAGACGTTGATTCGTTCGTTCAAGGATTTGGAAGTCTGGCAAAAGAGCATGGACCTCGTCGTTGAGGTCTACCGATTGACAAAAACCCTGCCGGCGGACGAGCGGTTTGGTTTAACCAGTCAGATTCGGAGGGCGGCAAGTTCCGTCGCCGCGAATATTGCCGAAGGCCACGGGCGGACTCACCGACTGGACTATCTTCGTTTTCTCTCAATCGCGCGAGGTTCATTGAGTGAAACCCAAACCCATTTGTTGATCGCCGAACGACTGGAATATTTGACGGCGGAACACACGGAGCGCGTGAAAGAGCTGGCGGATAGCGTCGGCAGATTGCTCAATAAGCTTATTCAGGCGCTTGCGAGAAAGTCATGAAATTGTTGTTCATCGCGGTCCCCGAATCGTCTTTGCACGGCGCTCGATGTACAATTCGAAATCGCCGATCCCCAATCCCTAACCCCCAATCCCCAATCCCCGATTCTGCTCAAGGAGCACCGCTTGCCCAAACGCACTGACATTGAAACGATTCTGATTCTGGGCAGCGGGCCGATCGTCATCGGCCAGGNNCGAGTTCGATTACTCCGGCACGCAGTCGTGCCGCGTGCTCAAGTCGCTGGGCTATCGCATCGTGCTGATCAATTCGAACCCGGCGACGATCATGACCGACCCGGAGATGGCGCACCGCACGTACATCGAGCCGCTTACGCCCGACGTGGTGGCGCAGATCATCGAACGCGAACGGCCCGACGCGCTGCTGCCGACAATGGGCGGCCAGACCAGCCTGAATCTCGCCTACGAGCTGCACGAACGCGGCGTGCTGGCGAAGTACAACGTCGAGCTGATCGGCGCGCGCATCGAGGCGATCAAGAAAGCCGAGAGCCGCGAACTGTTCGGCCAGGCCATGCGTCGCGTCGGTCTCGAAGTGCCGCGCGGCCGCTTCGTGCGCAGTCTCGATGAGGCGATGGCGCTGCTCGACGAAATCGACCTGCCGGTCATTCTGCGGCCGGCCTTCACGCTGGGCGGCACGGGCGGCGGCACGGTTTTCCGCCGCGACGAATACCGCGCGAAGGTGAACAAGGCGCTGACGCTCAGCCCGGTGCACGAGGTGCTGATCGAGCAGTCGGTGATCGGCTGGAAAGAATTCGAGCTCGAGGTCATGCGCGACCGCAAGGATAATTTCGTGGTCGTCTGCTCGATCGAAAACCTCGACCCGATGGGCGTGCATACCGGCGACTCGGTGACCGTCGCGCCGGCGCAGACGCTGACCGACAAGGAATATCAGATCATGCGCGACGCCGCGCGCCTCGTGATGACCGAGATCGGCGTCGAGACCGGCGGCTCAAACGTGCAGTTCGCGGTCAATCCCAAAGACGGCCGCATGGTCGTGATCGAGATGAACCCGCGCGTGTCGCGCAGCTCGGCGCTGGCCTCGAAGGCGACCGGGTTCCCCATCGCCAAGATCGCGGCGATGCTGGCCGTCGGCTTCACGCTCGACGAGATCCCCAACGACATCACCAAGAAAACGCCGGCCTGCTTCGAGCCGTCGATCGACTACGTGGTCACCAAGGCGCCGCGCTGGGATTTCGAAAAATTCCCCGGCACCGACGACGTGCTCGGCGTGCAGATGAAATCGGTCGGCGAGGCGATGGCCATCGGCCGCAACTTCCCCGAGTCGCTGCAAAAGGCGCTGCGCTCGCTGGAGAAGGCGCACTTCGGCCTGGGCGCCGACGGCAAGGACTACCTCGACGTTTACGATCCGCGGGCCGATCACGCGGCGTTGAAGCGCGCGATTCGCCGCCGCCTGGCGCAGCCGCACCCGAACAATCTGTTCTACGTCAAATACGGCCTGCAGCTCGGGATGAAGACCGCGGAGCTGGCGCGCATCACCGGCATCGATCCGTGGTTCATCGACGAGATCGAAAAAATCGCGCGGATGGAAATGGACCTGCACGGCCGCGACCTCGCTGAATTGCCGAGGGACCTGCTCCACGAGGCGAAGCGGCTCGGTTTCGCCGACAAGCAACTGGCGTGGCTGTTCGGCTGCACCGAAGACGACGTGCGCCGCCGCCGCAAGCGGCTACACCTGGAGGCCGTCTTCAAGACCGTCGACACCTGCGCCGCCGAATTCGCGGCCGAGACGCCGTACTACTACTCGACGTACGAGGAAGAAAACGAGGCGCTGCCGAGCAAGAACAAAAAGATCATCATTCTCGGCGGCGGGCCCAATCGCATCGGGCAGGGCATCGAGTT
>PMZC01000139.1:0-272 GCA_003170555.1 Deltaproteobacteria bacterium
GCGCAGCGCGGCCAGGGCGCGGTTGCGCCAATAGGGCGCGGCGAGTCCGAGATCGTCGCCGTGCACCGCGAGCACGCGGAACCGCGCGCTTTCGAAGGCGGCGGTCACCATCGCCGGCGTGACCGTGCCCACGCGGCGGGCGCGCGCGTCGTCCCACGAAACGGTGAGCGCGAACGGGCCCATCTCGTAGCCGGGCGGCACGCGCAGCCGGCCTTCGACCGCCAGCAGCGTATCGAAAGTGAGCACCGGCTCGCGCTGCGCCAGCCGAGTCA
>PMZC01000139.1:300-785 GCA_003170555.1 Deltaproteobacteria bacterium
CGGCGGCGAGCGCCAGCAGCGCGGTGGGCGTCACCTGATACTTGGGATACGGCGTGGACGGCAGACTGTGGACGATGGTCAGCGCCAACGCGCCGCCGAGCAACAACGCGTCGCGCCGATCCCACTTCCAACGCCGCCAGGTCAGCGCGTAAGCGGCGGCGACCGCGGCGAGCACCGGCCAGCAGATCGCGATCCACTGCGACCAGAAGACCCCGCGAAACTCCCACGCCCGTTCGGCCGAGAGCGCGATCCGGCCACCGCCGAGGTGATAGCCGAACAGCCCTTCCCGCAGGCGCTCCGGCGCGGCGATGGCGAACGGCGCGTACGCCAGCGCGGCCAATCCGCCGCCGAGCAGCGCCAGAACCAGCGCGCCGCGCACGCGACGCGGGGCGGGCAAGGTCGATGCGGCGTAAAGCCACACGGCGAGCGCCCACGGCGCGAGACTGATGCGCACCGCGCAGGCCAGCGCCGCGATCGCCACGGCC
>PMZC01000139.1:824-7216 GCA_003170555.1 Deltaproteobacteria bacterium
TTGCCGATTGCGGATTGCGGATTAGAGAAAACGGAAGGCAAGCGCGTTTCACCTGACGCACGGTCATCATGAAGCCAGGCGGCGCCCAGCCACAGCGCGAGCAAAAAACACAGCGCCGACTCGGTGCGTCCGGCTTCCAGTGTGTGGTCGGCGGCCATCGCGGCGGCCATGATCAACGGCGTCAGCGGACCCTGCGTGAAAAAATAATGCACGTACGGCCAGCGCCCGCGCAGCAGTTCGCGCGCGGCGTACAGATACCACCCCTCGTCGCCGCTGGGCCACCCGAATTCGACGTGCGCAAAAACCCACAGCACGGCCGCGGCGAAGAGGCCGGTCGCCAAACGGGCATAGCCTTTTTCGGACATGACGCGGTCAATATATGCCAATCTCCCGCGAATGAAAAATTGCCGTCCAGCGCGGCTGCTGCATCACTCAAGACAGGAGCGGATGTCGTTCTGAGCCCTTCGACTTCGCTCAGGGTAGACTCCGCGAAGAATCTGCTGTTTTCCGGTCATTTCATAGATCCTTCGCTTCGCTCAGGACGACAAATAGGACCTTTTTGCAGCATCCCCCCAGTGCGGCTTCACTTTTCACTTTTCACTCTTCACTCGGCTTGCGCGCGTGTTACACTGCGCCGCACATGAACGAGGCGTCCGCGAAAAAGCTGTCGGTGTTGATTCCCGTGTACAACGAGGCGGACACCGTGGCGGAGGTGCTCGACCGCGTGCGGCAGGCCGATCTGTCGTCGCTCGGCCTGGGCGTGCAGGCGGTGATCGTCGACGATGGCGGCGCCGACGGCGGCGGCGAGATCATGCGCCGGTTTCTCGCCGACCATCCGGATTTCGACGCGAAGCTGATCGTCCTGCCGACGAACTGCGGCAAAGGCTGCGCGATTCAGCACGCGCTCGCGGCGGCCGACGGCGAGTTCGTCATCGTGCAGGACGCGGACCTGGAATACCACCCGCGCGATTGGCCGGTGTTGCTGGCGCCGCTGGTGCGCGGCGAGGCCGACGTGGTGTTCGGCTCGCGCATCATGCCGCTGGGGGCCGACCAAAAAAGGCGGCGCGTCTATCGCATCGGCCTCACGATCGGCAAGGCCGTGGTTTTCGTGCTGTGGCCCGGCGCCTACTACACGGACATGGCCACCTGCTACAAAGCGTTTCGCACCGACCTGCTGCGCGCGTTGCGCCTCGAACGCCAACACTTCGATTTCGACGCCGAGGTGGCGGTCAAGCTGCTCAATCGCCGCATCCCGATCGTCGAGCGGCCGATCTCCTATCGCCCCCGCTTCAAAGAGCACGGCAAGAAAATCCGCTGGGGCGATTTCTTCGAGGGGATGTGGGTCGTCTTCCGCTATCGCTTCTACGATCCGACCTTGCGCCTGTTCGATTATCGGCGCGGTGGGTCCTGACGGCAAAAAGGCGAAGGAGGGGCGGTTCACGAACCGCCCCTACGAAATAGGAAAGGGGCGAGATCGAATCCCGCCCCTTGGACAAACATCGAGTTGCTAGACCCGGAACCCGGATTAACAGCCGCAGCCGCCGTTGTCGCCGCCGCTGTCGTCGCCGCCGGAGGCGTCGTCGTCCATGGTGTCATCGTCGGTCGGCGTGGTGTCGTCGTCGCTAACGTCGTCGTCGCTTACGTCGTCGTCGCTTACGTCGTCATCGACCGTCGTGTCGTCGTCAACCGTCGTGTCGTCGTCGNNTGTCGTCGTCGACCGGCGCCACGCACGTATCCGTCGTTTCATCGCAAGTGTCAGGCGGCGTGCACGGGTCGCCGGACGAAACACACGCATCCGCGGTATCGTCGCAGGTTTCCGTGCCGTCGCAGAACAGGCCGTTGTCGCAGTCGCGCGCCAGACCGGAGCACACGCCGCTCGTGCACGTGTCCGGATCGGTGCAGAACAGGCCGTCATCGCAGGACGTGCCGTCGTCCTGGTTGGACCAAGCGGTATTCGAGGTCGCCACATCGCACTTCTCGCACGCGTTGGCCGGGTTCGGGTCGCCGTCGCTGTAGCAAGTGGAGTCGATCCAACAGCCCGTGCAGGCCGAACCGGACAGCGTAAGCGCCAAGTCGTGGTCGCCGGCCGGATGCTCCCAAGTGACGCCCTCGCCGAAACCGCCGGCCGGATTGATCCACTGGTACGCCACGCCGTTGGTCGTAGTCGAGGTGGTCCAGTAAAACTGGCCGTTTGGGGTGAAGTCGATGTCGGCATAGAACTCCACCCAGTAGACGCCTGCCTGAAAATCTCCGGGCAAAGTCGGAGTTAACGTCACCGAGTTCGAGTCGGCGCCGCTCACCACGACGTTCCCACTGCCATAAGTGAAGTCTTCCGACCAGATGGGCGTGCCGCTGCCCGGATAGCCGTCCGGCAACCCGGAGTTATCGGCATAGACCAGAACATGAATACCGGTCGACACGGAGAAGATGTTGGTCAAGATGCTGCCGCTGCCGGCAAAGAAGAACTCGTTGATTTCCCAGATTGCGCCCGCCGGCACGATGAAGTCATCGGCGGCGTAGCAATCATAAGTGTCATACGCGGTTTCAAAATTTTGGTCCGCCCTGCTACCCGCGCCAGGATCCTGTTCCAGCAAGACGGCGAAAGCCGTCGGGGGTGGCGCTGCCGGGACCACGTGCGCCGGCGCCCGAGCCGTCACGATTGGCGCGACGTGCTGGCCCGCGAATACCGCCGCGGCGACGAACAGCGTAAGGATAACAATGGTAATAGTCACCTTCTTCATGACCGCCCTCCTTGCTTTGGGGTTGTAGCTCTTTTGCAAACGCTAGTTGCACACTATATTTAGCCGATAGTCATTGTAGACTCGAATGTCAACGACAATAAGGCGACGAAATAGCGGTCCGCTCGGCGCCGGAAGGCGATCGGCCCGGCCCGCCGCGCCCGGTTTTTCCCTTGACATCAATAGCGGTGCATATAAGGATTAACGCACGGTTGTTCCTGGCAGCGAATCGTCCGGGTCGCCGGAGTTGAGACGGAACGCGACCGGCTAGTGCGCGGGCATAGCTCAGTTGGTAGAGTACGAGCTTCCCAAGCTCGGTGTCGCGGGTTCGAACCCCGTTGCCCGCTTCGCGCGACAGCTTGGGGCCTCGGTCCGGTGAAGGGATCGGGGCCTCGGCCTTAAGGAGGCTTTTTTGTCCGCACACCGGGTGCGCTGTCCGAGTTGTGGCCGCGTGACGAACTGGGACGACCCGCCGCGCGGTCCGTTCTGCTCCGTGCGCTGCCGCACGCTCGATCTCGGCCGCTGGGCGAGCGAAGAATTCCGCATGCCGGTCGCGCCGGACCAAGACGCGCCCCCGGCGACCGACGCCGAATCCTCAAACGATGAAATGACGAGACACTAGATGGCGCGCGCCGCCCAGCTCACCGGCCGAGTAATCAAGATTCTGCTCAAGACGGTCGCGTGGCTGGTGGGCGGGGTGATCGGCCTGGTGGTCGTGGCGCTGGTCGCGCTGAACTTCCTGCTGCAAACCGGCTTCTTCACGCGCTTCGTGCTCGATCGCGCGCTGCCGCCGGTCGAGAAACTGACCTGCTCGAAAATCGAAGTCCAGAAGCTGCGCCTGTCGCTGCTGCCGTTCTCGCTGCTGATCGAAGGCGCGCGCTACACCGACCCGCACGAGAAATTCGCACACCCGTTCGGCGCGCTGAAGCGGCTCTACGTTCACGTCAAAACCGCGCCGCTGCTGCGCGGCCGGGTGGTGGTCGACGAAGTGACCGTCGAAGGCGCCGAGAATTACCTGTACCTGCGCGACGGGGTGGAGAACCTGCCGATCTGCCCCTCGCCGCCCAAGCCGAAGAAGCCGTTTCATCCGTTCCAGATCAAGCTGCCGATCATCGTGAAGAACGTGAGCGTCGACGCCAAATTCCGCCTGGACATGCCGGCGCGCACGCGCGCGGCCACGCCGGATAATCCGAATCCGCAGCCGATTCCGGCGTTGGCCGTGGCGGTCGAGTCGATCAAGGTCGAGGCGCACGGCGATCTCCACCGCGGCGATGTCGCGGCGAAGGTGCGGCTCGGCGGCGCGAGCGCGTCGATCGGCGAAATGCGCGACCAGGTGCGTTCGCTGAGCGTGGACGCCGAAGCGAACCTGCAATCGTGGGTGGGCAAGGTCACGCAACTGGCCATCGAGATGCCCGACCTCCACCTCTCGGCCACGGCTCAGGTGGCCAACCTGTTGACCGGTTTGGATCTGACATCGGACGTGAAGCTCGAAGTCGACGCGCGCAAGGTCAATCAACTCGTATTGATGAAGCCGGCCGACATTCAACTCGCCGGCCTGCTCACCCTGACGGCCCAGGGGCGTTTCCAACTGGTCGGCAACAAGAAGCCGGTTTGGGCGGCGCAAGGCGCGATCGCGCTGCCGCAGGCGCAGGTCAACCGACTGCCGGTGCGCGACCTGCACGCACAGTACATCGTCACGCGCGAGCGGGTGCACATCACCGGATTCCACGCGGCCGTCGGCGCGGGCGTCGTTGATTTGTCCGGCGAGCTCGGCCTGGAAAACACGCTGCCCTTCGACGCGGACGTGAAGCTGGCGAGCGTGAACGTCGGCGACATTCTCGGCAGCTTCGGCCAGGCGAAGCTCGGTCTCGGCGGCGTCGCGAGCGCCAATCTGCACACGAAAGGCCAGATCACGCCGCTGCTCGTCGCCGCCAACGGCTCCGTCGCGCTCGGCGGCGCGCGATACCAGGAGATGATTCGGCTCGACAAGCTGGCGATGCGGCTCGACGCCTCGGTCGACCGCACGGGCGCCGCCGGCAATCTGCGTTTTAAAGCGCACACGACAATGGATTTGCAGGACCTGGTCTACACCCAGACGGTGAAGGCCAAGCCTGACGCCGTCGCGCACACCGAGACGGTCGAGGTCGCGGCCGGTAACCTGACCCTCGACGTGAGCGGCGCCGTGCCGCTAAAGAAAGGCCCGCCCATTGATTTGTCGGCGCGGGGCGACGTCGAACTGCAAGACGCGCGGTACGCCGACCAGGCGCACGTGGAGCGCGTCGCCGTTTCGCTCGACGGCAAGATGCACATCGGCTCGCGCGTCGCTTACGAGGCGCAGGTGAATCTCACGGCCGACGAGGTGAGCCAGGGCGACCGGATCACGGCGCAGAAAGTCGAACTCGTCCTCGATGCCGGCGGCGACGTGACGGCCAACGAGGTGCGGCAGTTGAAGCTGACCGTCGACGGCGTGCACGTCAAGCAGGCCAACCTGACGCACCTGACTCTCGACGCCGCGGGGCTGTTCGGACCGAAGAAGAATGAGGTCCGCCAGTTCGTGTTGACCACCGACCACACGCGCGTGACCGCGACCGGCGCGTTTGATCTGGACCACGGTCCGCTGTCGGGCGTCGCCGATCTCGAGTTCGCCGACCTCGCCGAGTTCGCCGCCCTGGTCGACAAGCCGCTGGGCGGCCGCGGGACGCTGCATCTGCAAGCGGCCGGTACGACCGATCACCCGCAGGTCGAGGGCCGGCTCGACTTCGCCGATCTGCTCTACGGCGCAATCAACCTCAAACGCATCAGCGGCGGCCTGGGGTACGACGGTAATCGCGCGAAGGTCGTGCAACTGGTGATCGAACGCGAAGGCGCGCGCATCACGGTCGACGGCTGGTACGACCGGCTCGACTCGACGGTGCAGGCGGCGCTCGACATGCCCGAGACGCAAATCGCGGAACTGCTCGCCCTGGCCGGCTTGCAGGACCAAGTGCAGGTGACCGGCAAGCTGACCCTGCACGCGGCGGTTTCCGGGCCGGTGAAGAAGTTGAACGGCCAGGTCATGCTCACCGGCGCGGAGATCACGGCGTACGGCGAGAACGTGCAGGCCGTGCAGTTGAACGCGCGGCTGGTCGGCGGCGAGGTGGAGCTCGACGAGTTGTCGCTGGTCAAGGAGCGCGGCGTCCGCCCGCTGATCCAGAACGGCGTCTGGAAGCCGCGCCCGGCGGGCATGGTCACCGACGCCGACCGCGAACCGATGAAGCTCACGATCAGCGGACGGCTGAACCCGAACGACCGCACCTTCGCCTTGAAACTGCGCACGCAGCAGTTGAACGAGACGGCCAGCGACATCGTGGCGCAGCACCGCCTGCACGTGATGGCCGACGTCGGCCTTACCGCCGATGTCGCCGGCACGTTCGACAATCCCAACGGTTCGCTGCTGCTGACCATCGACCGCGGACGCTACGAGCAATACGATCTGGGGCAGTCGACGATCAAGGTCGATTTCGCCGCGCAGCAAGTGCATCTGACCGGCGTGCTGCTCGCGGCGCGGCAGGCGTTCGCGTCCGACGTAGCAGCGCCGCATCCGACGCCGACGCCGTCGCCGACGCCGACCGCTGATCCGGATTTCGCCGCCAGCGCCACGCCGACGCCGGGGAC
>PMZC01000327.1:0-180 GCA_003170555.1 Deltaproteobacteria bacterium
GGCCGATAACGCGGTTGAGCATCTGACGACCGTGCGCGCCGACGAACAACGCGACATCAAGGCGCCGCCCGCGCTCGATCCGGCGGCGTGGCCGTTGCCGGCGCGCGAGCATCTGCCGCCGGAATACTATTTCGACCGCACCGCGCCGGTCGCGCATCCGCCGCTGGCCGTGGTCGAGGT
>PMZC01000327.1:235-3947 GCA_003170555.1 Deltaproteobacteria bacterium
GGCAAACGGCCGCGCCTCGATCTGCTGGTGCAGGTCCGGCCGCACGAAAACCCGGCGGAGTTCGCGCGCGATCTGCACTGGGCCGGCGCCGTGCACGCGGTCGTGGACGTCGGCGACTTGCCCGAACCCGGCCTGGCCGAGCGAACCTGCCGCGCGCTGGCCGGCGTGGGCGTGATGACGCGCGTGCAGGTCGACGCCTCGCGCCCCGAGCCGGTGTTGCGGGCGGCGATGTTGCTGGCGCGGCGCGGGCGCGCGCACGACATCACCTTCGTCGGCGAAAGCCGCCGCGACGAAACCACGCACGCGCGAAAACGTTTTTTGCAACGGCCGGGCACGTTGGCGCGCAACCTGGCGCTGGTGATGCTGCACCGGCCGCTGTGGTGGATCGACGGCTGGAAGATGATCGGGCCGTTGGTGGAACGCTGAACTACGGGTCCCGGATCCCGGGTTCCGAGTCTCGGGTATGCCGNNCCCCAAGCCTCAAGCCTCAAGCCGAAGGCCGCTCGATGCGCGGAAGCTGCCAACTCTGCGGCGAGTGCCTGAGTCGCTGCATCTATCTGCGCCTCACCAAAGACGAGGCGCGGGTCGAGATGCGGCGAGTCGACGAAGGCCGGCCCGCGCCGCACATCGACGCCAAGTGCGTATCGTGCGCGGCGTGCAACGTGTTTTGTCCGCACGGCGCCGAACCGTACGACCGCATTCTCGCCCGCTGGCACGCGCGCTACCTGCGCCACGGTCTGCCCGCGCGCGCCCGCTACCTCATGCCGACCGAACAGAAATCGTTCCGCACCGACGTGCTGGCGAAGCTGCCGGCCGATGAACGCACGCTGGTCGAACGCTGGGCGCACACTCGCCCGGCAGGCGACGTGCTGTACCCGGGCTGCAACTTCATCACCTGCGCGTACCTCGCCAAGTCCGGACTGTTCCGCGACCTGACCATCGCCGGCGGCCTCGATCAATGCTGCGGCGAAATGTACTACCGGCTGGGCATGCCCGAAATCGCCGAACGCATGGCGCACGCGGCGGCGGAGTACTACGGCGGCGGCGACGTTGAGCGCATGATCTTCGTCTGCCCCGCGTGCTTCAACATGTTCGCGCACGAGATGAAGCGCCTGTTCAACGTGAGCTTCGCTTTCGAAAAGGTGTTCATCGTCGATTACCTGCTCGACCTGATGCGGCGCGGGCGGCTCGAGATCAAGCGGCCGCTCAATCGCACCGTGGTCATGCACGACAGTTGCCACGGCCGGCTGCTCGGCCCCGATTTCATGGACCGCGTGCGCGAACTGCTGCACCACCTTGGCGCGCGCACGGTCGAGGCGCGGTACGCCCGCGAGGAAGGCTTCTGCTGCGGCATCGCGGCCGCCGCGCCGCGGCAATCGCCGCTCGATCCGCTGCACGTCGCGCGGTGGGCGCATCGCGAGTATCGCCGCAGCGGCGCCCAGGCGGTGGCGACGTACTGCACCGGCTGCTACCTCACGCTGGGGATGCTGCGCCCCTTCGCGCTGGGCCTGCCGGTCACGCACCTGCTCGAACTCGTCGCCGAGGCCGTCGGCCATCCGGTCCCGGATCGTTTCGGATCGCGCACGCGGTCGATGCTGCTGGGCATTGTCACCAATGCCGTACCGCAGTTGGTTTCACGGAAGCGGTTCTGGGTGAAATAGAAAACAATGAAAAGTGAAAAATGAAAAAGGGAAAACGAAGCGATTACCGCCAGATCACCTGCACCGGCGTTTCGTGCGTGATCGTCTGGCCGTCGATGGTGCGCGGGATCACGACGATGCTGTAGGGCTGGGTGAGAACCTGGGCCACGACCATGCCGGACGCCGGGGAGGTGAGGTGCGCGACGACGAGCAGCGCGCCGTCCGACAGACGCACGTCGGTGATGCTCACCGCCCAGCCGCCGGTGGTTTTCGTCCCGAGGAACACGCCGACCACCACCTGCTGCGAAAAATCGAGGTGCGGCGGCGCGGCCGGACTTAGCCGGTTCGCGTTGACCTGACCCCACAGCTTGTTCCACGCGTTGGTCGAATCGATCACGACGGTGCGCGGTTCGGTCACGCCGCAGAACGCGGCTTCCCAGCGCTGCGCGATCGGCGCGGCTGCGGCGGACGACAATTGATCGGCGGTCATGGTTTGCGTCTCCTCGGCCGACGGGGGCGGCGGCGGCGCCTCGGCCTCACGGCGCGCGCGCATCTGACGTTGATCCGCAGCTTGTCCGCCCAGGCCGCCCGCCGCGGTCGGAGCGCCGGCGACGCCCGTTTCGTCTACGGCGCCGCCTTGGTCCCCGGCGGACGTCCGATAGCTCGGCGCGGCTGACGGCGCGGGTCCGCCGACTCGACCCGTTCCGGTCGTGGCGACACCCAACGCGGGGCGCGCACGACCGCCGCCTCCTCCGACGCCCGCGACGCCGTGAACCAGCGACGGGCCGGCCGGTGTGGCGTTCGGTTTGACCGCCGCCTCGCGCGACGGCGCGTTCCCCGCGACCGTGGTATCCGCGCGTTCGTCGAGCGCCTGTTCTTTCGGCTTCACCGCGTCGGTTTGCGCTTGCGTCGGCGCGGCCAACGTCACTTCTTTGCTGACGGTCTCCAGTCCCTTGTCGAAGGCCGGCATCCGCTCGGACATCTCGGAATTGCGGTAGACCATCACCAGCGCGACGACGATCACCAGCACGGCCGCGGCGGCCGAGATGGGCGCGAAGCGGCGCGGCAGCCAGCGGCGGCGGCGGGTGGTTTTGGCGAACACGGCGTCGGCCAGACCCTGCGGCGGCGGCGCCTCCCGCAGCGCCCGCACCAGCGGCGTGACGCGCTGCACGGCGGCGACCTCCGCGGCGCACGTCGGACACGACGCCAAGTGCGCCTCGACGCGCGCGCGTTCCTCGGGCGACAGCGCGCCGTCGACGTAATCGGTCAGCAGATGTTCCCACTCACGGCAGCTCATGATTCGCCCTCGCGTTCCATCCACGGTTGCAGCAGCCGCGCCAGTTCGGCCCTCCCGCGGTGGATGCGGCTCTTCACCGTGCCCACGACCTGTCCGGTGATCGCCGCGATCTCCTCATACGATAAGCCTTGCAGGTCGCGCAGGACGATCGCCTCGCGGTGTTCGTCCGGCAGTTGGTCGATCGCCCGCCGCACCAGCTCCTGCGTTTCGCGCGACTGCGTGAGCTCGCGCGGATCGGGCTGGTCGGCGGCATACTGGCGCTTCGTTTCGCCGTCCTCGCTTTCCACCGGGTCGTCCATCGATTCGCTGTTGTAGTAGTGGCGGCGCTGCAAATACTTCAGCCGGTTCTTGCAGTGGTTGACCGCCACCTGGTACAGCCACGTCGAGAAGCGGGCGTCGCCGCGGAATTTCGGCAGCGAACGATAGACCTTGATGAATATCTCCTGCGTCGCCTCGCGCGCTTCCTCCTCGCCGCGCAGATACCGCAGCGCCAAATTAAATATTCGCCGCTGGTAGCGGACGACGAGTTCCTCGTACGCCGGCTCGTCGCCGGCCAAAAACCGCCCGATGCAACGGACATCAAGCTGTTCGCCTTGCTCGGTCATCCGCCCCACGACCACGTTCGGATGTGACATCCGGGGAAAGAAAAAGTTGCAGGCATCATACAACAGACAAATGGCGAATTGGAAAGGCGGGATTGGGGCGGGCGGGTGGCCTCTCCGACGGAGAAAGGGGAGAAGGACCTCACCCCCGGCCCCTCTCCGACGCGGAGAGG
>PMZC01000051.1:0-5271 GCA_003170555.1 Deltaproteobacteria bacterium
ACTCGGGCTTGGGTTGTCGATGCTGTCGGCCTGCTGTACCGACTCGGCCGAGCTGTGGCCGTCGTTCACCCCACAACCGAACATTACGAAGCACACAGCAGCGAACAGTAGGATCGAAGATAGACGTGACATGGTTCCCTCCTTTTGCGTTTCCAAGGTTTTCGTCTTTGAGGGAACGGTCGGCAAAAGACGACTCGTTCCTTCGGCAGCCGAGCTATCTCCACCCGGAGACCTCTAGCTTTGCGCCCCCGCCTCACGACGGGTTTGCCTTTGTCGGGAACGTTGCCTTACGGGCTGGTTCGCGACGATCTGTATAGAATATCAGCACCCATGCAGCTTATGTCAAGCGGAATACTTCTTTTATTTCTAGTACGGTCGTACTAAATGTGGCAAGTTCACGAGGGTGACTAGGCGCGAGAGCGGCTATATGTCCGGAAAAACGGTTTTTTTCAGATATCCCAGTCGAGCCCGACGAACGCCATGTGGCCCGGCGTGGTTCCGTTGGCCAGCCAGAAGAAGCGATAGCCGACGCTGATGTTGTAGAACTTGAAGACCAGGCTCGGCCGAATCATGAACGCGGTCTCGGCATTTTTCGGGCTGATGTCTTCCACCGTCCGCGTCTTGATGCTGTTGCGCTCCGTTTCAGTGCGGCGTTCGCGATAGGAGTTGTCGATCACCGCGCCCAGGCCCAGGTCGAAGGCGAGCTGAAAATCATCCGCCATCGGAAAGCGCAGCCGCAGGTCGGCCGCGGGAAAAAACTGGCGGCGCTGCAGGAACTCCCACGTCCGGTGCGTAAAGCCATGCAAGGTATCGAAACGGGTTTCATTCTTGACAATGTGTTGTTGCGCGTCGATCGACCAATCGGTGCCGAGGCCCACGCCGATCCACCGCGTGAAATAGTAGCCGCCCTGCACGTAGACGCCCCAACCGAAATTTTCGAACCAGACCGGCCCCGTGGCGATCGCGCCCCAGTAGTCGGGTTTTTCTTCCACGTAGATCGCCTGCGCGGGCGCGACGAACGCGAGCACGAGCGCGGCCGCCGCCGCCCATACGAACCATCGCCGCATGTCATCCTCCTTGGATCGCGAACCCGCGCAGTCTAGCGGAAATGATCCGCCGCTGAAACCGGGTCGCCGCGCCGCGCGGTTTGCCGAAATTGACTTTTCTTTTTTCCCGGTGTTAGCTGTGCGGGTCTCGTGCGGCACAACTGAATACCCGGTCAAATTGGGAGAAAAGCACCATGCCGAAAAAAGACGATCTGCTCGATTTCATCTTCGACGACAACCTGGCCGAGGCGGACCCGCTGATCCACGAACTGATCGAGCGCGAAGACGAGCGGCAGGCGCGGCAGATCATTCTGATTCCCTCGGAGTCGATTTGCACTTATCCCGCGCGGCGCGTGCTCGATTCGGCGTTCTCGAACCTCTACGCCGAAGGCTATCCGCCGTCGGAAAACACGAAGATGAATCTCGAGAACCTGTCCGACATTCCCGCGCGGCTGGTCAACTACCGGCGTTACGGCGACCGGCGCTTCTATAAGGGCAACGCCTACGTCAACCTGATCGAGTCGATCTGCCGGCGGCGCGTGGCCGAGTGTTTCGCCACCAAGAAAACGTCGGCGGACAAAATCTTCGCCAACGTGCAGCCGCTGTCCGGCGCGGCGGCCAACTTGGCCGTCTTCGAAGCGTTCGTGAAGCGCGGCGAGACGGTGATGGGCATGGACCTGATGCAGGGCGGCCACCTGTCGCACGGCAGCCAGTTCCACATGAGCGGCAAGCACTACCACATCGTGCCCTACGGGGTGGACCCCGAAACCGAACTGCTCGACTACGAGATCATTCGCCAGATCGCGCTCGACTGCAAACCGAAGATGATCATCGCCGGCTATACGTCATATCCGTGGGCGCCCGACTGGACGAAGTTCCGCGCCATCTGCGATGAGGTCGGCGCGATTCTGATGGCCGACATCGCGCACCCGGCGGGCATGGCCAGCGCCGGGGCATATCCGAACCCGATCGATTGGGCCGACGTGGTCACCTTCACCACGCACAAAACGCTGATGGGCCCGCGCGCGGCGATCATCCTGACCACCAACGGCAAGCACGCGGTGCGCATCAACAACGCGGTGTTCCCCGGCGAGCNNGTGTTCCCCGGCTTGCAGGGCGGCCCGCACATGAACACCATCGCGGCGTTGGCGGTGACCTTCAAGCTCGCGCAAAGCGACGCGTTTAAAAAACTGCAATTCAAGATCGTCGAAAACGCCAAGCTGCTGGCGGCCGAACTGACGAACCTCGGCCTGCGCCTTTCCTACGGCGGCACCGACACGCATCTGCTGCTGATCGACCTGAAGCCGCTGCGCCGCCGCACGGGCGAGATGCTCTACGGCGAACCGGCCGCGACGATCCTCGAGCAGGTCGGCATCGTCCTGAACAAGAACACCATCCCCGGCGACACGATGACCCCGCTGGCGACCGGCCTGCGCCTGGGTACGCCGTGGTTCACGCAGCGCGGGGCGGGCGAGACCGAGGTCAAGGAGCTGGCGCGGCTGATCCACAAGACCGTCACCGCCATCGAGCCGTTCCACTACGACAGCGCCGCGCGGTTGCAGCCGCGGGGCAAAATCGATTTGCAGATCATGCGCGAGGTCGCGGAAGAAGTGAGCGCGCTGACCGGCCGCCTGCGCCTCGAGCCGCGCGAGACCAGCGGCTATCCGCATTATCCGCTGCTCGATGAACCGGCCGCGAAATTACCGTGCATTCGCATCACCGGCGCGGACGCCGACGCGTTCATGCAGGAAATTTGCCCCATCAAGCTGGTCGGGCTCGCCGAGGGCAAGCCGGTCGCGACGCTGCTGCTCGACGGCGAGGGCAAGGTCATCGACGAAGTGGCGCTGGCGAAGCTGCCCGAGGGCGACGCCCCGCGCGGCGGCGGTTGGGTGTTGAAGGCGAACGCGGCGAACCTGAAGCCGCTGTTGCTGTGGCTGCGCGGCCTGGCCGAAGGCTACACCGCGTTCGAGCCGAACGACGTCACCGCCAAGATTTCCGGCCCGGTGATCATCGAGCAGATCGCGTCGAATTGCGCCGAGGCCAAGCTGCTGGCCAAGGCGCCGGCGACCGACGCGGCCCTGACCGGGCGCGACGCCGCCGAACTGCCGGATCGCGTGGACATGACCAAACCGTTCTTCACCGGGCAGAGCGCGCTGGCGGCCAAGACGCCGAAGAACGTCGACAAGATCGACTTCCGCTGGCTGCAGCCCGACACGCCGCCGCGCCGCACCACGTTGTACGGCGAACACCTCAAGCTCGGCGCGCGCATCGTGCCCTTCGCCGGCTACCAGATGCCGGTGCGCTACGGTTCGACGATGGAAGAGCATAAAGCCGTGCGCACCACCGCCGGTCTGTTCGACGTGACGCACATGGGCGTGTTCGAGATCAGCGGCCCGCAGGCGCTCGATTTCATCGACGTGGCGGTCACCAACCACGCGGCGGCCAGCGAAGTCGGCAAGGCCTTCTACGCGTTCCTGCTCGACGCCAACGGCGCGGTCGTCGACGACCTGATCATCTATCGTCTCGGCGTCGACCGCTTTCTGCTTGTGGTCAACGCGGCCAACGAGAACAAGGATTGGACGTGGCTGAACCTGATCAACGAGGGCAGCGTGCTGCTCGATCGGCAGGTCACCACGCGCGGCACGCTGGCGCCGGTGCGGCTGCGCAACTTGAAGGATCCGCAATGGGGCGAGGAGCGGCGGGTGGACCTCGCGCTGCAAGGCCCGGCGTCGCGGGACATCCTGTTGTCGCTGGCCGACAAGGTCGACGCCGTGCGCCTGCGCAAGATGGCGCGCAACGATTGCCTCGAGGCGCGGCTCAGCGGCACCGAGGTCGTGCTCTCGCGCACCGGCTACACGGGCGAAGAGATGGGTTTCGAAATCTTTGTGCATCCGGATCGCGCGCCGCAGCTCTGGAACGCGATTCTTTCCACCGGGCGGGACCGCGGCGTCGCGCCCATCGGCCTGGGCGCGCGCGACAGCCTGCGCATCGAATCCGGCCTGCCGTTGTACGGCCACGAACTGATGGGCCCGTACAACATTTCGCCGGGCGGCGCGGGCTTCGGCAATTTCGTGAAGCTGAACAAGCCGTTCTTCATCGGCAAGGCGGCGTACCTGCAAAGCGAGCGCACGCGCGACCGCGTGGTCGTGCAGTTCAAGGTTCCGGCGAAGGGCAGCAAGCCGGTCAAGCTGGGCGACGTATTGGTCGATGCGCGCGGCGGATGGGCCGGCAACGTCACCAGCGCCGCGGTGGACGCAAACGGTCTGCTGACCGGCCTGGCTTACGTGGCGATTCCGCTCGCCAAGCCGGGCCCGATCGATATTTATCCGCTGCCGCACGATACGCGGCCGATGGTCACGCCGAAAGACATGGGCCCGGGCAAGCGCCTGGTGCCGCCGGTGCAGGTGGAGATTATCTGACCTCAGAAGAGGCCTTGACAACGCCGCGGCGTTCGCCGATATTTACGACCTCTTTTTCGCGAAGGGGTTTAGTCATGGACGCCATCACGACGTTCGAAAAAGCGCAGAAAAAATCAGAGATTCCCGATTTCGCAGTCGGGGATACGGTGCGCGTCAGCCTGCGGATCAAAGAAGGCGAAAAAGAACGCCTGCAGCCGTTCGAGGGGCAGGTGATCTCCATTCGCCGCAAGGGAACGCGCAGCAGCTTCATCGTGCGCAAGATCAGCTACGGCGTCGGCGTCGAGCGCGTCATCCCGTTCTTCGCGCCCGTGCTGGAGAGCTTGAAAGTCATGCGCCGGGGCGACGTGCGCCGCGCCAAGCTCTATTATCTGCGGGAAAAGCGCGGCAAGGCGGCCCGTATCAAAGAGAAGCAGGACTGGTAGGCTCGATTCTTTCTGCTCGCACTGATCCCCTCGGGTAATCCGGGGGGATTTTTGTTTGTTGTGTGTGGGGGAGGGGGTGGCGCTGGCACGCGAAGCCCTGCGCAGCTTGCCAGCACTATCGAATTGCCGGGTGGCACTGGCACGCAAGGCCCTGCGCAGCTTGCCAGTGCTATCGAATTGCCGGGTGGCACTGGCACGCGAGGCTCTGCGAGCTTGCCAGTGCTATCAAATGTCCGGGCGCCATAGTGCTAATGCACAGACAGCACTGGCAAGCTTCGCGCCCGGCTTAGCAGCCGGTCGCTTCGTGTGCCAGCGCCACCCCGCTTCGTGTGCCAGCGCCACCCAACCCCAATTAAAAAGAAAAGGCGGGTCGAAACCCGCCCC
>PMZC01000051.1:5277-5407 GCA_003170555.1 Deltaproteobacteria bacterium
GTCGTCGGTCGCGTCGTCGTCGCTGACATCATCGTCGCTGACGACATCGTCGTCGGTGACGGTATCGTCGTCGAAGCTCGCGCAGGTCGGGTCCGCCATGTCGGTCAGGCCGTCGCAGTTGTTGTCGATG
>PMZC01000138.1 GCA_003170555.1 Deltaproteobacteria bacterium
ATCCGGGCCGCGCTGGAAGCCAACCCGTGGCCCGTTTCGTAAACGACGAGGAGTTGGCGCGCGTCGTGGCGCAATTGCGGCGCGAAGGCCGCAGCGTCGTCTTCACCAACGGCGCATTCGATCTGCTCCACGTCGGGCACATCCGCTATTTACAGGCGGCCGCGCGCGAAGGCGACGTGCTGATCGTCGCGCTCAATTCCGACGAAAGCGTGCGCGCGCTGAAGGGCGAGCGTCGCCCGGTGATGCCGCTGGACGAGCGCCTCGAAATGATCGCGGCGATCGAGTGCGTCGATTACGTCACCAGTTTTCCCGAAACCGACGTTTCGCGGCTGCTGCTCCTGCTCAAACCTGACGTGCACGCGAAGGGTACCGACTACACCGTCAACACCGTACCCGAAATCGAGACTGTACGGGCGTACGGCGGGCGCGTGGCGATTGTCGGCGACGCGAAGGAACACAACACGACCGACATCCTCGCGCGCANNTCGACTGCTTCACCGACTACTACTCGCGCACGTTGAAAGAAGCCAACGTCGCCGCGGCGCGCAAACAGCGCGGCTTCACGTTCATCGAAGACGACCTCAATCGCCTCGACCTGCGCGCGCTCATCGACGAAGGCGATCTCGTTTTTCATCAGGCGGCGCAGCCGGGCGTGCGCGCGAGTTGGGGCCGCACGTTCGAGGTCTACACCGCGATGAACATCAGCGCGACGCAGCGCCTGCTCGAAGCGTGCAAGGAAAAACGGCCGGCGCGCGTGGTCTACGCCAGCAGCTCGAGTGTTTACGGCGACACCGACAAACTGCCGGAGCACGAAGACGACCATCCGCGTCCGATCAGTCCGTACGGCGTGACCAAGCTCGCGGCCGAGCATTTGTGCGTGCTCTATTGGAAGGCCTTCGGCGTGCCGACGGTGAGCCTGCGCTACTTCACCGTCTACGGCCCGCGCCAACGCCCCGACATGGCCTTTCACCGTTGGTGCCGCGCGGCGCAACACGGCGAGGAGCTGCCGCTGTTCGGCACGGGCGAGCAGACGCGCGACTTCACCTTCGTCGACGACATCATCGACGCCAATCTCGCCGCGGCTGCGGCCGATTGCGTTGGAACCGTCATGAACCTCGGCGGCGGCGAGCGCGCCAGCGTGCGCGAGGTGTTCGACCTGCTGGCGAAAATCCACGGCGCGCCGCTGCGCATTCGCCGCGAGGAAAAACAACTGGGCGACGTGCGACACACGTGGGCCGATGTCGAACGCGCGCGGCGGCTGCTCGGCTTCGCGCCGCGGGTGGGTCTGGCCGACGGTTTGCGCGCGGAGTACGATTGGCTCAAATCACTGGCGGAATAGCCCATGCCGTTTGATCCGGAACTGCTCGCTTTGCTCAGGTGCCCGATTTCGCGCGGCCCGCTGCGCCTGTCGGACGACGGCCGCTGGCTGATCAGCGACGAGGCGCACGTGCGTTATCCGATCGTCGACGATATTCCGCAGCTCGTGGCCGAAGCGGCCGAACCGCTGAAGGGCGAATCATGAACGACGTCAAGGTGCGCGACATCGTGATCGGCCACGGCCATCCGCTGGTCCTCATCGCCGGGCCGTGCGTGCTCGAGTCGCTCGACGAAGCGCTGTTCATCGCCGAGACGCTGCAGCACGAGGCGGACCGGCGCGGGTTGCCGTTCATTTTCAAGGGCAGTTTTGAGAAGGACAACCGCGGCGTGGCCGACAGCTACGTCGGGCCGGGGCTGCACGGCGGCCTCGCGATGCTGGCGAAGATCCGCGAGAAGATCGGCTGCCCGGTGCTCAGCGACGTGCATCGCGAGACCGACGTCGACGCCGCAGCGCAGGCGCTCGACGTGCTGCAGATCCCCGCGTACCTCTGCCAGCAGACGAGCCTCGTGCTCAAGGTGGGGCAGGCGGGCAAGCCGGTCAACGTGAAGAAGGGACAGTTCCTCGCGCCGGAAGACATGAAGAGCGCGGTGAGCAAATTGCATTCGGTCGGTAACAAGCAGGTGCTGCTCACCGAACGCGGCGCGTGCTTCGGCTATCACCGGCTGGTCAGCGATCTGCGTTGCGTGCCGCTGATGCAGGCGCTCGGCTGTCCGGTCGTTTACGATCCGACGCACATCGTGCGCATCTACGGCAAATCGAGCGCCGATCCGGAAGGCGGCGAGCCCGAGTTCGTTTCGGTGCTGGCGCGTGCGGGCGTCGCGGCGGGCGTGAACGCGCTGTTCCTCGAGACGCATCCCACGCCGTTCGGCGCCGCCTGCGATGCGGCCAGCATGATCCGCCTCGGCGACGAACTGCCGGCGCTGCTCGATCAAATCGTTCCTCTCGCCCGGGCCGTGCGTGAAAGCGGCCTGGCGTAGTACAACGCAGGAGACCACATGAAAATCTTCATCGACTCAGCGGACGTGAACGAAATCAAGGAAGCGATCAATCTCGGGCTGTGCGACGGCGTGACCACCAACCCGACGCTGATCGCCAAGACCGGGCGCAAGAACGCGGAAGTGATCGCCGAGATTTGCGGCCTCGCCGGCGTGCCGGTCAACGCCGAAACCATCGGCATCAGTTACAAGGAAATCATCACCGAGGGCGCCGAGCTCGCGGCGATCGCCGAGAACGTCGTGGTCAAGATTCCGATGTGCAAGGACGGCCTGCGCGCGGTGGCGTACTTCGCCGAACGCGACATCAAAACCACGGTCACGCTGGTGTTCAACGTGGCGCAGGCGCTGCTGGCGGCGAAGGCCGGCGCGGCGTACATCGCGCCGTTCGTCGGGCGGCTGGACGACATCAGTTCGTCGGGCATGGACATGATCCGCGAGCTGGTCGAGGTCTACGACAACTACGATTACGAAACCGAAATCGTCGTCGCGTCGGTGCGCAGCCCGCTGCACGTGAAGGAAGCCGCGCTGGCCGGCGCCGACGCGATCACCGTGCCGTTCTCGCTGATCAACACGCTATTCGCCCACCCGCTGACCGCCGCGGGCATCGAGAAGTTTCTGCGCGACGCCGGGCATAAATAGGCGATGCGCCTTTCGCTCACCGTCATCACCAAAAACGAAGAGCAGAACATCGACCGGTGCCTCGCCAGCGCGCCGTTCGCCGATGAAATCGTCGTCGTCGACTGCGGCAGCGCCGACCGCACGGTGGAAATCGCGCGGCGCTATACCGACCGCGTGATCCATCACGATTGGGAAGGGCACGTGCGGCAGAAGCAGTTCGCCGTCGACGCCGCGTCGAACGATTGGATCCTCAGCCTCGACGCCGACGAGCAAGTCAGCGAGCCGCTGCGCGCGCTGATCGAAAACCTCAAGCGCGTTGAGCCGACCGCCGACGCTTATGCCGTGCGGCGGCGCACGTTTTACCTGGGCCGTTGGATCTGCCACAGCGGTTGGTACCCCGATGCGCGCATCCGCCTGTTTCATCGCGGCAAGGCGCGGTGGGGCGGCATCGACCCGCACGACGAAGTCATCTGCGACGGCCGCGTGGCCGAACTGCGCGGTGATCTCAACCACTACAGCTACCGCGATCTCGCGCATCATCTGCGGCAGATCGACAGCTACACGACGATCATGGCGGCGCGCTACTTCGAGCAAGGCCGACGCGCGCGGCTCAGCGATCTGCTGCTGCGCCCGCCGTTCGCCTTCGCCAAGGCGTTTGTTTTTCAGGCGGGCTTTCTCGACGGCGTGCGCGGGTTGATCATCGCCAGCCTCGCGGCGTACTACGATTTCGTCAAATACGCCAAGCTTTGGGAATTGGGGAGGCGCGGCACGTGAAGCGCGCGCTGGTCGTGCAGACCGCCTACCTGGGCGATGTGATTTTGTCGCAGCCGCTCTGGGCGGCGGTCAAACGCGCGTGGCCCGCGTGCGAGGTGGATGTGCTCGTGCAGCCGCAATGGGCGCCGCTGATCGAACGCGATCCCGACCTTCACGAGGTTCTTCGTTTCGACAAACACGGCGCGGCGCGCGGACTGCGCGGGCTGCGGAGAATGGCGAACCGGTTGCGCGCGCGGCAATACGACCTCGCGCTGTGCCCGCATCCGAGTTTTCGCAGCGCGCTGCTGCTGCGCCTCGCCGGCATTCCGCTGCGCGTCGGCTTCGATGATTCCGCCGGCGCCGTCTTCTTCACGAACGTAACGCCACGCGACCGCGCACAGCACGAAGTCGATCGCGTGCTGTCGCTTCTCGCGGCGGTTGGCGTGCGGCCGCCCGACGCGATTCGCGCGCCGCGTTTGTTTGTCGACCAGCCGAATGCCGACGAGACGCTGGCGAAGTGGGGTATCGAACCGGGCGCGCGTTTTGTCTGCGCACATCCGGGTTCGGTGTGGGCGACGAAGCGTTGGACGCCCGAAGGCTTCGCCGCCGTGCTCAGCGATCTGGCGGACGACGGTTACCAGCCGGTCGTGCTGGGCGGCGCCGACGACGTGGCGGAAGCCAACCAGGTGCAGGACCGCTGTCGCACGTTGCCGCTCAACCTCGCCGGCCGCTTGTCGCTGGCGGAACTGGCGTTGTTGCTTTCGCGCGCCGCGTTGTTGGTGACCAACGATTCCGGCCCGATGCACGTCGCGGGCGCGGTGGGTGCGCCGCTGGTCGCCGTCTTCGGCAGCACCACGCCGGCGCTTGGCTACGGGCCGGTGGGTTCGCCGTCGCGGGTCGTCGAGCATCCGCTGCCCTGTCGCCCCTGCGGCCCGCACGGCCGCCGGCGTTGTCCGCTCGATCATTTCGACTGCATGAAGAAAATCAAAGCCGAGGAAGTCGTCGCCGCTTGCCGCGAAGCGTTGACGGGTGACGCGGCCACGTGAAAAGGTTTATCCTGGTTCCGCGATGAACGCCGTGACCTCACCCCGCATGATGCGCCCTGGATGGCTTGCCGCGTTTTATCTGCTCGCGGTTTCGCTGATCTTCGTTTTGCTGCTCGGCTGCGGCGGAAGCGGCAACGGCTCCGCGCGCGGTTCATCGACCGACGCGGACGACGACGTCCAGCCGCCGGCCGACGACGACAGCCACCAATCCGACGACGATCTCGACGACGACTCAGTCGACGATGATGCGTCCGATGACGATGCGGATGACGATCTCGACGACGACTCAGTCGACGATGATTCGTCCGATGACGATGCGGATGACGATCTCGATGACGACGCGTCAGACGACGACGCCGACGACGACACGGTCGATTGCATCGAGCCTTATCCGGGAATGACGTTGCAGACCGGCGACGCGGTTCTGCTTTGCCCGGGGACGTACGAGATTCCCGCCGGTGCGACGCCGGCGATCACGGTGGCCGGCGATCACGTTACGCTGTCGGCCGAGGGGGTGACGCTCGTCGGCGACGGAACGGACTTTTCGGACGGATTGCGCATCGACGACGCGGTCGATCTGCTCGTGGAAGGTCTGGCGCTCACCAACTATGGCTACGGCGTTGACGGCAGCGGCGACACGATCACGCTGCGCGGCCTGACGATCACCGATTCCCGCCAGAACCACGTGCAACTCGGCGGGCAGGGCGTGGTGATCGAGAACGGCTCGTTCCATGACTCTTACAACACCGGGGTCGTTTTACAGGACTGCACCTCGTGTACGATCCACAATTGTCACTCGGAAAACACGCGCGCGAACGTCATCGAATCGAATTTCGCGATCATCGACGGCGGGTACAACACGATCGAAGGTTGTTCGGTCTACACGCGAAACGAACTCGGCTGCAACGCCTATTGGATTTCGGGGTCGGACAACATCATCCGCGACAACCAGTCCGACACCGGCTATAAGGACGCCAGCCACCTGTTCGACGGCGCATCGCGCAACCTCTTCGTCGGCAACACGTTTCACCTCGCCCAATCATGGCAGTTCTCGGTGGTCATTCCCCCCACCGCGCTGAACAACGAGTTCTACGGCAACACGTTCTACGTCGGCATCCTCGACGACCAGGCGCCCAACTCGGATTTCTGCGACGAGACGAACGATCTCGGCAACACCTATCTCGACGGCGCGATCTACCAGGGACCCGACGTCAACGGCGGAACCTGCCCAGTCCGATTCGCTTTCTAAACACCGGCGCCTTAAGTGCGGCGGGGCGGGCTTGGGACCCGCCCCTGGTAGGGGGAGGAGGAGGGTGGGGCTAGAAGACCTTAGGACCCACGACGGCCGTGGGTGCGTTATCCTGAGACGCGCCGGGTCGGACGTACCAGCGCACCCGCGTACTGATGTTTCCGCGATTGGTGTGCTCTCCTTTGACGTAGAAGCGCACGTCGCCCAACCCCTGGCGCGCCACATCGATTCGTTCTGACATGTCGCTGATCGAAGTCACCCCCGCATCACGCGGTTCGCCCAACGGGGCGTCGAGGTTCTTGGCCACGAGCACGGCTTTCACGCCGTCGCTGTTCGGCGAATTCACGACAGTGTTGTAAACCGTGATCTCCCGCTCGGTGGCGTTCTCGATCATTTTCTGCATATCGCCGCATCCGGCGAGTAAAAACAAGAGGAAGACCGCAACGATGATCAGCACCGGACGTTTCATGACGTTACGCTCCGTACTCCCCTCGTTCGGGCGGGACGGCGCGGCCTCAGGCTGAGCCATGGAACGTCCCGCCGCTTTCGGCAACCGGGCTGTCTCCGTGGAGACCCCAAGCTTTGCGTCCCCACCTCGCGGTGGGTTTGCCCTTTCGAGCGACGGCAGGTGGACCACCTGTGCGTCAAAATGAATTTAGAAAGATCCTGCTTCGTTCAATTAATGTATCGGTAAGCGGATTGCCCAGCTAAAGAGCATAAATAGAAGAAAAAGAGGCCGGCAGTATGCTTGTTTGCCTGCCGGTCCGCGCATAGGATAGACAACCAATCACCAATCAAGGGGCCGCATTGTGGATCGGCCGCGTTCGATATTGATCGTCAAGCTGGGGGCAGTGGGCGACTGCATCCACACCCTGGTGGCGGCGCACGTCATGCGGCTGACCTGGCCCGAGATCACGCTGGGTTGGCTGGTCGAGGGGAAGAGCAAGGAAGTGGTGCTCGGCTGCCCCGATCTCAACCGCGTCCACGTGTGGAACCGCCGGCAAACGAGCGCCGATCTACAAGCCGGGCGGGCGGGCCGCGCGTGGGCCGAGGTGCGCCGCGTGATCGCGGAGATGCGCGCGGAGCGTTACGAAATCGCCATTGATTTTCAGAACCTGTTCAAGTCGGGTTTTTTCGCCTGGCAATCGGGCGCCCGGCGGCGCATCGGCTTCGAACGCCTGCGCGAAGCGAACTTTTTGTTCATGAACGATTGGGTTCGCGCGCCGCGGGACGGCCACATGGTCGAACGTTATCTTGATTTGTTGAAACCGTTGGGGCTGTCTGTCACAGGGCGTCCGCCGGCGGTTCCGATTTTTGTGCCGGACGACAAAAAACAAGCCGTTGATGCTTTTTTCGCCGCGCATGTTCCGTCGGGAGCGAAGGTGGCGGCGATCAATCCGGCCGCCAGCCTGCCGCGCAAGGTTTGGCCCGCGCGCCATTATTCGGAAGCAGCCGATCGCCTCGCGCGCGAACGCGGATTGTTGCCGATGATCATTTGGGGTCCGGGCGAGGAAGCGTTGGCGAACGAGGTGCTGGGCGAAATGAAAACGCCCGGCCTGCCGGCGCCGCCGACGACGATCAAGGAACTGGCGCACTTGCTGTCGCGCTGCGCGGTGTACGTC
>PMZC01000252.1 GCA_003170555.1 Deltaproteobacteria bacterium
CACGAAATCAACAACCCGCTGAATTTCGTTTCGGCCTCGACGCAACTGCTCAACGACAATCTCAACGATCTGCTGCGTCTGCTGCACGAGTACGAACAGGCGCAACTGCCCGCCGACGTGCAACAGAAAATCGAGCAGGTCAAAGAAGAGACGGACTTCGCGCACGCCATGGAGGACGTGCAGAAAATCGTCAAGAACATCGCCACCGGCGCGGGACGCATGAAACAGATCGTGCAGAACCTGCGCACCTTCTCGCGGCTGGATTCGGGCGAGAAAGCGCCGGTCAACATCCAAGAAGGCATCGAGTCGACGTTGCAGATTCTCTATCACGAGTACAAAAACCGCATCGACATCGAACGGACATTCGATGACCTCCCGGCGATCACCGGCTCGCCGGGCAAGCTCAATCAGGTATTCATGAATNNNNGTGTTCGACCCGTTCTTCACGACCAAAAAGGTGGGCGAGGGCACCGGACTCGGCCTGTCGATCAGCTACGGCATCGTGCAGGACCACGGCGGGAAGCTGTGGGTCGAAAGTCATACCGGCCAGGGCACCACGTTCTATGTCGATCTGCCGATCGCCGGCAAAGCGCCGGCCAAGGCCGCAGGAGCCGATCATGGCGCTTCGTGACGTGCTTGCTTATCCCGACCCGCGTCTGCGCGAGAAGGCCAGACCGGTTACGGTTTTCGACGAGGCGCTCAAGACGCTCGCGCGCGACCTGGCGGAGACGATGTACGCCGAGCCCGGCATCGGCCTGGCCGCCACGCAGATCGGCGTCGCCCAACGCGTGATCACCATCGACGTACGCGAGGAACAGGGGCAGCCCGGCGAGTTGCTCAAGCTGGTCAACCCGGGGATCATCGAGAGCGAAGGCGAGATCGTCGGGGAAGAAGGTTGCCTCTCCGTGCCCGGCATTCGGGAAGACGTCAAACGCGCGGAGAAGGTGAAGGTGCGCGCGCAGGACCTGGACGGCCGCGAGCTGTTTTTCGACGCCGAGGGAATGCTGGCCGTCGTGTTTCAACATGAGATCGATCACCTCGACGGCATGCTGTTCATCGACCGCCTCAGCCCGCTGAAACGTTCTTCCATCAAAAAGCGTCTGCGCCGGGAAGCGGAGCAGGCCGCGAACAACGGTTAGCTCATGCGTCTGATCTTCATGGGCACGCCGCAGTATGCGGCGACGATCCTGCGCGCGCTGTTGGACGCCGGTCACGCGCCGTACCTGGTGGTGACGCAGCCGGATCGACCGGCCGGCCGCAATCAGCGCCTGACGTCGCCGCCCGTCAAAGCGGTCGCCGAGCAGGCCGGGCTCACGGTCTGGCAGCCGGAAAAGGTCACGCGCGAAATCCGCGATCGCCTCATCGACACGCGCCCCGACATCATTCTGGTGGCGGCATTCGGCAAGATTCTTCGCCCGGCGCTGCTTGAGGCGCCGCCGTTCGGCTGCCTGAACGTCCACGCCGGACTGCTGCCCGCTTATCGCGGCGCCGCGCCGGTGAACTGGACGCTGATTCACGGCGAAACCAAAACGGGCGTCACGATCATCAAGATGGACGAAGGCATCGACACCGGACCGATTCTCGCCGTGCATGAATTGGCGATTGAGCCGGATGACAATGCCGGCGCGCTGCTCGAGAAGATGGCCGCCGCCGCAGGGCCGTTGCTCATCGACACCATGACCCGTTATGCCGCGGGACAAATTACGCCGCAGCCGCAGCCGACCGCAGGCGCCGGCTATGCCCCGCAACTGAAGAAAACCGACGGCCTGCTGAACTGGCGCGAACCGGCGCAGCAGATCGTCAACCGCGTGCGCGGCGTGACGCCCTGGCCGGGGGCGTACACCTATTGGCGCGGCAAGACGATCAAGGTGCTCGCCGCTCGCGCGGTCGAAGGGGCAGGGGCGCCCGGCGCGGTGTTGCGCGCCAAGAAGGAACTTGTGGTCGCCGCCGGAACCGGCGCGGTCTCGTTGTGCGAGCTGCAGATGGAAGGCAAGAAGGCGATGGACGCCGCCGCGTTTCTGAACGGCTCGGGCGTCACGGCCGGCGAAAGGTTGGGCGCGCCGGATGAGCAGTAATCCCCGCGCGGTCGCCCTGACCGTGCTGCAACGCGTTTTCGTGGACGAGGCTTATTCCGATCTCGCCCTGTCCACGGCGCTGGATCATTCCTCGTTCTCTCCCGCCGATCGCCGCTTGGCCACCGAGCTGGTCTATGGCGTACTGCGCAACCGCACCTATTTGGATTGGTTGGTCGACCACATTTCGCGGCGGCCGGTCTCCGACATGGAATTTCGGGTGGCGAACGCGTTGCGCTTGGGCGCTTATCAACTGCTGTTTCTCGATCGCGTTCCGGTGCACGCGGCGGTCAACGAAACGGTGGACCTCGTGCCGCGCCGGGTCGCCGGGCTGGTCAACGCCGTTCTGCGACGCCTGTCGGCCGGCAAGCAAACGCTGCCGGAGCCGCGCAGCAACGATCCGCTGCATGTCGCCGCCATTCGCTATTCGCATCCGCGTTGGATGTTGGACGCCGCCGCCGAGCAATTCGGCGTCGACGCCGCCGTGGCGATGGCGCGGGCCGACCAGGAGCGGCCTTCGTTTGTGCTGCGAGTCAATCCGCTCAAGATCACGCGCGAGGCGTTGCTGGCCGAGCTGGCGCCATTGCGGGTTCGTCCGACGCGGTACTCGCCGTGGGGCGTCGAGGTGGAACGCCTGGACGACCTGCTGCGCCATCCGGCGTTTCGCGACGGGCTTTGCCTGGTGCAGGGTNNAGGGTGAGCCGTCGCAGATTGTCGGCGATCTGGTCGGCGCGCAGGACGGCGAAAGCGTGCTCGATGTCTGCGCCGCGCCCGGCGGAAAGGCGACTCATCTGGCGGCCTTGGTCGGTGATCGCGGTCACGTCGTCGCCGGTGATGTGCATCCGCATCGGCTGCGGCTGTTGCGCGCCAATCTGCGCCGTCTCGGCGTGCACAATGTTTCCGTGGTCCAGCTCGACGCAACGCGTTCGCTTGAACTGGGCGCCGACAAAAAGCGGTTTGATCGCGTGTTGGTCGACGCGCCGTGCACCGCCCTGGGCGCGTTGGTCAAAAACCCGGAACTGCGCTGGCGCGTGCAGCGCAACGATCCGGAGCGTTTGGCGGCGCTGCAATTGGTCATCCTGCAACATGCCGCCGAGGTCGTGCGCGTCGGCGGCTCGCTGTCGTATTCCGTCTGTACGTGGACCCGCCCCGAGACTTACGGCGTAGTCGAAAAGTTTTTGTCCGTGCGGCGCGACTACCGGCTCGACGATTTGCGCACCGCCTATGCTTCGCGTTACGATAAGTTTCTCAAGGAAGACGGAATGTTTTTGTCGTTGTCGCACGAGTCGGGTTCCGAGGGCTTTTTCGCGGCCCGCTTGGTGCGTCGGGAGTCGCCATGATCATCGCCCCCAGCATTTTGTCGGCCGACTTTGCGCGGCTCGGCGAAGAAGTGAAAGCCATCGCCGCGGCCGGCGCCGACTGGATTCACGTCGACGTGATGGACGGTAGATTTGTACCGAATATCACCATCGGCCAACCGGTGGTGCGGGCGCTGCGGGCCATCACCGATTTGCCGCTCGACGTCCATTTGATGATCGACGATCCGGGCCGTTACGTCGAAGAGTTCGCCGCCGCCGGCGCCGATTGGATCACCGTGCATCAGGAAGCGTGCACGCATCTCCATCGTTGCCTGCAGCAAATTCATCACACGGGAAAAAAGGCCGGGGTCAGCCTCAACCCCGCCACCCCCGTCGAGACGATCGAACACGTGTTGGGCGATGTCGATCTGATCCTCATCATGAGCGTGAACCCGGGATTCGGCGGGCAGAAATTCATTCCGGTCGCGCTGGAAAAGATTCGCGCGGTCCGCCATGCGTTGCGCGAACGCGGCCTGCGCGACGTGCTGATCGAAGTCGACGGCGGCGTGGGGCCGGACAACGCGGCCGAGGTGCTGCGCGCGGGCACCGACGTGATCGTCGCGGGCAACGCCATTTTTTCCCAACGCGATTACGCCGCGCCGATTGCGGCGATGCGTCGCGCCGCCACCACGCTGATCTAGCGGAGCGAAAAGTGGGCTTCTTTTTTCGGAAGTCGGTGGAACCGAAGAAGCCATAGCGCCGGCCGGTTTTGCTCAACAAGATACTTGACATGCACGGTGATTTGCCCTATCTGTATGCCCCGGTTTCGGGATGTGGCTCAGTCTGGTAGAGCACCTGGTTCGGGACCAGGGGGCCGCTGGTTCAAATCCAGTCATCCCGACCAATTTCACACGGCTCGTAAGTCTGCGGATTTACGGGCCGTTTCCTTTTGATCGGAAGCCGAATTTGCGCTTTCTTCTGTCCCGTTGGCAGTTGAGTTGACAGTTTGTTGCCGGGCATGACCCAGAGATAACCTGAGATTCGATCTAGACGGGGTCTCCGCAACGCCCGGGCGCCGGACGCGAGCAAGATGGCCATGGCGCATCGTAGTTGGGAAGCTGAACGTATCTTGGACAATGACAAAAAAGGCGCTTGGGTCGACGTCACCCTAGCGCCTGATTTCAACAGCACGAGTGGAGAGGATCGAACTCCCAACCCCCGGTTTTGGAGACC
>PMZC01000060.1 GCA_003170555.1 Deltaproteobacteria bacterium
CGCCGCAGCTCGGGCATTGGCCGGTCGCGGGCTCGGCGCCTTCCGGTGCGGCTTTGGGCGTGAAGCCCGCCTTGCGGATGAACGTCCAGTATTCGGAAAACTTGCGCGACGTTTTTCTGTTGCCGTCGATGACCTTGCCCTGCGCGTCGACGGTGTAGTCGATCATGTGGGCGAAAATGCGCACCGTGATCAGGTCGAAGTACGCGTCGCGTTCGATCTTCGCCGTGTCCACGCGGTCGATGCCGATGTCTTCCAGCTTGTTGGCGCAACCCTGCGTGCGGTAACGCTCGATCCAGAACAAATGCGTCTGGAAGAGCCGGTCCGTTTCGTACGGCCGCGCCGCTTCCCACGATTGCTCGGTCCACGCTTTTTGAATCGCGAAGAACGTTTCCTTGACGCGCGCGTCAAAGCGGTCCCAACCGAAGCTCGGGTACGCCTGCGCGAACGCCTGGCGCGCGGCTTCGAGATTCGGATCGAAGACGGTCGGCAGGTCCGTGCCTTCTTCGGCGCCGCCGAAATCGAGCGCGATGCTTTCGCGCGGCTCCTTGAGCGTTTCGACGTGCTGGATCAACTCCCAGATGAATTCGCCGGGCTTGACCACCTTGCCGCAGTACGCGCACGCGCCGGTCTGGTCCACCTTCACCGGGCTGCCGCACGACGGGCAGTTGAGCGACTTGGTCATTTCCGGGCCCAGCGACTGCACCCCGACCTTGCGTTGGAACTCGAGGCTCGTTTCGGTGTACCACGCCCGGCCCTTCGTTTCCTTCGCGTCGCGTTCGGTGTAGTTCGTTTCGAGATCGACGCTGATCCGCCAGACGTCCGGCGCGCGATTGATCTGCGTGATGGTCGACGAACCGATGATCACTTCCTCGATCACGAGGCCCGTTTGCCGGTTCTTTTCGAGTTCCTCGAGCAGCGACTCCTGCACGTACGGCGTCAGCGACTCGGGATGGCCCGCGGCGCCCAGCGCCTCCATGTACCGCGCGTAAATCAGTTGCACGAAATCGAGAAAGAGAATTTCGGAGAAGTGCGAATCTTCCGCGCGCAACTGCTTCAACGATTCGCGCACGGTCGCCCGTGCGACGTAATCCACCTCGGGCGCCGCCGTCGGCTCGACCGGCAGTAGACGGCCGTATCTGCGTTTGATGAGGATCGCGCCCACCACGATCACGGCGATGATCGGCAGGCCGATGTACGGATAGTGGATGCAAAACTGTACGAACAGCCAAATAAGCTCGAAGATGAAGAACCCGCCGCCGCCGCCGCCGCCACCACCGCCGCCGTGGCCGCTTGAGCCGTGGCTGAACGATTGACCGCCGCCGGCGCGCGCCCAGGCCGTGGCCGCGAACGCGAGCAGCAGCAGCAGGGTCAACAGGAAGAGAAAATAGATGACCCGCGTTACGCGGACCGCCCGCTTCTGTTTGTTGATCTTTGTCATGGCGGCAATCTATGCAAGGCGGCGGGCGGAGTCAAACGGAACCGACCCACCGTTTATGGTTTTGCAAAAAACAGTCGCCCCTTCAACAGGGCGCCTCTGCGCCCGTGAAGCGGGCATTAGAAGTTAGCCCAGTATTTTCAATGCTGGGCGTTCCGGCCCCAGGGCTGGAAACCCTGGGCTATTTTCTATCGCCCCCGGTGGGGCGAACGGCAGACAGTCGGGAGTTGTTAGAATGGTATNNTATATTGATTTTTGCATGACCATTATCGCGCGGACTTCAAGATCGGAACGTCACGCCGGTTTGGTCGCGCCCACCGGCTGGTCGACGCGCGCCGCGGCCGCTTCGCGGTAGCCCACGGCGAGCGCCTTCATGTTCAGCGGCTCGGTGCCCTTGGGCACGCGGGTGAGCACGGCGCGCTCCAGCGAATTGCGGGTGACGCAATCGGTGAGTCCGGCGACCGCGCCCAGCGAAACGATGTTGGCGACGAAGACCTTGCCCACCTCGTCACGGGCCAGCGCGGTGAACGGAATTTTGTAGACCTTGTACTCGTCGCCTTCGGGCAGGTCGGCGCACAGGCCGGAGTCGACGATCAGCATCCCGCCCTTGCGCAGGTCGTCGAGGTACTTGTCGAGGCTCTGCTGGTTGAGGCAGAGCAGGATGTCGAGCTGTTCGCACATCGGGAAATCGATTTCGTCGTCGCTGATGATGACCTCGCTCTGCGACGCGCCGCCGCGCGCCTCGGGCCCGTAGCTCTGCGTGTTCACCGCGTTGCGGTTGTCGTAGAGAATGGCGGCCTCGGCCAGAATGATGCCGGCCAGCATCAGCCCCTGTCCGCCGCTGCCGGCCAGCCGGATTTCGAGTTTGCACTTCGCCATCGCTTACTCCCCGTTCTCCGGCGCGTGCTGCGCCAGCTCGGCGATGCGGTGCAGCTCGTCGACGAACTCCGCGCGCTGAACCTGGCGGAAGACGCCGATCGGGATTTTGGCCTGCTGTTCCTCCGGGCTCAGTTGGCGATACTGGTCGAGCATCACGCACTTGTCTTTCCAAACCTTCATCATCNNGTCGGGCAGTCTTCCATCACCTCGACCACCGAGAAGCCCTTGTGCGCGATGGCCTCGCGGATCACGCGCTCGAGCAACACGACGTGGTAGGTCGTCGCGCGCGCGATAAAGGTGGCTTCCGCGCCTTCGGCCAGCTTGAGAAAATCGAGGTGATAGCTGAGGTTGCCGTACGGCGCGGTCGACGCAAAAGCGCCGAAGGGCGTGGTCGGACTGGCCTGGCCGCCGGTCATGCCGTAGATCGAGTTGTTGAAGATGATCAGCGTCATATCCACGTTGCGGCGGCAGGTGTGGATGAAGTGATTGCCGCCGATCGCCACGGCGTCGCCGTCGCCGGAGGCGATGATCACGTTCAGCTTCGGGTTGATCACCTTCGCGCCGATGGCGAACGGCAGCGCGCGGCCGTGCGTCGTGTGCAGCGTGTTGAAATCGGCGTAGCCCGGCAGGCGGCTGGCGCAGCCGATGCCGCTGACCAGCATCACGTCGTCTTTTTCCAGCTTGAGCGCGTGAATCGCCCGCAGCATCGCTTTGAAGATGATGCCGTGGCCGCAGCCGGGGCACCAGATGTGCGGCAGGTGATCGACGCGCAGGTACTGCTCGTAATTGAAGGCCATCTCAACCCTCCCGCAGCGCGCGCATGAGCTGGCGCGGGGTGATCATTTCGGTGTCCAGCCGCTGCAGGCCTTCGACGGCGCACTTGCCGGCCACGGCGCGCTCCACCTCGCCGAGGACCTGGCCGGTGTTCATCTCGGCGACCAGCAGCAGTTTGGTGTGCGCCCGGCGGGCGATCTGGCGAATCGCACGATCGGGGAACGGCCAGATGGTCTTCAGCCGGAACATCCCCACCTTGCGATCACGCAGCCGCAGGCGTTTGACCGCCGCGCGGGCGCTGCGGGCGGTGCAGCCGTAGGCGACGATTACTTCCTCGGCGTCGTCGAGAAAAAATTCCTCCCACTTCATGATTTCGTTGTAGCCGCGATCGACCTTGCGGTGCAGGCGGCGCAACTCGGATTCGATGATCGCCGGATCGTTGGTCGGAAAGCCGGTGCGGTCGTGGAACAGGCCGGTGACGTGAAAGCGATAGCCCGTGCCGAACGCGGCCATCGTCGGCACGTCCTGCGCGCCGCCTTCGTACGGCATGTACTTGTCGGGCTCGCGCCGCGGCTTGCGGCGGTTGTAAATGCTCACCGTGCCCGGCTTCGGCAGGAACATCCGCTCGCGCATGTGGCCGACGACTTCGTCGCTGAGCAGAATCACCGGCGTGCGGAAGCGCTCGGCCAGGTTGAACGCGCGAATGGTTTCCCAGAACGCCTCTTCCACGCTGTCCGGATACAACGCGATGATCGGGTGATCGCCGTGCGTGCCCCAGCGCGCCTGCATGATGTCGGATTGCATCGGCTTGGTCGGCATCCCGGTGCTCGGCCCGCCGCGCTGCACGTCGACGATGACGCACGGAATCTCGGCGATGCAGCCGTAGCCGATGTTCTCCTGCTTGAGGCTGAAGCCCGGACCCGAGGTCGCGGTCATCGCCTTGGCCCCGGCGAGGCTGGCGCCGAGCACCGCGGCCATCGAGGCGATTTCGTCTTCCATTTGCAGGAAAAAGCCGCCGACCTGCGGCAGCCGCATGGCCAGCACTTCGGCGATTTCGGTGGACGGCGTGATCGGATAGCCGGCGAAGAACCGGCAGCCGGCGTAGAGCGCGCCCTCGGCCACCGCTTCGTTGCCGCTCATCAGGCGCAGTCCGGTTTTGAATTTCGGTCCGGCCATGACTTACTCCTCCGCCGGGAACACGGCGATGGCGAAATCCGGACACCGCAACTCGCACATCATGCAGTTGGTGCACGCTTCCAGGTTGATCACCACCGCCTTGCCGCCCTTCATCGCCAGCACTTTGGTCGGGCAGAAAGCGACGCAGATATTGCAGCCTTTGCAGAAGCGGTTGTTGATGGCGATGCGGGGAGGCTTCTTCTTTTTTCTCTGCGGAGGCTCCTTGGCGGATACTTCACTCATCATGGTCCCCACGATAATCAGTCGGCTTCAATTCGGGCGCCCATCGCGCAGGTGGCCGTAAGAGGCGCAAACCCAATCGTCATCAACCCCAGTTGTGACCGCTCGCCGCAGCGCTGTTCGATTTTTCACGGCGAAACTGGGCGACATTGTACGCAGGCAAAGGGGCAATGCAAGCCCAAGGGGAAGTGAAAAGTGAAGAGTGAAAAGTGAAAAGTTAGGAGGGCGGGCAACGAAGGAGGATTTTCTGGCCTACCGGCGTGCGACGGCTCTCCCCCCGCAAGAATAGGCGCTAACTTAGTCGTTGGTCCGATGGGTCTGTCATTTCGACCGAACCCCGAGTGCATCCGAGGGGTGAGCGGAGAAATCGCTTTCTTGTTGATACGTCCATCCTTTTCTGCGGCGGCAATCAAGGGAAGAATAACAATCTCAAGAAAGCGATCCCTCCACTACGCTTCCGCACTCCGCGTCACTTCGTTTCGCTCCGCGCGTCCGCGGAGCCTGCCCTGAGCCCTTCGACTTCGCTCTGGATAAACTCCGTCGAAGGGGTC
>PMZC01000247.1 GCA_003170555.1 Deltaproteobacteria bacterium
TTGCTGCTGCTGGCGTTGGTGTTCTCCGTTTCGGCCCAGGGCGCCGGATGGGGCGCCGAGTTCAAGGTGGCGGTGGTCGATGCGGTGTTGCAGTTGCTCCCGTCCGGTTTGCAGGCGCGACTGCCGCAAGACGCGGCGTCGATCCGCGCGGCGGTGAAACTATCGGCCACGCTGGGCGGGCCGGAGACCGCCGATCATCTGTACGCGGTGGCCGACTTGTGGCGCAATCCGAACCTCGACCGCACGCGCCTGCTGGCCGAGTTGATCGCGCTCTCCGTGCACTACCTCGACGTGACGGCCCCGGCCGCGCCGGACGATTTCTTCGCGCTGGTCGACCGCGGCAATGCCGTGTCGCGCGCCCGGTTCAACGGCTACCACCGGGTGAAGGACTATCCGGGCCTGGTCGACCTGGTGCACGAAACGACCGCGCCGTGTTGCGCGATCATTTCCCGCCGGGTGACGGCCGGGATCGACCGGAGCGACCAGGCGGTCGCCGACCAGCTCGCCGCGTATTTCAACATCATGGTCAACGTGACGGTCGATGTCTGGACCACTTCCGCCNNGCGTGGCGCTCGGCGAAGGTCAGGCTTTGGGACGCGAAGTACATCCGCGCATGGCCACGCCCGACGTGACGATCTACCAACCGAGCGGCGCGGACACGGCGGGTCCGCTGGTCGAACTGGAGCGGAAGGCGATGGCGGAGGGCCTGGAAAGCGAACTGACCGTGCCCGCCGGCAGCCACGCGGGCAACGTCGATGAGTTGGTGGTGGAAGACGGCGTGACCGTCTCCGGCTCGCAGGCGCAGCAGAGCGCGCAGCAGTTGGAGCACTCGCAGATGCAGGTCCGCGCCGATGTGCGGCAGTTCGAAGGCGCCGACGAGCAAACGCTGGCCGCGTTGCGCGAATTGGGCATCGACGTGAACGCCCGGCGCCAGCCGTTCCACGGCACGCGCGGCGGCGTGAAGCCGGGGCAGATCATCCGTGTTGGCGAAGTCGATTTCAACGTGGGCCAATTGTCCACGGTGGAGATCGGTTCGCGCGAGCAGCGCCAGGTGCTGATGCAAATACCCGACTCGGCGATGGGCGTCGGCGCCGAGGGCGGCAGTCTGAACCAGAAGGTGGTGGCCGGGGTGATCCAGTCCGCCGTCGGCGGTTTTCGCAGTTGCTTTGAACGCCGGCTGCGCGACCTGCCCAACCTGGCGGGCCGCGTGTTCATCCAGTTCACCATCGGCGTCGACGGCGCGGTGACGAAAGCCGAGGTNNAATGAAAAATGAAAAGTGAAAAATGACGGCGTGAACTCTCACCTTTTCAACGTCGGTTAGCTTGGTAGAACCCGGAACCCAATTATCTCCTGATGCGCCGTTTTTCTTTGGGCTCCGGCGGTCCGGGAATATTGAGCATCATGGTGGCCAGTTCCGGCGCGATCCTTTCCAGACAGATCATGTTGATCTGGCCGGTGCTCGGGGACTTGAGCAGAAACGCGAGGTAGTCGTCTTCGGTCAGGTAAACGGCCGAGAGACACGATTGACAATTCGGCGCGGTGTGCTGGTCGACGAAGCGGCGCATGAGACGCGGGTGCGGAAAGTACGTGGCCAAGGGCTTCGGCGAACTCGGGTTATCCACCGCCGCGGTGAGGTGGGCCGGTTCGATGCGGTGGCGGATCGTCATGTCCGGCTGCTGTCCTGGTTGAAAAACCTGCACGAACGGATAACCCGTCAGGCGGAAATTCCGCCGTTGTTCCTCGGTGGCTTGCTCTTCGAAAACGGAGACGACGCCGTCGCCGTCCAGGTCGAGGTCGGCGATGCGCTTTTGCTCGGCGGCGCGGGCCTGGTCCTGCCCCAGCCGGTGGTCGCGGAGAAAGCTGACGACGAAAAACGCCACGGCGAGAACCAGCCCGACCGTCAGGATCACGTCTTCCGTGCGTTCGAAAATCTTGGCGTGCCGTTCGCAAAGGTACTGCGGTTTTGCGCGAAATACACCCAGCCGACGAGTCGCTAGAAACTTGGCGGGCCGCTCACACTTGTCGCATCCGGTCATCCGCAACTGCCTCCCACGCCCGATCAACCTAACAACTTTCGTCTTGCAGCGCAACCAACCGGCCGGTATTTCAAAACAAATCGTCGCCGGTGTTTCGGTCGAACTGCTTGACACGCTGCGGCGCCCCCGCATAGAATGACCGCCGCTATTGTTAGTTTTTTCGGGGTGATGCCATGCCGACGCCAGAGCCCGAAATTCGTAATCTGACCGCCGTGGACAAAACGCCGATCTACCTGCGCCACTGGCCGGTCGCGAACCCTCACGCGGTGCTCATCATTTGCCACGGCCTGGGCGAGTACGGCGGCCGCTACGGCAATTACCTCGAACGCGTGCTGCCGGCCGGCTTCGCCGTGTTCGCGCACGATCACCGCGGCCACGGCCGGTCGGGCGGACGCCGCGGGCACGTCGATCGCTTTGATCGTTTCCTCGACGATCTGTACCTCGTGGTGCGCGACGCACGCGAAACCTACCCGGACAAAAAGCTCTTCCTGCTCGGCCACAGCCTGGGCGGGCTGATCGCGCTGGCTTACGCGCTGCGTCACGGCGATACGGTTTCCGGCGTGATCGCCTCCAGCCCCGCGCTGAAACTGGCGCTGGAGGTGCCGAAGGTGAAAGAAACGCTGGGTCGCGCGATGGCTTCGTTCTGGCCGACGCTGACGATGGCCAACGAGCTCGACGCGCACCAGCTTTCGCACGACCCCGAGGTCGTACGGGCATACGAGGAAGATCCGCTGGTGCACGACCGGATTTCGGCGCGGTTCTTCGTCGAGTTCACGACCGCGATGAACTTCACGCTCAACGGCGCCGGCGCGTTGAAGATGCCGTTGCTGATGATCCAAGGCCTGGCCGATCCGATCATCTCGCCGGAAGGCGCGCAGCGCTTCTTCGATGCCGCCGGCGGCGCCGACAAGAAAATATTGCTCTGCGCAGATCAGCTTCATGAAGTGCACAACGACACGGACAAGGAAAAAGCGCTGTCCCTCGTATTGTCCTGGTTGCAGGCGCATTCGCGCGATTGATGGAGTAAACCGGCGTGGGTACCCTCGGCGAACTGGTGACCAAACAGGCCGCCAAGCATGGCGACAAGACTTTCTGTTTGTTCGAAAACGAAGCGATGAGCTACGCCTCGCTCGAAGCGACGGCCAACGCCGTGGCGAACGGCCTGCTGGCGCGCGGCGCCAAAAAGGGCGAACGCGTGGGCATTCTGCTGCCCAACATCCTGGAATGGCTGATCTCGTTTCTCGGCATCGTGAAGGCCGGCGGGGTGGCGGTGCCGGTGAACAGCCTGCTCAAGGGCGACGAGATGCGCTTCATCCTGAGCAACTGCCAGGCCAAGCGGCTGATCACCACCCCGCATTTCGTCGAGTTGATCCGCGAAATCAAAAACGACCTGGAAAACCTGTCCGAGGTCTTCGTCATCGACGACGAATCGCCACGCGGCATGCACACTTACGAGGAGCTGCTGCACAGCAACGAGAGCCCGCCCGACGTGAAAATCGAGGAGACCGACCCGGCGGGCATCATCTACACCGCGGGCATGACCGGGCGGCCGCGCGGGGCCACGCTGTCGCACCGCAACTACCTGAGCAACGCGCACCAGATCGTGGAGGCGATGGAAGTCACCGCGCAGGACCGGTTCATGAACATCCTGCCGATGTTCCACGTCAACGCGCAGCTCGTCACCTTCCTCGCGCCGCTGCACGCCGGCGGCTCGATGGTGCTGATGCGCGGCTTCTCGCCCCGCGAATTTTTGCCGGCGCTCGACCGCTACAAGGCGACCGCGTTTTCCGGCGTGCCGACGGTCTACGCCATTCTCAACGAACTGCCCGACGCCGAGAAGTACGATCTGTCCTCGCTGCGTTTCTGCGTCTGCGGCGCGGCGCCGATGAAGGTCGACGTCTTCGAGAAATTCGAGGAAAAATTCAAGGCGAAGATCATCGAAGGCTACGGCCTGTCCGAAGCGACCTGCGCCTGCAGCGTCAACCCGATCAAGGGCAAACGCAAAATCGGTTCGATCGGCTTGCCGCTCAAGGGCGTCGAGATGAAGGTCATCGCCGAAAACGGGCGCGAAGCCAAACCGGGCGAGGAAGGCGAGATCGTCGTGCGCGGCGACATCGTGATGCTCGGCTACCTCAACGACGCCGAGGCCACCGCCGAAACGCTGCGGGACGGCTGGTTGTACACCGGCGACATCGGCTACGTGGACGCCGACGGCTACTACTTCATTCGCGGCCGCAAGAAAGACATGATCATTCGCGGCGGCGAGAACATCTACCCGCGCGAAGTCGAAGACGTGCTGGCGACGCACCCCGACGTCGGCGAATCCGCCGTGGTGGGCAAGACCGACCCGATTTGGGGCGAAGAGGTGGTGGCGTATATTGTGCCGCGCACCCACAACCAGCCGAGCCGCACGCAAATCCGCGAGTTCTGCCGGCAGCATCTGGCCGACTACAAATGCCCGACGCGCATCGTCTTCGTCGAGGAAATGCCCAAGACCGCATTGATGAAAGTCCGGCGCTGGGCGCTCAAAGACGAATGAGTCGGCCCGCCCCATCACCCGACATCGAGCCGATGGTCCGCTATTTCTGTGAGTTCGTGAACGGACGCCATCGGCAGATCATTCCGCTGGTGCGCAAACTGTTCGACGCGGATTTCATTCTCAGCGGCGTCAACGGCGCGGGCGAAGTGAACCTCAACGATCACCTGTACGAAATGCGCGACGATGTGTGCGCCGCAATGGAGCGGCTGTCGCGCTATTGCCGTTCGTGCGACGGATACATCCGCCTGTCGCTGGCCGAGCAGACGTTGATCCGGCTGCTGTTCGACGCCGACTGGCGTTTCGAGCTGCGGCTCGACCTCTTCGACAACCCCCGGGCCGATCTCGGCGCGGTGCAGCGCCGGGCGTTGTCGGCGTACGAGGCGGACGATCTGGATACGATTCTGGAGGCGGCGGCCGGGTTCGTCGACGGCGTGGTGGGGAAAGATTTCGGCTACGAATTGTCCGCGGCCGACAAGCCGTTTTTGCGCGGTCATCTCGCCGGACGGACGATCACCATCTCCATGGTCAACCTGGCGACGTATCTCCGCCTGCTGCTGTTCTTCATGCGCAAAAGCGATCTGACGCTGTTTGCGCGCTCGCCGATGGACCTGCTGCGGCTGCTCGAGGAGCTGCAGAATTTCTTCCGCTCGATGGCCGACACCTTCGAGGAACAGAACCTGACCATTGAAGTGGAGATGGAGCGGCAGGTGGTGTATCGTTGCGGCAAAGGCGTGAAGCCGAACTTCGGCTCGCGCTTCGGCGCCACGTCGATTCAACTCGACGCCCTGGCGCGCATTCTGGCGGCGACGGTCAAACGGAGAGGCGAATGAGTTCCGGCGGAGGCGATTTCGGCGGCGGTTGGGGCCGGCAGCCGCAAATGCAGATGCGGCTCGGCGGCGCGCTGACGCCGGTGCTCAAGGTCTTCATGATCGTCTGCGGCGTGGGCTATATCGCCCAGATGCTCGTTGGTCCCAGCCTGACCAACTTGCTCGGCCTGACCCCGGTCATGTTCTGGCACGGCGCCGTTTTTCAACTCTTCACCTTTCATTTTTTGCACGCGAACATCTGGCACATCCTGCTCAATTTGTTTGTGCTGTGGATGTTCGGCGGCGAACTCGAAATATTGTGGGGCCGGCGCAAGTTCATCATCTATCTGGTCATCACCGGCCTGGGCGCGGGCTTGTGTCAGGTGCTGTTCACGCCGCAGTTGGACGTGCCGGTGATCGGCGCGTCGGGCGTGGTCTACGGCGTGCTGATGGCCTACGGCATCACGTATCCCAATCGCACCGTCTACCTCTATTTCCTGCTGCCGATCAAAGTGAAGTGGTTTGTGCTCGGGCTGGGCCTGATCGAACTGATGTCGAGCATCTCGGCGCGCTCGGAAATCGGCGGCGTCGCGCACCTGGCGCACCTCGGCGGGATGGTGTTCGGTTTTCTGTTTCTGCGCTACGACCGCGTCTACATGCGCCTGCGTGATTCGTATTACCGCCGCAAGCTGAAGAAAAGACGCGGCGACGCGAAGCATATCTACGTCGTGCGCGGCGATGATGACGACAAGCCGACCTATAACTAATTGCGGATTGCGGATTGCCGATTGCGGNNCTAGACCCCAGACCCCAGACCCCCTATGATTCGCCCATGCGGCGAACAACTGTCATTCTGATTTCGCTGGCCCTCGCCATCATCGCCTGCGACCCGACCAAGACGCAGGTCGCGCTGGGCGGGGGCGGCGGTGCGACGCAGCAGTCTCCGGCGGACGCGAACGGCGACGGGTTGATCGACGGCGTGCCCGACGCGGTCAACAACATCTTCACGCTGCAGGAATTGCAGGACCTGGAAGACGCGGGGCTGACGGTCAATACCGGCGATCAGCCGCCGGATGTCGAGGGCGCGTACCTCGCGAACACGCTGGCCATCACTTACGACTCAGCGGGCGTGCAGGCCGCGCTGGCCGCGTATCTGTTCACCTTCTACGACCAGACCGCCGACTTCACCGTGCAGGTCGACTACTCCAGCGACGCGGGCGACGCCTCGTCGGGCGACTTGACCTACGTCGCCGGAACGGAATCCTGCTTTTCGTTGTTCGGCGACATCAACAGCTTCGACTCGGCGAACCACTGCCACTACCAGACCTCCACCGTGTATTCCGGCTGCATCGACAGCGATAACGGCGTGGCGAACTTCGCCTACGGCTTCATCATGCGCGAGCTGTTCGACGCCTGCACCGGGTTCATGGCCCCGGGCTCGATGCGGATCATCACGGAAACCGACGGCCTGGCGACGAGACACTGACCATTGCGGATTGCCGATTGCGGATTGTACGAGCGCAATGACTAGACCCCAGACCCAAGACTCTAGACCCTATTTGTTCGAGACCACGACCATGAAACGAACCATCCTGATTCTCCTTTTCCTTTCCATGTCGCTCGCACTGCTCTCCTGCGCCACGGCCGGGCCGGCGCTGGACACCGCGTGGTGGACCGGGCGGCCGGCGGCGCCGGAGCGCGTCTATCACGGCTTCACGCGCACCTCGTTTTACCTGCCGATGCGCGACGGCGTGCGCATCGCGGCCGATCTATACCTGCCCAAAGATTTGCGCGCGGGCGACAAGCTGCCCACGATTCTCAGCCAGACGCGTTATTGGCGCGCGCTCGACCTCGGCGGCCGGCCGTACCTCGCGGACGAAATCGAGCGCATCGTCGAACACGGCTACGCGCTGATCCGGCTCGACGTGCGCGGCTCGGGCGCGTCGTTCGGTTCGATTCCGTATCCGTGGTCGCCCGACGAGGTGCGCGACGGCGCGGAGGTGGTGGACTGGATCATCAAGCAGCCGTGGTCGAGCGGCAAAGTCGGCGCGGCCGGCGGTTCGTACGAAGGCACCACCGCCGAATTTCTGCTCACCACCAAACATCCAAACGTCCTGGCCATCGCGCCGATGTTCGCGCTGTTCGACGTTTACGCCGACGTGGCGTTTCCCGGCGGCATTCAGCTCGAGTGGTTCACGCGCACCTGGCAGCGCGGCAATCGGATCATGGACCTCGACCGGCCGCAGGATTACGCCTGGTGGGCGCCGATCTTCACCCGCGGCGTGATGCCCGTCGACGCCGACCCCGACCGCGTGCTGTTGCGGCGGGCGGTGCGTGAGCACGCGCACAACATCGACGTGCATCAGGCGGCGGGGCGACTGACGTTCCGTGACGACGCGAGCGACCAGGGCTTCAGCCCGGACAGATTCAGCCCCTTCAGCTTCATCGCCGAACTGCGCGCGAGCGGCAAGCCGATTTATAATTACAGCGGTTGGATGGACGCCGGCTACGCCAATGCGGCGGTCAAGCGTTGGCTCACCGTGCGCAACCCGGGCAGCCGCCTGCTGCTCGGCCCGTGGCAACACGGCGGCGGCGACCAGTACCGGCCGTTCGCCAAACCGGTGAAAGCGAAGTTCGATCACATCGGCGAGGTGCTTCGTTTCTTCGACTACTACCTGCAGGACATCAACACCGGCATCGCGGCCGAACCGCCGGTGCGCTACTTCACGCTGGTCGACGACGCGTGGAAATCCGCCGCGGCATGGCCGCCGCCGTCGACGCCGACGTCGTTCTATCTTCGCGAGGGTCATGCGCTCGACCTGACGCCCGGCCATGACGAAGCGTTCGATGAATATCGGGTCGACCTGACCGCCGGCGCCGGCGGCAAGGCGCGCTGGAATGCGCTGGCGATCGACGTGGCGGTGCAATATCCCGATCGCGCGGCGCAGGATCGCAAACTGCTGTGCTACAACTCCGGCCCGCTGCCGGGCGATGTCGAGGTCACCGGGCATCCGTACGTGTCGCTGTTCGCGTCGTCGACCGCGACCGACGGCGCGTTCTTTGTTTATCTCGAAGACGTGAACGAGCACGGCGACGTGTGCTGCGTCACCGAAGGCGAATTGCGCGCGCTGCATCGCCGGCTGAGCGATCAGCCGCCGCCGTATCGCCTGCCCGTGCCGTTCTATCACACGTTCCGTCGCGCCGACGCGCAGCTGCTGACGCCCGGTGAAACGGCCGAACTGCGCTTCGAGCTATTGCCGGTGTCGTACGTTTTCAAAAAAGGCCATGCGATTCGCGTGGCGATCGCCGGCGCCGACGCCGACCACTTCCTGGTGTTCCCCAGCGATCCGCCGACGATTCGCCTTCATCGCGGCGGCGGTCACGCGTCGTGCGTGGTGCTGCCGGTCGTGAAACGGAACACGGAGTAGGGCGTGCAGTTCCCCGACGACACACCGGACCCCGGCCCCCGCGGTAACCTGGTGTGGGTCGTGCGCCTGATCCTCATCGCCGGTCTGATCGCGGCGATCGGGCTGTTCTACAAAACGAACATCGCGCGCCGGCCGACGGATGCGCTGGACGACGCCGCGGTGTCGGCCAAGTGCGTGAAGCCCTACCACGGGATGCGCGTCGTGAAAGACACCATCCTTTGCACGGGCCTTTATTTTCTTTACGGCGACGCCTCCGACGCCATCACCATCGCCGCCGACAACGTTTCGCTGATCGGCCGCGACACGCGCATGGTCGGCAACCGCGAGTCGGTCGGCATCCGCGTGCTGTCCGAGAACAACACGGTGAACGGCTGCATTCTGATCGGCTTCCGGCAGGGCATCGCCGCGAACCAGGGCGGCTCGGGACTTCAGGTCCGTCACGTTCGCATCGACAACGTGACCGAAAATTTCATTCAACTGTTGGGCAGCGGCGCGTATGAGCTGCGCCACATCGAAATCAACGACGTCTGGCTCAGCCGCTCTAAACGCGGGGGCCTGATTTGCGACCACTGCCGGGACTCGATCATCCGCCGCGTGCAATACATGAACGACGAACCCACGGCCGAACCGGCGATGCATCTGGCCGCCTGCCGTGACACGCTGATCGAGAACAACGTGATTTATTCACTGGGCGGACAGGCCGGCACGGGCATCTGGGTCGTGGACAGCACGGGCGTGACGGTGGAAGGCAACATCGTGCGGATGGCCGGCGCGGGCGAGGGCGCCCACGTGGTGCACAGCACCGGCGCTACTTTCCGCTACAACAAGATCGTCGTCGATCGCCTCGCGCGTTCGCTCGTGCTCGATCCGCAATCGACGGGCAATCGCTTCGTCGCCAACGCTTTTCGCAACGGGCAGGTGCTCGATCAGGGATCGGGCAACGTCTGGTGTGTGGCGGGCCGGGGTAATTGGTTCCTGAACGGCGCGTCATACAGTGGGCCGGACGCCAACCACGGTGCGTGCGCGAGGTAAGAGCGGGTTCCGGGTTCCGGGTCTCGGGTTCGGGGTCTCGGATTCCGGGTTACGTGTAGGGGCGCACCGCTGTGCGCCCTTCCGGTTTGGGCGCACAGCGGTGCGCCCCTACGGCTCAATCCCGAATTCCGAATTCCGAATCCCCAACCCCAAATCCCCGCTCCGCAATCGACCATCCGCAATTAAAAAAAGAGGGGCCGGTTACGAGAACCGACCCCATATAATGAGGGAGTACTGTTTACTCCTCAGGGAACCACGCGTCGCCGTTCGTCGAGTAATCAGGCTCGCCGGTCCAGTCGTAGCTGTAGCCGCCGAGCACGCCGTTGGTGCCGGCAATCGAATACGGATTGACGAACGAGGCCTGCCAGAGCTTTTTGATCGGCTGCGAGTAGACCGGGTCGGGATTGGCGATAACGCCGCCGGTCCACGCCAGGCCCGTGCCCCAGATCTTGCCGGGCTGGTACGCTTCCTGGTAGACGCTCCACATCGCTACGCCGGTGTAGAGGCCGCCGGTCCAGGCCAGGCCCTGACCCCAAATCACCGTGTCGCCGGTGTTTGTGTAATACGTCACCGGCTGGATGGACGGATCGTTGACCCACGGCTGGCCGGGCTGCAGGTTCGTCGAAACGACGATATCCGCCGCCAGGTCGGCCGCGCCCTTCACGTTGAGCTCGCCGGAGCCCTGCTCGATCACCGGGTGCGCGATGCAGTTCATTCTAGCGCGCCAACTCGGATCGGTGGAGCAGTCCGCGGCGCTGCTGTCTTCGAACAACGGCTGCGCGGTCAACATCAGCACCGCCTTCACGCTGTTCGGGGACAGACTCGGATTGGCTTCCAACAACAGCGCGGCCGTGCCGGCCACCATCGGGGTCGCCATGCTGGTGCCGCTGAGGCGGAAGTACGCCGCATACGCCGTGCCGCAGTTCGCGCCGCCGTACGTGCAGGGGTCGATGATGTTCTGCGGATAAACCCGGGCCAGCGTGCTGTTCGCCGCGTAGGCGCTGATGATGTCGACGCCCGGGGCGACGAGGTCCGGCTTCGCCAGGCCGTCCCACGGGGTCGGGCCGCGCGAGCTGAAGGACGCGATATCGTCGTTATGGCCGTTGGCGTCCGCCTGCCGGCGGGTGGTGCCGCGCAGATCGGTCGCGCCGACCGTGATCGCGTTCGGGGCGATGCCCGGCGAAGCGATCGAGCCGTACAGGTTCTGTCCGTTGTAGGTGCCGTAGTTGCCCGCCGCCACCACCACGACCAACCCGTTGGCCACCGCGTTTTCGACGGCGCCGCAGAGCGGGTCATTCTGCCAGGGGTCGGCCGCCGGCAAACCCAGCGAAATATTCACCACGCGGATGTTGTACTGCGCCTTGTACGTCAGCAGCCAATTCAACGCCGAGATGACGCTGCTGATGTTACCCGAGCCGGTTGAATCCAGCACCTTCGCGATGATCAGGTTGGCTTTCGGCGCCACACCCTCGAACGTGGTGGTGTATTGGTCGTCATACGATTTCTTGCCGTTGCCCGCGATGAGGCCGGCGACGTGCGTACCGTGGCCGTAATTGTCCGCCACGTTGGTTGACGCGCCCTCGGTGGTGAAGTTTTTCCACGCCACCATGCGGCTGACGCCCTGGCTGTTCGCGAAGTCGGGGTGTGTCAGCTTGATGCCCGAGTCGACCACCGCGATGCCGATGCCGGCGCCGGAATAGCCGGTGAAGTCGGTGTTGCTCACGCGCTGATGCACCATGTCGACGCCCACCGCACGATTCCAGAGCGAGACGCCGGAAACGCCGACCGGCCGATCGGGCGAGATGTAGGCGATGTCATCGCGCTGAGCCAGCTCGATGACCGTCGCCAGATTGGCGTGCACCTTGAAGGCGTGGATCGATTCATACGTGTCATCGATCGGCAGACCTTCGTCGATCAGTTCCTGGGTGAGCTTCCAGATCACCGCTTTGTCCGTGCTCATCTTCCAGATCACCGCTTGCTCCGGCGAAAGTTTCCAAATGACCGCGCCATCGACGCGCGCTTTCCAAATGACCGCCGGATCCGCGGCGAGCCGGCTGGCGACTTCCGCCCGGATCGTCTGGTGAAAGATCGCCTGCGGATCGGCCTGCACCAACAAATCCGCGCTGCCCTGCTGCTCGAGGATGGAAACGAGATCAGCAGACAGCTTCGCCTGTTGTGCAGGCGCGAGGCCGTCGACTCCCTGGCCGGGTTCCGCGGGCGAATCGGCGCCGCCACAGCTCGAAACCACGGCTAATGCCACGACGAGGAGAAGTGCGATACCATAGTTGCGTTTCATGATTCCCTCCTGCGACTCAAAAGACAAAGTTTCCCCGAGAAGTCCCTAAAAGAACTACTTATTGCCATACGCCTTGTAATGGCGTGAGTTGTAGATACAAAAGTTGTGCCACTACGCGGGGGAGGCGCGCAGAAAAACCTGTAACTTCGCGAAATTATTCCAATTTCCACGTCAGGTCCTTTTTACGCTGTAATTTTGATACCTGTTGGCTGCCGCACGATCGAATCTGTTCTGGGCGTTCATTAAACTGGATTTGCCCTTATTTGTCAAGCAATTATACGATCAGCGGCATTTTCTTCCGGTGGCCCGGCAAGAGCTGACGCGTCGGAAAATTGACGAAAGCGGAGTCTCAAAAAAGAAATCTCTTGGCGTTCCAAGCGACGCGGCCTATCAGATAAGTAATTGAAATCACTAATATTTTATTTGACAAACCGAATGTCTGCCTTCGTGTCGCCGACCGGCGATGGTTATTTGCAAACCCTCTTTTTACACGAATAACGAGAAATATATATGTACTTCAATGGTCACATTTTTGACATCTGCGGTAATATCTCACGTGGTGCTGCGGCGCCAAACTCGGCGTTAGCACAGATTGAGGAAAGTGTGGCATATCGTAACTAATTGCAAATACAGATACTTACCTTCATCTTGGCGACTGACAAGTAAAGGCGGAAAGTTGACATCTCATTTGATTGGATTGATGTTATAATATTGACGTTTGCAATGGATCAGCGCGCCACAGCGAATTTGTGTACGACCATCACGATCGCGAGGGCCGCATAGCCGACGACGGCTTGGTAGATGATGTCCGTGTAGCCGAAATTGATAATCATTATCATGGCATACGTCGCTCCGGCGACCGAGGACAACGTGCTGACGCCATAGGTAATCGGGATGGTTTTGACCAATTCGCGCCCGGTCAGCCAGGTCACGACGTGTGGGTAAAAAAGGCCTAGGCATACGCCGACCGGCCCGAACAGGACGACCGTGATCAGCGTCTTGACCGGCAGCGACCAGCCCAAACGCCGGTCGATCGCCATCTGCATGAGGTAGGTCATGCCCAGCACCAGGCCGCCCGCGACCAGCGGCATCACGTTCATGGGCAAACGACGGCCGATTTTGTTGTAAGCCATGCTGCCGATGGCGTTGGCCATCAAAAAGATCGTGAGCAGCAGCGCCATGCTGTACAGCGGGTTTTCGAGGAACAGCTCGAGCTTCCCGATGTAGGTGATCTCGACCAACATGTAACAGAAGCCGGTGAACAGCAGATAGATCATCATGCTCGGCGGCGGCATCGGCGCGCGGCGAACATACAGGTAAACCAGAATGCCGATCAACACCAGCCCGACCAGCAGCATCGTTTCGATCTTGATCCAACTGCGGTAATAGCCCACGTCGCTCAACTGACGCTTCGCCGGGAGAAGATGGAAGTTCGCGAAATCGAGCTTGTGCAGATACGGCCGGTCGTCCGTCACCAGGTCGATCTGCGGCAGCACCGGCCCCTCAACCAACGCCGCCGCGCGAGCCCGGTTGCGTTCATAGCCCGGCGCGTATTGCACTTGGCGGCCGAACAACTCCGTCAGCTTGGCGGAATCGTCGGAAGTCAGGGCCGAATTGGAGTAGATCAGGTCATCGCAATTATCGAGGGAGTTGGACAACAGCACCAGATGCTGGCGGATGTCGCCCAGCGCCCGGTCCGCGTACACGGCCTTCATTGATTCCACGAGGTGCACCGACGGCTGGCAGTTGAAGATCAGTGTTCCGTCCGGCTGCAAATGGTCGAAGTACACCTCGATGGCTTCCTTGGTGTCGAGGTATTTGCGGCTGTGTCCCGTTTTGTATTGCGAGGTGGCGGCGTCGGAACCGGCGTAGATGATGTTGTACTTGGTGTGGTCGTTGTCCATGAAGCGCCGGCCCTCGACCAGCATCATCTTGACGTTGGGCTTGGCGAAGAACTCGCGCAGCCGGTAGTGCTTCAACTCCGGCGCCTGGAGCGCGAAGTCCATGACCAGCGGGTTGATCTCGACGCCGATCATGCGCTTCTTGCCGCCGCCCAATTCGTCGAGCTTGATCATGTCGCGGCCGCAGCCGGCGAACATGACCAGAATGTCATCCGTCGGCCGGCCGAGCACGAACGGGGCGCGCGATTCCGAATCCTTGGCCACCGCCGCCTCGTCGCCCGGTTTATACGGGATCACGTATACGTTGCTCTCGGCGTTGTCGTGAATGATCTTGTACGTCGGCTTGCTTTCGTCGCCGCCGCGGCGAATGCGCAGCAGCGAGACGCGCGAGTATNNGTGTGCGAGCTCGTCGACGACGTCGCGCTTCGACGCGACCGTCTGCCGCATGTCGTAGCGGCCTTCGAGGAAGACCAGCAGCGGCAGCATGGCCAGAATCAGCACGACGAACGCGCCGACCAGCTTGATCTTCTGACGGCCGATGGTCCACGAGGTGATCACGGTCATCGCCACCATACAAACGACGATCAAATAGGGCAGGTCGATGAAATGAAAAAGCACCGGGGTGACGAAGCAGGCCAGCGACGCGCCGAACAGGTCGAAGCCGTAAATCTTGCCGATGATGCCGCGGTTGATCGCGTACAGCGCCGTCAGAATCCGGCCGACGTAGTAGAACGGCGGCAGGAAAACGAGCACGAAGACCGCGGTTTTGACCGTCGAAATCGCGCTGGCCACCTGCGCCCGGTGGGTGATCGGAAAGAACTGGCTGAACAGCAGAAACGCCACGGCGAACGAAATGAACGAGGCGTAGGTCAGGAAAACCAATTCGCGCGCCAGGCTGAATTCCTCGACCTTTTGCTTGCCCAGGTGCACGCTGAGACTGCCGACCGCCAATCCGAACAGCGTCAGCGGGATCGCCAGAAAGGCGTTCGCGTAATTCAAATAGAACACGGACATGCGCGAGATCACCAGCTCGAACATGAGCGTGCAGAACGACAGGACCAGGACGATCAGCAATGTCCGGCGTGCGGACTGTTCAGCCGAGTTGGTCATGGCGGTCCGTTTCCTTTCCGTAGACACAGCGGTCCCGAATGGACGCGAAGGTAACCACAATCGCGTAGTGAAATCAAGGCGAGACACTCCAGACAACGTCTCGTAATTTCAGCCGGGACAAATTTGTCCAGATTAAACAAATATCTGGCATTAAAAATAGCATTTTTCGTCAGTATCTAGGTCGTAACGCGCCGAACGAAAACGTTTTCTTTTCTATTTTTAGGCTCGGAGGTTTTAGTTTGCGCGGGAGTTTCGAAATGTGTGACCAATCGTATAAAAGTGTCCCAAGTGCTCGGAGGTCGGCCTTCTCCGATATCGAACTATAAGCAATGGCTGAAAACAGTTCTTTTTCAAAATTTTTCGACGTGGCGACATCATTGTTTGATAGGTGCGCGACTGAGTTGACAAGCCACCTGCCAAAAGGATTCGTGGTATTTACCATAAAGATATCAGCGAATCCAAACCTTCCTAGCCAACACCCCACGACGCTCTCATCCGGTATCGAGCATGCCCAGAAATAATTGTGCGACCTTTGGTCATAGAAAAATGGTTTCTCCTTTGTCATCGACTTGAATTCAACCGCAACGCAAGTTTTTTCGATTTCCCAAACCTTTTTCGGTTGCGCTCTTAAAATCAGATTGTTAAACCAATGATCACCGGTGTAATCGGAGGCAAGGAGAATAGGGCTATTTTTTGAACAGAAACGTTGGACCTTCGTAGATAGAACGCGGTCACGGCTTTCATTACTGTTAGCCGAAAAAAATACAGTGACAACGGCGCAGTTGTCGATTTCCCCCCAAGAAACGAACGAACAACTGCCGTCTCGGAAAACACGCGTCGTTTGCGGTCTTTCAACTGCCCATTTTTCATCTTCCGCAAACGTCTGAAGAAGAATTCGAACGTATTTCCAACCATTCGGGGTCTTAATCTGCTTCGCGGTGTCTAGATGCCCTTCTACCATTGAGCGCAATTCAGGCGATAACGTCCGATCTAATTCTTCTCGAACATCGCGTCCGAGGTACCCGAATTGTCTTGATAAGCCTCTTCCGGCTCCGGCGTGTCTAAGATCCACTATCCACGAACCACATCGTCCGCCGCCGACACGCGCTTCCGAGAAAGCACTCTCGTGTTCAACGGCAATTAGACCGTGTATCGAAACAAATCCATCGGGTATTTTCGGAACGTTTTCAAGAATGTCGTAATTAAAAATTCTTGGATAATAACTCGGAAGCCAATATTCGCCTTTCCTGTCTTTGTAGGCCCGGATATAGACCTCGCCTTCAAGGCCCCTTTTTTCAAATTTGAACGCCTTGATAAGATAGTGACCGCCGTGTCGTACGCTCGGCACGTCGGACAAGAAGTCGTCGGCCTCCGTTCTCCTAATATGCTGTTTATTTCCGAATTCTTTTACCTGCACCGGAACTTCGACTCGAACACAGATTTTTCGAAGATACTCGATTATCAAACCCGCATCGACAGGCAGATTCTGACGTAGTGTGATGACTATCCGCGTTCCGTGGCGAAAGTTATCCGAAATATCCGTCCACTGATCCGTAATAAAATATTCTTTTGGTCCACGAAGGGTAAGGCGCATTGGCGATTTTTGTTGGTTTTTGGACGTCGGCTTGAACGTTTCGACAACTACGTGGTCGCTGACCGAAAACACGCTCAAAAAACCAACTCCGAATCGACTTATGGGCGCGAACCGAAATTCACGACGAAAATCCGGACTCTGGTAATATGAACGACCTACCTGTAGAAAATAACGCGAGATGACTTCGTCATCCATGCCAATACCGTGATCTTCTATCGTTAGGATTTGTTTTAGTTCTTTCTCTCCAGAGTTTTTGTTAATAACCTCTTTCTCCGTAAGCTGAACAAGTACCGGGTATTGCCTTAGGAATTCCTCTGGAAATTTTGTTGGATATTCCGGCGGCTCTTGATCGGGGTACTTTTCTGGAAAATCAAGGTACATTTGGCACCGCGTGGCGTCGAGTGCATTCTGAAGCAACTCGCGAAGATAGCCGAATCTCTCGACCGCGATGTCGTGGACAAGACGATCGACGATTTGATCGTGGTCTAGCTCAAACTTCCACTGGTGGAATTCATACGTTGCGTTTTTTGCTTTTTCGATCTTGATTGTCGGATTATCGCCCCTAATTTGACACACAGGCGCCTTCCATTCGTGGTGGCGCTCAGCATGAGTCATGACCAAGGTGGCGTTTTCTAGCTCGTCTTCTAACCACGAAAACCAATTGTAAAGCAAAGCGTGAGTCTCTTGGGTTTCGCACTGGCAGCTAAATGTAATATACTTATTATCAATACAATGAGATTTAATCTCGCGGTATTGTTGCCAATGTGGTCTTGAGCCTTTTGGCAGCGGTTGAACAGCATCCAAAGAGAGCGGTCCTGCGCGGCGTATTGAGAGATCAAGTAGATCACCGACGCGCAGAAGG
>PMZC01000069.1:0-22033 GCA_003170555.1 Deltaproteobacteria bacterium
CGACCCCCATCCCCCAAACCCCAACCCTGTTCCCCTACGATATTGCTTGTGGCCACATGCCATTCATATGAGGTACAATAACAGCCACATCATCCTCAACGATCTTTCAGGAGGTTGGCCATGAAACCCGCCGCAAAAAAGGTGTCTCTCGCAGTGTTGTTTTGCCTGGCTGTGGTCGTGATCGTGGCGGCGATCTTGCTTCACCCGTATTACGCCATGCCGCCGGAGAGCAAGGAAGCGCTGGAGGCCAAGCTGGCCGAGTACCAGAAGGTCGGCTCGGCGATGCAAGATCGACCCAAAGCGGGCCGACAGGCGCTCGACGCGCTGATCAAAGATTCGAAACCGATCGACACGAAGAAACCGGAGCAACCGTGGGTCGAATCCTGCCCGGCCTACAGTCTCGATCATTTCAAAAAACTTGAACCGCAGATGAGCGCGTTTCTCGCCTTTGACAGCCGCTTCCGTGCGCTGGTGGATCACGGCCTGGTTATTCAACAGGATTTTTCTTTCGAATCGGATCTTCTCCATTTCAGCGGACTCCGCTGGCTGACGTACTGGGAAAACGGCGCCGCCGTGTTGGACCTCCAGCAAGGTCGGCGGAACGAAGCGATGCAACGCTTTCACACCGTCCTGCGCCTTACCGCAAGTCTTTTTCAGACGCCGACGCTCATCTATTGCATGATCGGCGTAGCGCTGGAGATGAACGTCGACAAGGCGCTGATCCACCTTCTTCCGCAACTGAACCCGGCGGAGATGGAGCAGCTTAAGGGCTGGCTGGCCGAGCTCCCCGACTCGAACAAGGCGATCGTCACGGCGATGGAGGTCGAAACGGCGTCCTTTGTGGGAGCCATCGATCGAGAAGGAAATCCGGAACCCGGCGACACCTCCGGCGATCCTCTCTCTATCATCAGGACGCTACCCGGCGGCGCCTTCGGCGATTTTTTCTTTCACCACAAGACGCTGTCGCGGGTGGTCGTGTGGCTGGCCCGAAACACCGGCTATCTCCGACGCGAGAGGTCTATGTTTGTCAGCCTCGCGTCGCGCGAAATCGAAGCCGCGCAAACCTGGTCGGCGTCCGGCGTCAACGATGCGTACCACTCTCCGCTTACCGGCAAGGAAATCATGCACAGCATGTGCTTCGCCATCGCGTGGCCGAATTACACGGCGTTGTTGGGGAAGACCACTGATAACATGCGGCGTCGCCAGGCGCTCATCAAGGCCATGGAACTGGAGTTGCAACGGCGAGCGAAAAGACAGCAGACGTTCGAGCTGCCGTATGACGCGGAACACCACATCGTGGTGAAGCCGGAATACGGGTGCATCGTGAAGAACGAGGGCGGACAATAACAAGAGACGGGAGGGTTTCATGCGCCCGGTTGTGAAAAAGGGATGCCTGTTCACGCTCGCGACTATCTCCGTGGTTGTCATCGCCGCCGCGATTCTGCTGCATCCGTATTATGCGATGCCGCCGGAGAGTACAACGACGCTCGACGCTAAACTGGCCGAGTATCGGGCGGTCGCGGACGAAATGAAGAATCGCCCCAAGGCCGATCGCGAAATGATGGACGCGCTGATCAACGATTCAAAATCGATCACGGAGGCCAAACTGGCGAGTGAAAATTGTCCGGCCTACGATCTCGCACAACTCCAAAAGTCAGAAGCCGAAATCCGCGCCAATCTGGCTCTCGACGAACGTTTTCGCGCGTTCGCGGACCACGGTCCCGTGCTTCAAGTCGACTACCTTTTTTTGGAGCACATTCCGGACCTCCTTGGAATTCTCCATCTGACGAGCTGGGAAAACGTCGCCGCGGTGCTCGATCTTCAGCATGACCGCCGGGACGAGGCGATGCGCCGCTTCCATTCCCTGATCCGTTTCATGGAAAGCATGTTTCAAACTCAGCAGGTAGTTTACCCGGCGGTGGCGATGGCCGCCGCAATGAAACTCGATCAGACGCTGGTATATTTGTTGCCGCGCCTGACGCCGGAGGAAATCGCGCAACTGAAAGACTGGTTGGCGAAGCTGCCCGACTCGCGGCAGGCGCTGGTCACGTCGCTGAAAACCGAGGTGGCGACCGTGGACGACAGCATCGAGGTGATGATCGGTTCGCCGCGGGGCAACGCGATCGTGGCGCAACAAAAATGGACGCCGGGCGTTTGGGGTCGGCTCGTTCGGATCTCGGGATTCTTCACCCGCGAAAAGTACAAGTTCCTGAGCCTCAAGACGCACGAAGTCGCGGCCGCGCAAGCGTGGGCCGCTTCGCCCGACTATCGGCCGTATCAGCCTCCACCGGATCAAGACAAAATGGAGCGTCACCTGTTTTCCTGGGTCGCGGAGAATGTCTTGACCAGAATGTTTCCGAAAGCGGTCGACGACATGCTGCACCGCCAGGCGCTGATCAAGGCCATGGATCTCGAGTTGCAACGGCGGGCGAAAAGACAGCAGACGTTCGAGCTGCCGTACGACGCCGAACACCACATCGTGGTGAAGCCGGAGTATGGGTGCATCGTGAAGAACGAGGGCGCGGCGGGAGCGCGGCATTAGCGTAGGGGCGGGTTTCAAACCCGCCCTTTCGCTTCGGGCAGGTCTAAGACCTGCCCCTACGGCGCCCTCACTGGCGCGGGTTTGAGACTCACATCAACATTGCCATTTCGCCGGGAACAGACTAGATAATCTTCGAGGATGACCATTCACCAAAGCCGCGGCACGGTTCGCATCATCGTCGGCAAGGCGCTGACCTGGCCGGCCGACGCCGCGATGCTGTTCGCCGCGATCATTTTCATCACCGGCGGCGTCACCATCGCCGGCTACACGTTCGGCTTCGTCAAGGACATTTTGTACCTCACCCTCGGACTCTCGCTGCTGGCGTGGGCTGTCGGCGGGCGCGACGTGGTTCGCGCGACGTTCACGTTCCGCGCGTTGACCGCCGTCTACGACCGGCTCACGGCCGTTTACTCGCGCCGGCCCGTGGCGCTCGTCGGCGCGTTCGCCGCGATTTACGCCGCGCTCTGGACGGCGATCGCCGCGCTGCGCTACGTGAATTGGCGCGTCGACATCTTCGACGTGTCCGTTTTCTACCAGGAGTTGTGGAACACGCTGCACGGCCATTTCTACGCAACATGCCTGATGCCGTCGTCGTTCGTTTTCGCCGACCACGTCGACCCGCTCAACCTCGTTTTCCTGCCGCTGGTCTGGCTGTTCGGCAGCCCGCTCGCGCTGATGATCGCGCAGAACATCATCCTGACGGCCTCGGCGCTCGTGCTGCTGCTGCTGGTCAGGCAAAAGACGGATTACGCCGGCTATCAGTGGGTCATTCCGTTTTTGTACCTCGCGTACATGCCGCTGCACAGCATCATGAAATTCGACTACCACCCCATCGCGCTCTCCATTCCGCTGCTGTTCGCGGCGCTCTATTTCTTCGAGCGCAAACGCTTCGGCTGGTTCTGGGTGCTGGCGATTCTGGGCCTGGCGTGCAAAGAGACAGTCTGGCCCGGGCTGGCCTGCTTCGGCTTCGCGCTGGCTTTGCGCAAAGGGCCATCGCGCAAGCAAGGTTTGGCGATCTTGATCGCGTCGGCCGCGGTGGGCGTGCTCGAATTGGGTTACCTACCTTCGCTCTCCGGCGCCCACGGCCACGCTTTGGATTACTTCGACGGCCTGGGCGGATCGTGGCGCGAAATCGCGGCGTCGATCGTCTCGAACCCGCGAGCGATGGCGGGTAAAATCTTTCAACCCAAACTCCTCGACTTTATTTGGCAGGTCGGCAGCCCGGTCTGGTTCCTGCCGCTGTTCAGCCTCGCGACGGCGCTGCCGCTGGCGGCGTTTCTGGCGATGTACTCGCTGGCTTCGAGCGGCGTCGAGCTGTCGTACGCGGGACATCACGTGTCCGAATTCATCCCGTATTTGTTTTACGGCCTGCTGTGCACGCTGCCCCGGCTCGAGCAGTTGCTCGAGGTGCGGTTCGGCGCCAAACGTCGCACGCTGCAGCGGGTGCTGGCGATGGCGCTGCTCGCCACGGCCTTTTTGCAGTACGCCCGTTCGGAAACGTTTTACCTGCGCGAGTCGCGCGACCTGACGCATCCCGACGCGCCGCTGGTGCGGAATCTCATCGACCAATACGTTCCGCCGACCGCCGGCGTGGCCGTCAACGCGTGCATGCTGCCGCACGTGCTGAACCGCCGCTGCGCCGCCGACCTCAAGCGCCTGCCGCGCAGCGTCGAGCAGATCGATTACGTGGTCTATCACCGCACCATGTGCCCGACGCACTGGCCGAAAATCCGCCCGGGCGAGATTGAAGACTTCATGCGCCGCCAGCCGTTTGCGCCGATCTATCAGGACGGCAAGGTGACGATCTACCGCCGGCAATGACCGCCCGGCCGGTTCCCTCGCCGCGCGATGTTTGGTAGGATCGGCGAATCAGGCTGGAGGTTTTCCATGAGACCGTTATCTATTTTGTTGGCGGTGCTGGCCCTCGCTTTGCTGCTCGCGTTCGCGGGGTGCGAAAACAACAGTACGCACAGCGCCACGAGCGACGACGACGCGTCGACGGACGATGATGTTGACGACGACGCGGATGATGACGTCGACGACGACGCCGACGACGATCTCGACGACGATACGGTGGTCGACGACGATACGTTGATCGACGACGATACGCTGGTCGATGACGATACGGTCGTCGACGATGACACAACGCCCGACGACGACACCGTGGTCGACGATGACGCGGACGACGACGCGTGGACGCCGCCGCCGGTGGACAACGTCGCGCGCGCCAACGGCTTCAAGCTGTTTTACCAGGAGCGCGTCAGCCGGCTGCTGCTGGCGTGGAACCGCTTCGGCCTGGCCGGCGACGCCGCGTTCGGCACGAACATCCATAAGCATTACATCGCCAAGACCGGCAACGAGTACGAGGTGGTCGCGGGCGAGACCGACAACAACAACATCGGCTACACCGCGTTCAGCACCTGGCACGACTACCGCAACCTCGGCGGCCGCGACGCGGAACTGACGCTGATCCGCATGTTCGAGGGCCTGCAGTTCTACGAAGCGATCACCGGCCATTCCGGCCTGACTTCGCGCGAGGAGCTGCCGGGTTGGACGCGCGTGATGGACGGCGTCAGCGACACGGTCACGCGTACGCGCGGCGGCGCGCCGTTTACGCCGCCGGTCGTCTACCCCGCCCCGCTGGAAACGGAAATCCTCGACACGTTCTATAGCGGCATCATCGTCACCTACCGCGAAGACCCCGGCGAATACTACTGGAACTTCAAGCCGATCAACGAACTGGAGGGCTTCGCGATCACCTACGTCTTCTCCGAGCCGCCGTACTTCCTGCGCGAATCCGATTGCTGCTCGTCGTGGATGATCACCCAGGAAGGCCCGTGGATCGGCGCCTATTGGGGCAACCACAACAGCCGCGACAACTTCCCCGACATGTCGCTCGGCTTCCTCGCCGCGATGGACGTCGCCCTCAACGGCGGCGCTCCTGATGACGTGCGCGAAGCGGCGCAGCACGCGGCCGACGCCGGCCACCGCGTGGGCGATCGCATCGTCGCGGATCAGGATATTCAAATGACCGTGCCGGAAGGAACCGACTACGACCAGATCATCCCCGGCGGACAAGTGCGGCCCGACGGCACCACGGAATGGCAGGACCTCGGCAGCTTCGACTCGTGTGTGGAATGCTATCTGGCCAAAGCGTTGACCACCGAGGGCCTGGACCTGCCGGTTCCCGTGATGCCGTTGCCCGGCTCCCTCGAGATGGCCGCATTGCGCGAACTGTTTCAGATCATTGGCATCACGCCGCCGACGCTGCCGGTGCTGAATTGCCACTCGATCGACGACGCGTACTTTGGCATGACCTGGAGCGACATGATGAACCTCAAGGTCTTCGGCCAGCCGTGGTACGAGGTGGCGGATCAGATCGCGCAGCTCTTCCCCGATTTGTTCCCCCAGTTGCTCGGCTCGACCGCCGACGACTTCAAAGAAATGGAAATGGGCGCGATGGCGCTGTGCTACTACGCCGATTTGACCGGCAAGGCCGACCTGCTCGAGACCGCGCGCGCAACGCTGAAGAATCTGATCGACCTGCACCGCATTCTGGCCAAGCTCGCGTATAGCGCCGCCAACAGTCCGAATCGCACGGGCGACCAGGCCGAGTTCGACCAGATGACGAAGGATCTGGCCGAGGAGCTTTATCACGCCGCGTTCATGGGCGCGCTGTACGGCCTCGAAACGCCGCTCGAGGATTTCGAGAACTTCCAGCCCGGGCTGAATCAACAGGCCTACCTCGAATCGATTTTGAGTCTCGGCGACACCGCGCCATGGCCGCTCATCACCGACGACCAGATCAAAACCAGGGTGGAAAACTCGCTGGCCGGCGAGGATTCGTGGATCGTGCAGCGCTACCGCGATCGCTTCGGCGACGTTCCGCCCGTGCGCCGCGCCGGTGACGGGTACGAGGCGATCGGCGCGGACGGCGATTGGCATCCGGCCGAAAACCCGCACCACCAGGGCTACAGCGCGAGCGACCTGATGTGGGAGATGCCGCTGTGCACCAAGGCGCCGTGGGCGTTGTCGTGCGATTGGGCAAGGCTCGGCTGCGCGCGGCCCGACCTCGACAACTCCGGCGCGGTCGACGCGACCGACCTGCAGATCTTCACCGACGCCCTCGCGCAATATGCCGGCCAGACCTGCGACGCGGGCAACAGTTGGTGCGGCGGCGCCGACCTCGATCACAGCGGCGCGGCCGACCAGGACGATGCCGACTTCATGAACGCCGCGCAGGGGTGCGTGAGATAGCACAGAAGTGAAGAGTGAAGAGTTGGACGGCAAGCGCCCGGCGAACTGAACCCAGTCGTTTCCCTTTTTCTGCGCGTCGACTTACGGTATGGTAGCAAATCGCCCAAACCAGCGAGGTGGCCGTGGGGGCAATTGGCGTCGCGCAGATTGTGCATAGTTTGGATGTCGGCGGCATGGAGCGCGTGACCATGCACTTGTGCTTGCGGATGTCGTCGCGCTACCGGCCGACGGTATTCTGCCTGACCGAGAAGGGCCGATTCGCCGACGAGCTGGAGGCGCGCGGCGTTGAGGTGATCGCGCTGGGCAAGCAGCCGGGCAAAGACCTGCGCCTGCCCGGGCGGCTCGCGCGGCTGCTGCGCGAACGCGAGATCCGCATCGTGCACGGCCACAACAGCGGCCCGTTGTTCACCGGCACGCTCGCCGCGAAGCTGGCGCGGGCGAAGGGCGTCATCATCACCGATCACAGCCGTCCGTTCCCCGAGCGCTTCTCGGTGGTCGCCGCCGAATTTGTGCTTTCGCGGCTGGTCGACGAAATCGTCAGCGTCAGCGACCAGAATAAAAAGGACCTGCTCCAGCACCTGCACTGGCCCGCGCGCAAAATCAGCGTGATCCACAACGGCGTGGACGAAGCGCCGCCGGCGACTGACGACCAACTGGCCGCGTTGCGCACGGAATTCGATCTGTCGCCGTCGCGGCCGGTGGTTTTCGTGGCCGCGCGTCTCGAGCCGCAAAAAAATATTGCGCTGCTGATCGAAGCGGCGCGGGTGCTGCGCACGCACGGGCTCGACGCCGATTACCTTGTCGCCGGCGGCGGCAGCGAGCAGGCGCGGCTTGAGAAGCTCGTCGTGGAAACCGGCATGCGCGATCGCTTCCACCTCGCCGGCTGGCGGCTCGACACGGCGCAACTGCTGCGCGCGGCTGATATCTTCGCCTTGCCGTCCGACTGGGAAGGCTTGCCGATGAGCATTCTCGAAGCGATGAGCGCGTCGCGGCCGGTCGTCGCCACCGACGTGGGCGACGTGCACCGCGCCGTCGTCAACGAACAAACCGGCCTGCTCGTTCCGCCGCGCGACGTGCGTCAGCTCGCCGACGCGCTGGCCCGCCTGCTCGCCGACCCCGCGCTGCGCGAACGCCTGGGCGCCGCGGGCCACGCGCTGTGGCGCGAGAAATTCTCCGTCGAAAAGATGGTCGCCCGCTACGAGGAACTGTACGCGAGGTATGCATGAGCGGCGGGCGTCTGACGCGCAACAGCCTCGTGCTGGTCGCGGCCGAGGCCGTGCGGCGGGTGCTGTCGTTCGTCGTGGCGATCCTCATCGCGCGGCCGCTGCACGTGGAAGACTTCGGCCGCTTCGGCCTGGCGATGGCGCTGGCCGGCATCTTCGGCGTGCTGGCCAACTTCGGTCTCAATCCGCTGCTCACGCGCAAGGCCGCGGCCGACGCGACCGGCGGAGCGCGCGAATTCGGCACGGTGCTCGGTCTCAAGTTCCTGCTCGGCCTGGTCGCCGGCGGCGCGATGATCGCCCTGGCCGTCGTCATGCGCTACGACGCCGGCGCGTTCCTCGCGGTGGTGCTGGCGGCGGCGATGATCCCGGCGGAGGCGATCGAGACCGCGGGCATCGCGCTCTTCGACGGCTATCAGCGCATGGCGATCTCCTCGCTGGTGACGTTGGTCAAGGCGGTGCTGCTGCTCGGCCTCGTGGGAATCGCGGTGCTGCTGCATCACGGGCTGCCGGGCGTGATGCTGGCCTACCTCGCCGGCGGCTGGCTGACCGCCGCGTTCGCCGTCGGGCTGGTGAAGCGGGTCGCGCGCGACGCGACGCTGACGCCCCGCGCCGCGCAATGGTGGCCGCTCGCGCGCGAGGCCGCGCCGTTCATGCTGATCGGCCTGGTCTGGATGCTCGCCTTCCGCGTCGACATGGTCCTGCTCCAGCGCCTCGCGGGCGACGGGCCGACCGGGCTTTATCGCTCCGGCTACGCCTTCTTTGAAATCTTACTGGCGCTGCCGATCCTCGCGACGCGCGCGCTTTATCCGGCGCTGGCGCAGGGCATGAGCGAGGGCGGCGAAAAATGGCGCGACATGCTGGCCGCGGCGTTTCGCATTTACCTGCTCGCCGCGTTGCCGGTGGCCATCGGCTGCGCGCTGGTTGGCGACCGCTTCGTGCCGCTGTTCTACGGCCACAAATACGCCGAAGGCGGCCGGGTCGTCGCGCTGCTCGGCGGCTTCCTCTGGCTCTGGTTCGGCACGATGACGCTCGGCTGGTCGCTGACCGCCGCCGACCGGCTGAAGGTCGTGCTCGCCGGCAACGTGCTGGCGATGACGGTCAATATTATTTCGAACCTGATCCTGATTCCGCGCTTCAGCATCATGGGCGCGGCGGCTTCGACGGTGATCAGCGAGTCGACGTTGCTGATCTACTTTCTGGTGATGACGCGACGCTGGCTGCACGGTCTGGCGCGGCGGGCGATTCCGTGGCGGGCGCTGCCGGCCGGCGCCGCTTTGGCCGCGACGACCTGGCTGCTGCGCGACGCGAATCTGGCGCTGGTCGTGGCCGCGGGCGCGGCGGCGTATCTGGCGGCGGCGTGGCTGTTCGGCGCGCTGAACAAGAGCGAACGCGAACTGGTCTCCCGGCTGTTGTCGAGAAAAAGCGGATGAACGACGAAAACCTGTTCGTGCAAATCTGGCGCAGACTCGGACCCGCGGCGCCGTTCGTCTTTTTGATCGGCGGCGTGGGCCTGCTCGGCGCCGTGCTGCTGCGCGTCGATCCGCTGTTCATCCTCGTCGGACTCGGCGGCATTCTCGTCACCGCGGCCATTTTGTCGAAACCTTTTTACGGCGTGCTGCTTTATCTCGCGCTGCTTTACGTACGCCCCGGCGACCTCGTGCCCGCGCTCGAACCGCTGCGTCTGACGCTGCTCGGCGTCGCGCTGCTCACCGTCGCTTTCGCGCTGCAGGTGCTGGTCTACCGGCAGGTCAAGCCGATCTTCACGCCGCCGATGATCTTCATGGTGCTGTTTCTGCTGGCGATGATCCTCTCGATCCCCGGCAGCTTTTACCGCAGCGGCTCGATCGACAAAACCACCGAGGTCATGCGCGTCGTATACATGACCTACCTCATCACGCATCTGGTCGACACCATTCCGCGATTGCGCGGCTTCATGGCGACGTTGGTGCTGATCATGGCGGGCCTGTCGACCGCGCTGATCATCCGCTTCTTCGTGCAGCCGTGGACGCACGTCGACAACGGCGGCTCGGGCGGCATGGTCGGCGGCTTCCTCGGCGACGGCAACGACTACGCGGTCGCGCAGAACGTGGTGCTGCCGTGGGCGATCATCCTGGCGATCCAGGCGCGCGGCACGGTGTTGCGCTGGACGTTGATGATCTACGCCGTCGCCGTCGGCGTGCTCGCCGTGGGTCTGACTTACTCGCGCGGCGGCGTGCTCGGACTGCTGGCGCTGCTGCTGGCGATGTACACGGTCTGGGTCGTGCGCTCGCGGCGTTACGTCTTCGGCGTGTTCGTTGCGCTGACCGCGATCGTGTTGCTGGCCGTCGGCTTCCTGGCCTTTGCGCCCGAGGATTTTCTCGACCGCATGACCAGCATCAAGGATTACCAGCAGGATGAAAGCGCGCTCGGCCGCCTCGACGCCTGGCGCGCCGGCACGCACATGTTCGTCGATCACCCGTTCTTCGGCGTGGGCGCCGGTCAATTTTCCGAGGCCTACGGACGGGTGTACAAACCGGTCGATGCGATCGCGGCCAACTGGCGCGAGGCGCACAGCGTATACATTCAAACGCTGGGCGAGCTCGGCATGACCGGCGTGGTGACCATTCTGGGGCTGCTGATCTCGCTGGGCTACATGGTCTGGCGCACGGGCAAGGCCGTGCTGGCCGACGCGGCCGACGACCGCTTCTTCCACGGCGTGCGCGCGGCGGTGGTGGGCAGCCTCGCGGCGTGGGTGGTGTCCGGCGCGTTTCTGTCGGTGGCCTACTACCCGCATCTCTTTCTTCTGGTTATGCTGACCTCGTGCCTCGAACGCTTCGCGCGCTACCACGCGGTGGTGTTGCCGATGATCGACGAGGTGGACGAGGTGGAGGAGAGTTGATGCGCGTGCGTGAATTCACCGAGGCGGATGCGGCAAGCTGGGACGAGTTCGTTCGAGCCTGCCCGACCGCCACCGTGTTTCATCGCCGGGCGTGGCGTGCGGTGATCGCGGACGTGTTCGGCCACCGGCCGGTCTATCTGCTGGCCGAAGACGACGCCGGCCTGCACGGGGTGCTGCCGCTGTTCGTGTTGCGGACGCGCTTCTTCGGCCGGATGGCGGTGAGCCTGCCGTTCCTCAATTACGGCGGCGTGGCCGCGACCAGCGACGAAGCCGCCGCGGCGCTGCTGGCCGAGGCCGAACGAGTCGGCCGCGCGCAGGGCTGCGCGTACGTCGAGTTTCGTCATCGGTGGAACGCGCCCGCCGCGCAGGCGCTGCCGACCAACGAATTCAAGGTCACCAGCGTGCTGCATTTGCCCGCCGACGAAGACACACTCTGGATGAAGAAGCTGCACCAGAACGTTCGCAACAAGGTGCGCAAGGCCGAGAAAAACGAGGTGCTGATCGAAGCGGGCCCGCAACTGCTCGACGATTTCTACCGCGTCTTTTGTGTGAACCAGCGCGAACTCGGCACGCCCGTGTTGCCGCGACGCTGGTTCGCGCGCGTGCTCGATGCGTTCGGCGACGACGCCCGCGTTTACGTCGCGCACCGGCAGGGCCGCGCGATCGGCGCGAAGGTGGTGCTCGACCACGGCGATACCTGCCATTTCATCTGGTCGGCCAGCACGCGCGAAGGCAACGCGCACGCCGTGGTGTCCGCGATGAACTGGCGGGCGTTGCGCGAGGCGCTGGCGCGCGGCCTGGCGAAAGTCGACTTCGGCCGCTCGACCAAAGACTCCGGCAGCCAGCAATTCAAAAAACATTGGGGCGTCGAGATCGAGCCGTTGTATTGGCAATACCATTTGCTCACGCGCGCCGCGATGCCGGGGTTGAACACGAGCAATCCGAAATTCGAATTCGCCATTCGCGTCTGGCGGCGGCTGCCGCTGTTCGTGACGCGCTGGCTCGGTCCGCGCCTGGCGCGCGATCTGCCGTGAGGTGACGATGCGCAAACTTCCGCCGGTGGGCGTCGCGTTGCAGATGGGCGAACTGCTCGCCGCGCTGCGCGCCGGTCCGACGGCGGAGGCCGATCTGATCAACGCGTTGCAGGAGCGCGTGCCCAGTCCGCACGTTTTTCTTTTCGGCTCGGGGCGCGCCGCGCTGACCGCTTTGCTCAGCGCGATGAGACGACGAAGCGAGCGGCGGCGCGTGATCGTGCCGGCGTACACCTGTTGGTCGGTGCCGGCGGCGGTCGTGCGCGCCGGGCTGCGCGTGCTGCCGGTCGAGATGGCGCCGGGCCTGATCGACTACGACCTCGAACGTTTGGCGCGGCTCGACTGGTCGGATGTGCTGGCGGTGATCTCGCCCAATCTGTTCGGCCTGCCGGGCGATCTGACGCGCTTGCAGGGACTGGCCGAGGCGCACGAGGCGCAACTCATCGACGACGCGGCGCAGGCGCTGGGCGCGTCGTTGCGCGGCGCGGCCGTCGGCGGCTTCGGACCGGCCGGCATCTGCAGCTTCGGCCGCGGCAAGAACATCACGGCGCTCGGCGGCGGCGCCGCGTTCGTGCGCGACGATGACCTCGCCGTCGACGTCGCCGCGGTCGCCGATTCGTTTCGCGGCGAACCCCCGCCCGAATCGTGGGCGGTGGCCGGCAAAGGCGCGGCGATGACCACGGCGCTGTCGCCGTTTTTCTTCGGCCTCGCGGAAAGCCTGCCGGGCGTGCACGTTGGGCGGACCGTGTACGAGCCGAACTTCCCCACCCCCGCGATCGGCAACGCCCGCGCGGCGCTCGCGGCCCGCGTGCTCAATCGGCTCGACCAGCTCAATCAGCGGCGCGGACAGATGGCCGAGTCGCTCGACCGCGTGCTGCTTGAAGGTCACGCGCTCGCTTTGCCCAAACCGCGCAGCGGCGCGGTGCCGGCCTGGCTGCGGCGGCCGGTGCTCGTCCCCGAACCGGAACGCCGCGACGAGCTGCTCGCCGCGTGGCAAGCCGCGGGCATCGGCGCGAGCGCGATGTATCCGGCGGCGGTCCACCGGATTCCCGGGCTGGAAGGCGACCTCGATCTGCGCGGTGCGCCCTTCCCCGGCGCCGAGCGGCTCGCCGCCAGCCTGATCGCCTTGCCGCTCGTCGAGGGCCTGCAACGCGAGGACATCGACCTGATCGACCGCGTGGCGCGCAACGTGCTGGGCAAACGGAGGACCGACCGGTGGGTGTGAAAAGCGCGGCGCGGCGGGCGGCGGCCGGCGCGGTCAGCGGGCTGCGTCTGTCTTCGCTGATCTCGCGCGCCTTCGGCGGCCGCGCGGCGATTCTCGCGTACCACCGCGTGCTCGATCCGGCGTTGCACGACCCCGATCTCGTCGAGCCCGGCCTGTTCGTCACGCGCGATTCGTTCGCCGCGCATCTCGAATTGCTCGCGCGAAAATATCACGTCGTCCCCCTCGAGACGCTGGTGCGGCGGCTGCTCACCGGCGAGGAAGTGGCGCGCGGCACGGTGGTGCTGACGTTCGACGACGGTTGGCTCGACACCTGCCAGACCGCGTTCCCGCTGCTCCAGCGCGCGGGCCTGCCCGCTTCCATCTTCGTGCCGACCGCGCTGATCGGTACGCGCCACCGCTTTTGGTTTTCGCGCGCCGGCGAGGCGGGCGCCCGGCTGTGGACGCTGGCGAATCAGGCGCGAGACAACGGCCCGGCGCTGCCGCCGGAGTTGGCTTTCGCCGCGGCGTTGTTGCGCGCGCGTTTGTCGCGACCCGCGTTTGTCCACCGGCTGCTGCAAGCCTGTAAAGATGTTTCGCCGACGCAACGAGATGGCGTGGTCGATCGCCTCGAAGAAGCCGCCGGCGCGCCGGCGCGTCCGTCGCGCGAGTTGGTCGATTGGGACGAACTGCGCCGCCTGGCCGCGAACGTGTTCGAGGTCGGCAGCCACACGGCGTCGCACGTCATCTTGACCGAAGTCGATGCGGCGCTGGCCAAAGTGGAGTTGGAGGAGAGCCGCCGCACGATCGCCGAGCAGCTCGGCCGGCCCGCGGTGAGCCTGTGCTATCCGAACGGCGACTATAACGAAGGCGTGCGCCGCCTGGCGAAGTCGTGCGGCTTCGCGTGCGCGCTGACGACCCGCGCGGGCTTCGCCGATCCGCCGCTCGATCTGCACGCGCTGCCCCGCCTGGGTGTGCACCAAGGCGTCGCGGCGAAAGCAAGCGGATTGGAACTATTGTTGTCGGGATTGTTTTCGTAGAGACGTCGGGCCGCCTCAAATCACGATGACCACGCGAATCGTGTGCAGGAATTCGTCGCACAGATGAATATCCACCTCGGCGCCGTGGAACACCTGCTTCGACATCGCCTTGGCCAGGTTCTTCATCATGGAAATGACTTTGGGATCCTGATCCAGACCTTTCTTGACGGACAACAGAAACTCGTAGGTGGCGCCCTTTTTGTTCAGTTGATAGATCACCGGCTCGTCGCCGTTGTAGCCGTTTTTCAGCAGGAAGTCGCTGAGCTTCTGCGCCTCTTGCGCAGTCACCGTCGACGTATAGTAAATTTTCGACTTGTTGACCATCACCTTTTTCCCCAGGACTCGCTGAGGAAATATGCGCAGCGTCTTCATGCCCTGGTCGCAGATGTGCAATTCCACCTTCGCGTCGCCGAAGACGCGTTCCGAAAGGTCGAGCCCGAGCCATTGGAAAATTTCGCCGTACGTTTTGTCCCGCTCGATGCCCGGCTTCTCGGCGACCATCCGAAACTGGTAGACGCCGCCCTGCTTGTCGAGTTGCAAGGTCTTGCGCGTGCCGTCGGTGAACTTGTGGTCGACGAGGTAGGCGCCGAGTTTGGCGGCCTCCGCCGAAGTGACGCGCGGCGTATAATAAAGCTCGGCGCCGTTGAAGATGAGCTTCGTACCGAGATTCTGACACGCCGCAAGCAATACGATCAGGCCGACACCCACCATCGCGCGGCGAAAATACTTCGACATGTCTCCCTCCTTTGTCTCAAGGTTTGAGTCAGCGAACCGGCGTCGTTCGATCATCGAATTCGTACGCGGCGAGCCGCGACGCGTTTACGTCGGCTCGACCACGTGAAGCGTTTTCAGCGTCTCGTCGCACAAGAGGACTTTTACGGCGGCGCCGTGGAACACGTCCTTCGACAACGCGTAGGCCATGGCTTTCGTAATGCCCAGATAGTCGGCGTCCCACTGGGAACCTCGCTTGACGACAACGCGGAAGAGATAGGCGTTTCCTTCCTTGTCGAGCTGGTAAGTCATATTCTGACCGCGGGCGAAACCCTTTTCCGACAGATAGTCGCCGAGTCTTTTCGCCTCGTCGCCCGTGACGCGGGAGGTGAAGAAGAGCGTGTTCTTGCCCAGCGCGAGCCGCGTCCCCAGATCTTTCTGCGGCGCCGCGCGCAGCGTCTTAAACCGACGGTTGCAAAGATCGACTTCGACCTTCGCCCCATGAAAGACGGCATCGGAAAGCGTCAGCGCAAAAAATTGAGCGGTGTTGACGAATGATTCATCGCGCGCGAGTTCCGAGCTGACCGTCACCCGGAGGATGTACGTGTCGCGCTGCTTGTCCAACCGCATGGTTTTGCCGGCGCGCTTGACCGACTGGTGGCTGACCAGGAAAGAGATCAGGTCGTTGGCTTCGCCCGGCGTGACGCGCGCCGTGTAATAGAGCTGGAGATCGCCGACCTCGAGCTTCGTCCCCAGGTTTTGACAAGCCGCCAGCAGCACGATGCACGCGATGCCGGCGACGATCCCGCGACCGATGCTCAGCATTTCCGCCTCCCCCGGCGCGCCTATTTCTCCGCCAGCAGGTGCATGTACGCGATGCTCGACTTGATGCCCTTGCTGAAGTTGTCGAGATCGAAATTCTCATTCGGCGCGTGGGCGTTTTCGTTCGGCAGGCCGAAGCCCATCAGCACCACCGGCGCCTTCAGCAGCGCGGAGAAATCGGCCACGATGGGGATCGATCCGCCTTCGCGCCCGAACAGGCATTCCTTGCCGAAGACCATGGTCAGCGCCTGGGCCGCCTTCTGCAGCGCGGGGTCGGTGAGCGGACAAATGAACGGCAGCCCGCCCTGGAACTCGCTGACCTTCACCCGCACCGCCTTCGGCGCGACCTTGGCCACGTGTGCGCGGAACGCGTCGGAGATTTTTTTCGGATCCTGGTTCGGCACCAGCCGCATGCTGACCTTCGCGCCGGCGCGAGCGGGCAGCACGGTCTTGGCGCCTTCGCCGGCGAAGCCGCCCCAGATGCCGTTGGCGTCGAGCGTCGGGCGCGCGCTTTTGCGTTCGAGCGTGGTGTAGCCCTTTTCGCCGAAGAGCTTCGGCGCCCCGGTATCCTTCAGAAACTGCTTGTCGCTGTGCGGCAGCTTGGCGTAATTGGCTTTTTCCTCGGGACTGATCGGCAGCACGTCATCGTAAAAGCCGGCGATCTTCACCCGGTTCTTTTTGTCTTTCATCGAGGTGAGAATGTCGGCCAGCACGTTGATCGGATTGGCGACCGCGCCGCCGAAGCTGCCCGAGTGCAGGTCGCTTTTCGCCGCTTCGACTTCGACCTGCATGTACACCAGGCCGCGCAGGCCGTAGTCGATGGACGGCTGGCCTTTGGCGATCATGCCGCCGTCGGAGATCAGCAGCACGTCGCAGGCCAGCAGGTCCTTGTGCGCCGGCAGCCACTTGCCGAGCGCTTCGCTGCCGACTTCCTCTTCGCCCTCGAAGAGCAGCTTGATCGACACGGGCAGCGAACCGGTCTCGCGCAGCACGGTCTCCACCGCCTTGATGTGCGCGAAGAGCTGGCCCTTGTCGTCGGAGGCGCCGCGGGCGTAAATGCGCCCCTCGCGGATGTCCGGCTGGAACGGCGGCGTGACCCATTCGTTGAGCGGATCGACCGGCTGCACGTCGTAATGGCCGTAGATCAACAGCGTCGGCGCGCCGGCCGGGCCGGGATAATGCGCGAAGAGAATCGGGTGACCTTCCGTCGGATAGATCTCGGCGGTGGGGAAGCCGATGGACTTGAGGTGGTCCGCCAGCCACCGCGCCGTGTCGGCGGTGATCGCCTTGTTTTCCGGATCGGCGCTGACGCTGGGCATCGACAAGAACGCCTTCAGTTGCTCGAGGTAACCGGCGAGCCGTTGGTCAACGACCTGAAACAGCTTTTCCATCAATGTTTCTCCTTTCCCGCTCAGGTGAGCGAGAGCCGATATTTGCGGGCGACGCCGTCGTAAAGTTTGGCGGCGGCCATGAAGACGGCGTAACCGAGCGATCCGCCGACCACGAAGCCCACGAGAATGGCGACGGCCATCGAGCTGAAGGGACTGTCCGGGAGGGCGGAGGACGTGAGATAGCCGGCGAAGCCGTAAGTGACGCCGGCGAACACGGCGAAGTAGCTGTCCACGCGCAGCGGCCGCATCAGGTGATCGATCAGGCCCAGCAACAGCGAGGCGATGAAGCCGACGATGAAAATGGGCCACCAGAATTGGCGCTTTTCGTACACCGCGTATTCCAGTTTCTGTTCCAGCTTCGAATCGAGGGTCACCACCGAGAAGAGGTACTCGCCGGGCTTCGGCAAAATGAGGTCTTCGAGTTTGGTGGTCTTGATCATATGGACGTAGCCCTTGCCGCGCCGGTACATCTTGCGGTATCCCTGCGTCTCTTTGAGTACGTCCGAGAAGTCCTGCACGACACTGCCGTCAGCGGCCGCGGAAACGCGCACCGAATAGTTGCCGGTGAGGCTGTAGGTCGTCGGCCGGGCCGCCTGCTTGGGCGGTTTCTTGCCGGGCAGCACCGGAATTTTCTCCGGCTCTTCTTCGGTCGGCGGCGGGAAGAAGCCGTGGATGAACAGCCGGTAGCGTGAACCCGGCGCCTTGAACGAAAGTTTTTCGCCCGGGTGGATTTCGCCGCGGGTCACCGGGCGGCCGAAGTCGACGCTGGCCCACACGGCGTAAACGCCGATCGCGAGCGACAAGACGCCGAGCCCGTAAACGATCGCCTGGGCGAAACCCTTGGTGAGCTGGCGGCGATTGCGGTAGATCGGCGTCACCGTGCTGAACAAGATCGTCGCCACGCCTGCGATCCACATCATCAACCCATTGAGGTCTTCGTCGATCCCCGCCGCGATGTAACACGCCGCGAAAACGCCCGCCCAAATCAGGGCCGGCGTGATGATGCTCGGCGATTCGATCTGGGCGGCGAGCGCGCGCTTTTTCTTCTCCGCGCCTTTGTCGCCTTCCCGCGCGCCGGCCTTGGGCGGCGGCGCGGCGACTTTCTCTTTTTTCTCCGAGCGCACCACGGGCGCCGCGACATTCGGCGCCGCGGCCGCCGGCGGTTTGGCTCGGTTTGACTTGTTCTTCTTGGCCATTGGTATTTCGCGCCTCGAATTGTTCTTTGAAGTTCGCCGGTTCAACCGGCGGGCTGCATCTTAGCAGGGTCTGGGGTCGAGGGTCTAGCAGGTTGTTGCGGCTCGGTTCTTGATCGTAATGGACGCGCGGCTAGTGCATTTTACGATTGCCTTTGACCACCAGCTCTGGATTTGCCGAGTTCATGAGCCCCGCGGGGGCGTTATCCGTAAGCCCAGGGCGCCCTTTCAGGGCTGGCGGCAAATCGCTCGCCTTTCGCCGGGGATCAACGAAAACGTTAGTTGCTCTAGAAGCTCGAGCCCGAGGTCGGCAGGCGCGAGAACAGCGCGACCAGGTCGTCGTCGCGGAACATGATGCCGGCGCCCACGAACCACGGCACTTGCAGCCGGCGATCCAGCACGCCGCGGTTGACGATGTCGTCGGCGCCGAAGGTGACCAGGAAATGATCGAGGAAGATGAAGTCCATGTTCGCCTTCAACCGCGGGTTGTCGGCGTTGCCGAAGTCGAAGGCCTGGACCGAGAGCCGCAGGTGGTCGTCGAAGAACATCGAATCGACGCCGACGCCGCCGGTCGATTCAATGATGCCGCCGTGGAAGACCAGCCAATGCCAGCGTTTGGCGATTTCCAAGGTCAGCTTGAGCGAATCGTTGGTCAACCGCTCGCGCTTGATGGTTTCCTCGGTGTGCTCGCGCGGCGTGCCGGGGTTGTACGTGACCCACGTGTGGGTGGTCGTCGTGCTGGTGCGCCCGACGGGGTCGTCGACGACGGTCAGGCTGTACCACACGTCTTCGCGCGGCTTCAGGCGCAGCGTGAGAAAGCTGCGCAGTTGCTCGGCGTGGATGTCGTATTCGCCGCGGTATTCCACGAACGTCTGCAGCCGACGGATGCGGCCGACCAGTTCGTTGAGCGAGGCGACGGTTTCGTTGAGGTCTTCCATCGGCCCCGACTCGTTGACAAGTTGCCCGATCGTGCCCTGGCCTTCGTCGATCTTGCGCGTGATCGAAGCGATGTGCTGCATCGCCTCCTGCATGTGCTGCGTCGCCTGCGCCAGGCCCTCGATCGCGTTGCCGAGCGATTCGGCGTTGTTGCTGGTGAAGCGGGCGAGGTTGTCGGTGATCACCCGCAAGTTGTCGACGATGCCCGGCATCGCGGCGATCGCCTGGTGAATCGAATCGCGGTTCTCGACGCTCATCGCCGCCACCTGGGTGGACATCGTTTGCATATTCTCGGCGATGACGTTCATCCGCGCTTGATTGTCTTCGAGCGTCTTGGCCAGCCGTTCGGTGATCTGCTGCAGGTTCTCGAAGATGCGGCGCAGTCCCTCTTCACCCTCTTCGTCGCCGAACACCTTGCGCAGGTTGGCCGTGATCGCTTTCACGTCCTGCGCGATGTCGCCGGCGCGGCCCGATAGATCCGACAACTCGCTGGCCACCGCCACGTTCGAGAACTGGTCGCCGCCCCGCAGGTTCTTCTTGCTTTTACCGGGCGAGATTTCGAGGTACTTCGAACCGAGGAAGCCGAGGGTCTGAATGGCGATCACGCTGTCGTCGGGAATTTTCGCATCCTGCCGCACCTTGAAGTAGACGCGCGCGTTCCCGCCTTCCAGGCGCATATCGGTCACCATCCCGATGCGCAGTCCGGCCAACAGCACCGGCGTTTCGTCGTTCACCCCGGCGACCGATTTGAACACCGCGCTGAGCGTGTAGCCGGCGGATTCGCCCAAATTGACGTTGGCGAGTTTGACGCTGATATAGCCGACCAGCAAAAAGCAGGCGACAAAGAAAATGCCGACTTTGACTTCGAGATTCAGCTTCTTCGCCACGCCAGCCTCGGCCCGTGGGCCCCGCGATGAAATCGTTGGCCTTGTTTGTACCGATTACTTGGCGTTTTGGCAAGGGATGAGGCGCTGAAAGCACGAGACGGAGCGTAGGCGCCCTCGCCTGCGCCGCGGGTAGGGGCGTATTGCCATACGCCCAAACATGATGGGCGGACACGAGGCCCGCCCCTACCAATTGTAAGAGCACCCTTCCGGGTGCGATCTGAATCGCGCCTGGAAAGGTGCTCCCACAAAATCACCGAAGGAGCGTAGGCGCCCTCACCCGCGTTGCGTGTAGGGGCGTATTGCCATACGCCCAAACATGATGGGCGGACACGAGGCCCGCCCCTACCAATTGTAGGAGCACCCTTCCGGGTGCGATCTGAATCGCGCCTGGAAAGGCGCTCCTACAAAAACACCGACGGAGCGTAGGCGCCCTCGCCTGCGCCGCGGGTAGGGGCGTATTGCCATACGCCCAAACATGATGGGCGGACACAAGGCCCGCCCCTACAAACACGAGCCGTCAAATTAGTCTTGACAATGCGCTACTTGCGCTAGTAAACTTCAACCAAGTTCTACATATTCGTTCGATCCATTCGTGTTGGCGGGCCTTTTGCGGAACGCAAGTCGCACCGCAGGCCCCAAAGGAGAAAGCAATGAAAGATCCGCGCAACTGGTCGTTGGTCGTCGTAGCGGCAGCCATTGCGTTAGGCTTGGCGCTGACCACCATATCTTGCGCCAATCACGGCAGCGGCGACGATGACGACAGCGGGCCCAATCTGGGTACGGATATCCACGGCCTCTTCACCGTGAGCATCACCACCGCGGCGGATTCGTGCGAGGCGAGTGCGATCGGCGCGACGGCCGATTGGATCCTCGAGATCAAACAGTCGAGCGATTTTTCCAAGGCCACGGTATACCGTCAACAGACCGGCGCCCACTCGACGCAGGAAGTGTTTTTCAAAGGCAAGGTCTACGGCAACACCGTCGTGCTGCTCGAAACCACCCAGACCACGATCGGCGACACGAGCTGCGTGCAGGTCAAGCTGCGCGATTATCGTTTGACGGTCGGGGGCGCGAGCGCCGACGCGGTCGCGGGCCAGTTGTATGACGACACGTTCTATCTCGGCACGGGTTGCGATAGTTCCGTCCAGGATTGCACCATCGAGCAGGCGGTCGCGCCGATTCCGGCCGACGACGATACGACCGACGACGACGCGACCGACNNACGCGACCGACGACGATACGACGACTTGACCCTCTCCTCTTCTCGTGGTTGATAGGGGCGCAGGAAGCGCCCCTCCGTGTTTGTGGAGTAATTGCTTGGGACTGACCGATCGCTTTCGCGCCGCGTTGTTCGACATGGACGGCGTGCTGCTCGACACGATGAGCGCGCACGTCAACGCGTGGGTGCAGGCCGGCGCGGAACTCGGCCTCGAAATCGACCCGCACGAAATCTATCTGCGTGAAGGCGAGAAGGGCGAAGTCTCGGCGCGCGATTTCATCAAGGCCGCCGGGCTGATGCTGACCAAGGCCCGCGTCCGCGCGTTGCTCGAAAAAAAGGAGCGCCTCTTCGCGCAACGCGCCCATGCGCCGCGGGTTTTCCCGCACGCCGCCGAGGTGTTGGCCGCGTTCAAAGCGCGCGGCATGAAGCTGGCGCTGGTGACCGGCACGAGCCGCGGCGAACTCGAACAGATTCTGCCGCGCGAACTGGCGGACTTTTTCACCGCGACCGTCACCGGCGACGAAGTGCTGCACGGCAAACCGAATCCCGAACCCTATCTCGCCGCCGCGATGAAGCTCGGCGAGAAAGCGTCTGACTGCCTCGCCGTGGAAAACGCGCCGTTCGGCATCCGCAGCGCGAAAACCGCCGGCTGCCACGTGATCGCCATCCGCAGCTACCTCGCCGACGCCGACCTCGCCGGCG
>PMZC01000069.1:22057-22738 GCA_003170555.1 Deltaproteobacteria bacterium
GTCGAAGGGGCGGCTGTGCTCCACCTCAGACCCCGCCCTTCTCTCTTCACTCCTCACTGCGCTATGCTATCGCTTGTCATGCCAAAGAAACCGAAAACGCTGTGGGAGATTTCGATCGTCATTGCCCTGGCGACGGTGATCTTGCTCGCGTCCTGCTCGTCGAATCACCCCGACAACGGCGACGATGACGTAGCGGCCGACGATGATTCCGCGCCGGCGGATGACGACGCCGTACTCGACGATGATTCCTCGCCGGCGGACGACGATGCCGATGACGACAGTGTGGCCGACGACGACGTTGACGATGACGCGACGCCAAGCGATGACGACTCCACTCCCGATGACGACGATACGACCCCCGACGACGACACGATGCCCGATGACGACACAACCCCCGGCGATGACGACACAACTCCCGCCGACGATGACTCGGTAGCGGCTGACGTGATCGTCGACCCCACGACGCCCGGCCCGGCCATCGCCGATGATTTTCTCGGCCTTTCCGTCGAGTGGAGCAGCGTCGTCGACTATCTCGGCGACGGCGCCGGCGGAGCGCGCGCGACTACCGTGCAGCTGCTGCGCAACTTCGAACCCGAGGGGAACACCCTCGCCGTGCGCATCGGCGGCAACAGCCAGGACCTGGCGTGGTGGAATCCGGACGGCCTGCCGCTGCCGCCCGGC
>PMZC01000055.1 GCA_003170555.1 Deltaproteobacteria bacterium
TGCTGATCCAGCGTGATCTGGCCGTGCGTCTTGATCTGGATGCCCTTGTCCTTCAGTTTCTTGGCCGTCGCGATCATGTTGTCGCACTGCACCATCATCTGCTGGGCCGCGGCGACCATGTCATTACCGCAACCGCCGATCATCGTGCAGGCCTGGCCATGGCTCATTTGGTCCGCCGGAGGCTGCTGCTGCTGCTGTCCCTGTTGTTGCTCCGCCATCGCGGGCAGCGCGAGAACGAACACCAGAAAAAGGGCCAAGAGGGTCGCTTTGAACGTTTTCATTTTCATCTCCTTCTTATTGATTCTCGGTGTGTTTCCGGCTCAATTTTGTTTCAGTTTTTTCAACTCGGCCAGCAGCACGCGCGTATCCGGCCGACTATTGATGTCGTGGACGTCGATATACCGGATGATGCCCTGCCGATCGATCACGAACAGCGCGCGCTCCGCGATGCCGTCACGGCGCAGCACCCCATACCGTTTGGCCACGCGGCCTTGCGGGAAGAAGTCGGAGGCAAAGGTGAACCAACCCATCTCCGGCCGCATGCCCATCGACGTGATCCACGAATACAGCGTCGGCACATTGTCGGTGGAAATGCCGATGAGCACCGTGTTCAGTTCGGCGAAATCCCGCTTGCGTTCATTGTACTCCGGCCACTGCGCGCTGCAATTCGGCGTCCAGGCCGCGGGCACGAAGGTCAACACGACGTTCTTCTGACCCTGAAAACTCGACAGCTTCACCTTGGCGCCGGCGACGGAAATCGTCGGCAGTTCGAAGTCCGGCGCCCGCTGACCGACGCGCACCTTGAGCTTGGAATCGCGCGGCGCCATCAGCGGCGCGGGAAAAATCAACTCGGGCGGCACGACCCCGACCTGATGCCGGTCGGTCTGTTGATTCTCCGGCGGTTTGGGCACATTGGCCACGGGACTGACGACACCCAATTTTTTCAGCTCGGCGTTGATGTAGTAGCGGTAGTAGTCCGCCTCCATCGGCCCGACGATCTTCACGTCGTTGACGAAAACCGTCGGCGTGTATTCGAGTTCAAGCTGACTTACAGCGAGCATGAAATTCTTTCGCAGCAGCGGCCGATGAGCATGATTGTCGATATTCTGGCGCACCTCCTGCTCGGGGATGTCGAGCCGGTGGCCGAGCTGCACCAGAAAATCCAAATTCATGTTGGCCTGATTGTCGAAGAGGATTTCGTAGGCGTCCCAGAACTTGCCGTGGTCGTTCGCGGTGTAGGCGAACTCCGCGGCCATTTCCGAATAGGGGCCGTTGACCGCCACGGTGACCACGGTCAGGCTCACCAGATCGCCGTATTCCTTGACCACTTTGTGCAGCACCGGCGCTAATTTCGCGCAATGCCGGCACATGAAATCGGAAAACTCGACGATCTTGACCTTGGCCGCCGCCCCGCCGGTGGTCGGCCGGCCGGTGAGATCGACGTTCAGAGCCTGCACGACGGCGATCCCGCCGACCAACAAGATCAGGCCGGCCAAGACAACCATACGCGTCGAAAACAGACCCGCTGATCTTGTTTTCATCGGTTTTCCTTTCTTTGTTTTCCAATATCTAATTTGGACACGACGCGCGACTTGTCAAATCGGCGACTTCATGACAACCCGCCTGCTCCGACGCAAGACTCTCTAAGTGTGTATGATCCGACTTAGAGATGTTCGCCGACGCGCAATAACGCCGCCATATCATGCACGTCGCGCTCGAGAATCGGCACGCGGAAAACCGGCACGGGCGATTTCAACCGGGCGACGAAATCCGCGATGCGCCCTTCGTCGGCGCTTGCGAGGCTCGCCATTTCCGCCGCGTTGCTGACCAGGGCGTCGATCGCCGGCGCGTATTGCGGAAATCGCCGCATCACCTTTTCGACGGCGCCGCGCGCGCCTTCCGCCCATTGGTCGGCGGCATACGGCCAGGCGTGCACCCGATTGAAGATGATCGCGCGCGGCGTCATTTTTTCTCGCGTCAAGCGGGAGAAGAACGTCGTGGCCTCTTCGATCGAAGCCCGATTCGGGCTGCTCACCAAAAGAAACGCGGTGTCGGCCGAACCGAGCAGCCGCTTCACCTGCCCCGCCCGTTCCTTGAAGCCGTCGTACATGCCGTCGAAAGCCAGAAAGAAGTCGGCCAGATCGGCCATCGCCTGGTAGCCGGTCGCGCGCTCCAACATCTTGAAAACGATCGACGCGCTGCGCTGGGCGAAGGCGAAACTCATGCGGCCGGCCATCAGGTAGGGTTTGATGAACCACTGAATGACCTTGCCGTCGAGAAAGTCGGCCATGCGGTTCGGCGCTTCGAGAAAATCGAGCGCGTGTTTGGTGGGCGGCGTATCGACGACGATCAGATCGTAATCCCGTTCGGCCTGCAGCTCATGCAGCTTTTCCATGGCCATATATTCCTGGCTGCCGGCCAACGCGTCGGAGAGGTTCTGGTAATAGTGGTTGCTCAGAATTTTTTCCGCAGCTTCGTCGCTGGGCGAAATGCGGCGAATCAGTTCGTCGAACGTGCGCTTCACGTCGAGCATCATGCCCCACAACTCGCCCCGGGGCCGCACGCCGGCCGCGGCGAAGACGTCGTCCGCGATGCGCTTTTCCGTGTTGTCGAGTTCGACGAGGCCGAGACTGTCGGCGAGGCGGCGCGCCGGATCGATGGTGAGCACCAGCGTCTTGCGCCCGGCGATCGCCGCCTGCAGCGCCACCGTGGCGGCGGCGGTGGTCTTGCCGACGCCGCCGGAACCGACGCAGATGACGATCCGCCGGCGGTCGATCAGTTCGAGCAGCCGCGCGCTCATCGCCGGCCTCGCGGGACCTGCTCATCGAGCACCTTGGCCACCTTGATGATCGATTCGCGGTCTTCGTTCATCTCCGCCAGGTACGGCGTGGTCATGATCGTGCCGCCGATCCGTTCGGCCACCTGCGCCCGGTAGTCGGCCGACAACTCGGCGCGAATCTCGTGCAGGCGCATCGCCTCGAGCAGCGCGGCGACCCCGTGCGGCACGGCGCGGCCGAGCGCGGACATCGCCTTCTCGTCGCGCAGCAGTTCGCGCACGATGGGCGTGGTCGCGGCGTCGGCGAGCGGCGCGATGAAGCCGTTGATCACCGTGGCGCCGTACGGAATTTGCAGCACGTGCTTCGCCGCGTGGTGGATTTCCTCCACCTCATTGACGGCCAGGTCTTCGGGCAGCGTGACGCCGATGAGCAGCGTGCGATCCGGGTCCATCAGCAGCTTCTGCACCGCCATCGTCTGCTGGCGCACCGGGCCGAACTTGAGTGTGTTCAAGATGATCTGCGGTACGCGCAGGAAGCTGATGCCGTGCCCCGTGGCCGGCGCGTCCACCACGAGCAGATCGAAACGCGGTCGTTTCTGGTAGCCGACGGTCTGCTGTTCGAGCTGCCAAATCTTGCCGACGGTGATCAGTTCGCGCCAACCGGGCGCCGCCTGGGTGAGATACTGGATGACGCGGTTCTCCAAAAACCAATCGACGACCATCCGGATTTTCATCGCGCCGACCAGGTATTCGTGCAGCGCGAGGTACGGCTCGACGATGAGCCCGAACAAACCCGGCTCGAGCTCGGTTTCCTTATAGACGGGGATATTGCGGCCGAAGATCGGCCCGACGTAATCGTTCTTGCCGAGTTGAACCAGCAGCACTTTCAAGCCGCGGTCACGCGCGGCCATGGCCAGCGCCGTGGCGATGGTGGTCTTGCCCGACCCGCCTTTGCCGGTCACCAGCAGCACCCGCCGATCGAATAGATTACGAACCACGCCGACTCCTCGCGTCAAACCACGCCCAATCGCAACTGGACCGCTGGTAAGGTAGTCAGTCCAGGCGGCACGGTCAACGGGATAACCCGACCAGGCGGTTTGTCTTGACGGGGCAAGGCGGATCAGCAATTATCGACGAACACGATCAAGGAGAATGCGATGCTGCACCGTTGGTTTTTGTTGACGTTGTTGGTGGTCGTTGGATTGTCGTTGTTCGCCTTCGTCGCCTGCTATCGCAACGCGGATGACGATGACGATTCAGCAACTACTGATGACGACACGGCGACGGANNGCGCTACGCCTCCGCCGATTCCGCACGGTCCGGAAAACGGCACTAACTGCCTGGGCTGCCACCGGACTCAGCCGGGGTACCCGCACGACGACACTTACACGAACGACGACTGCCTCAATTGCCATCACTACCAATAGAAGCGAGATAAGGCGTCAGCGCACCACCACCGGCACGGTCGGCCCGGTGGTGATGTTCAGTTCCTGGCTGGAATAAAGCTCACCGTCCAACGTATAACCCAACGGTTGCTCCGCGCGGATAATGACCTCGCGGGCCAGTTCATCGACGTGGCATTCGCCGGTCAGCGGCCGACCCGCGTAAAAACGATGGAGCTGTGCCAGAATCTTGCCCGGCGTGAGCATGGTAAACACCGCGTGAAAGCGATCGGGCGCCTCGTGAGCGCGGTAGAGCGATTTGAAGCCGATGCCGATGTATTCCACCGTACCGATGAGGATCATGCCGTAAGCGGGGAACTCGAGCCGGCGGCCGTCGAGCGTCACTTCCGCGCGAAACTGCCGCGCCAAACGCTGAAACATATCGCCGCGCGTGATCACGGAACTGATGGCCTTGTAGGCGATCTCCGCCGCGCGCCGCGGGCCGGGATCGGAGTTCGCGCTATAATATTCTTCGAGGAAGTTGATCGCGTAGCCGTTACCGAAGAGCATGCCGTACTTGTCGTTGACGCGCAGCGTGTTCTGCGGCGCGGTTTCAAATTGCTCCCCCTGGCGGCGCCGGGCGATCAGCGACGCCAACGCGCTTTCCGCGCTGAAGCGCAGACCCAGGCTCCAGCCGATGGTGTTCATGCTGCCGCCCTTGAGGAAATAGATCGGCGGGATCGGACGCTGCGCCGCCAGATAGGCCGGCAGCAGGGCCGTCAGCACAAGCTGATTGGTGCCGTCGCCGCCGCAGATGCAGAGTAGGTCGATGTCCAGGGCCGCCAGTTCCTGCCCGAGCCGGGGTAGTTCGTCGAGTTGTCTGGTCTCGTAAACCACGCCCCCGTCGCCGACGATGGCGGTCAGCCGTTCAAGCCGTTCGGGATGCTTCTTGTTCAACTTTGCGTGCGGGTTGTAGACGACTGCCAACTGTCCCAAGGGGCGCTCCATATTAACAAAATATCTAATAGGGCGGCCGGAATTGGGTAACCATAGTCGGCACACTCTGACCTGTCAAGGACGCGACGGGCAAAAAAAACGCCGGTGATCGCTCGCCGGCGCTTTTCGCGAAAAGGACGATCAGCCCTTGGATTCGCCCTTGTACTTTTTGTAGATCGGATCGGCCTCCTGCAGCGTGCGACGCATCACCTTGCCGACGATGCTCTTAGGCAGCTCGTCGATGAACTCAATATAACGCGGCACCTTGTAGTGGGTGAAATTCTGCTTGGCCCACGTCACGAGCTCGTCCTCGGTGATCTTGCCTTTGAATTCCGGACGTAACACGACCCAGGCCTTGATGACTTCGCCCGATTCGGGATCGGGCAGGCCCGCCACCGCGTCCTCGCTGACGGCCTCGTGCTGCATGATCATCGTTTCGATTTCCGTCGGGAACACGCTATAGCCTTTGTACTTGATGAGCTGCTTCTTGCGATCTTCCAGCGTCACGCGGCCGTGTTCGTCCATCCGGCCGATGTCGCCGGTCAGCAGCCAGTTCTTGCCGTCGGCCAGCTTCACGACGGTTTCGGCCGATTCGGTCGGATTGTTGAGGTAGCCGATCATGACCTGCGGACCCGCGACGATCAGTTCGCCGGCCTCGCCCTGCGCAACTTCTTTGCTCGCCTCGGACGAATCGACGACCTTCCATTCCGTGCCGGGGAACGGCAGCCCGATGGTGCCGATCTTGCGGTTGCCCCAGAACGGCCCGGCGGACACGACCGGCGAGGCTTCCGACAGGCCATAGCCCTCCACCAACCGCGCGCCGGAGACTTTTTCGAACGCCTCCTGCACCGGCCGGTGCAACGGGCCGGCGCCGCTCACGCACAACGCGAGCTTGCCCGCCAGGTCGTAGTTCGAGATTTCGGGCCAGTCGGCCAGGCGCTTGAACAACACTTCCGCGCCGGCGTACATGCTGCCTTCCGGCGGCGACACGCGCATGATGGTGTCGACCAGCTCCTTGTTGGCGGGCGGACGGGGGAACAACATCATCATGCCGCCGAAGCTGACGCAGATGTTCATCACGCAGGTCATGGCGAAGCTGTGAAACAGCGGCAGCACGCCGACCGAGGCGGTGCCGGGTTTGGTTTTCCACAGCCAGAGGCGCGCCTGCGTCGCATTCGACACGCAGTTGAAGTGCGAGAGCACCGCGGCCTTCGGCACGCCGGTGGTGCCGCCGGTCATGATGTACGTCGCGACGTCGTCGGCGTCGACCCGCACGTTCGGCAGCGCCGGGGTGGTCTTGAGCAGGTCCATGAAATTGAGCGCGCCCGGCGGCGGCGGCGCATGGGGAATCTTGCCCAGGCGTTTGCCGAGCCAGCGCTTGAACCCCGACAGTTCCTTGAGGTCGGTGACGTTGGTGCAGATGACGTACTGGATCGACGTTTCTTTGATGATCGGCGCGAGGGTTTCTTCGTAGAGCACGTCGAGCACGACGATGGCCTTGGCGCCGGTCAGAATGAGCTGATGCTTGACCTCGCCGGGTTTATACGTCGGGTTGACGCCGGTCACGATCACGCCGAGCTTCATGGCCGCATAATAACCGATCACGTATTGGAAGCTGTTCGGCAGCAGCAGCGCGATCACATCGCCTTTCTTCAGGCCGATGTTGGACAGCCCGGTGGCGAAACGATTGACCTTGTCGTTCAACTCCGAAAACTTCATATAGGTGTCGAGAAACCAGACGGCCCAATAGTCCGGATACTTGCTGGCGGTGGTTTCCAGCATCTGCCCCAACGTTTGTTTCTCGAAGACGCATTGTTTCGGGACTTCGTCGGGCCAACCCGCCTCTTTGCTGAACCACGGGCTCGATTCATCGACGTAGAAGGGATTGTCAGGCATGGGAATTTCTCCTCACGGTAATTGACTTACCCCGGAAAAACAAAAATGAATTGCTCTTTTGTTATATCAGAATGGCCCGTGCGGTCAATAGAAGCGGACGATGTCAAAAACCTCGAGCGTATATAATAACTGCCACACCGTCAGCGGCTCGGTGTGCGCCTCATCCATAATCCGGCCGACCGTCCGTTTGCCGTCGATCAGGATGAACACGTCCAGGTGCTGCGGCTCCCAGTCGATGCGTCCGGACAGCGGCAACTGGGCTTCGTTCTTTTCGACCACCCGCTCCAGGCGGCGTTCGAAGCGGCTCCGGAGGCGCGGTTCGGACACCCGCCGGCAAATGGCGCGGTAGACCAGATTCGGCGCCTCGATCTCCGGGCGGCGGATTTTCTGCAGAAAGGCTTCGTCGACCACAAATTCGTAGCGGCCGTCATCGAGTTCGAGAATGGCGTTCAAGCGCGAGACGACTTCCTCCACCAGATACGCCGCCAGCGTAGCCTGACTGATCGCGCCGTTCTCGACCAGGAATTTGCCGGGCATCGACTTGGTCTGCTTCGCCTTGACCTCGGCGTCGGCGAGCTGGGCCGGCGTAATCTTGCCGGCCGCCAATAGCATTTGGGTATATTGCTCCGCGGGCGTCGTGCTGTTCACGTAGATCGGCATCCCGGCTTTCGCATATACGGTGCGCGTGACGCCCTGCGCGGTCACTTGCAGTCGCCCGGTTCGTCCCTGGCGGACCAGCCAGCCGATCAGCCGTTCGGGCGGCAGTTCGGTCAGTTCGCCGCTGTCGCCGATTTTTTCCTCCACCGGCGCCGGCGGTCGCTGCGCGTCGCTCGACGCCGTTTCGGGCGGCGTGGTCGTGGCGGCGGCGGGTCGCTGATCGAGCGGAACCGGGCGTTCGATGCCGAGCAGATTGCAGATGCGGCGCGCCAGGTCCATCAAATTGAGCGGCTTGATCAGATAGTCGTCGGCCCCGTACTTGGTGCGCGCCTCCTGCTGCAGCGCGTACGTTTTATACAGCGCGCTCATCAAGATGACCGGCACGGAACGGGGGCCGGTTTTGATGCGCTGACAAACCTGGAATCCGTTGAGCTTGGGCAGCAGCACGTCCGCGAGCACCAGGTCGGGTTTGTCGGCGACGAAACGGTCCCACCCTTCCTGGCCGTCCTTCGCGACCGAAACCGTGAAGCCGTAGGCCGCCAAAAACTCGTGCACGATCTCGCGCACGTCTTTGTTGTCTTCGATCACCAGCACGGTTGTTCGGTTCGCCATCGATCGTTTCCTGTTCGCGGCCCCCGGGCGGCTTATTCCTTTTTACTCTTCACGACCACCCGATTTCGTCCCGACTGCTTGGCCTCATAAAGCGCTTCATCGGCCAGGCGCAAGATTTCGTTGCCTTCGTGCACCGACGAGGCCAGCGCCTGGCAAACGCCCGCCGACACGCGGACGTCGGCCCGCTGTTTCTCGAAGTTGAACTCGCCGGTCTCGACCGCCTGCCGAATGCGCTCGGCCAACGTCGCGGCGCCCGCGGTGTCCGTCACCAGAATCGCGAACTCCTCGCCGCCGTATCGCGCCACCAGGTCGCTCGCGCGTCCGACGGCTTGGAAAATCTCGGCCAACCGGCGCAACACGTAGTCGCCGAACAGGTGCCCGCGTTCGTCGTTGATTTCTTTGAAGTGGTCGACGTCGAGCATGATGACCGCGAGCGGGCGGCCGTAGCGTTCGGCCCGGCGCGTTTCGATCTCGAGCCGTTCGATGAAATGCCGGTGGTTGTAGATGCCGGTCAGACCGTCGGTGACCGACATTTTTTCCAGCCGCGAGTTCGCCTCGCGCAGTTGGTCTTGCAGCAGCTTGATGCGCAGCAGGCTCTTGACCCGCGCCGACAACTCCTCGATGTCAAACGGCTTGGTGATGTAATCGTCGGCACCGGCGGCGAAGCCCTCGAGTTTCGAGCGCGTGTCGTCCCGCACCGTGACGAGCACCACCGGAATATAGTTGGTTCCTTCCTGCGCTTTCAGTCGGCGACACACGTCGAAACCGCTGAGCTGCGGCAACATCACATCGAGCAGAATCAGGTCGACGGTCTCGCGGGCGGCGATGAGCAACGCCTCGGCGCCGTCGAAGGCCGGAATCACTTCGTAGCCCAACCCCGACAGATACTGGGTCAGCAAGTCGACGTTGTCCGCGTTATCGTCCACCACCAGGATTCGACAGATTCGTTGTACTAAACTCACTTTTGCCCCAAAAATCGGTTGACCAACCGGTCCAATTCCACGAAATCGATCGGCTTCGTGATGTAAGCGTCGCAGCCGGCGCCGAGCGCCTTTTCTTCATCGCCGACCATCGCATGCGCCGTGATGGCGATGATCGGAATATCCCGCAGCCGCGCGTCGGCCTTGATGGCGGCCGTCGCCTGCCAGCCGTCCAGCAACGGCAGGGAAAGGTCCATGAGAATCAGGTCCGGGCGAAGCTGGTCCGCCAACTCCAGGCCTTGCCGGCCGTCCTCCGCTTCGTAAACCTGATAGACGCCCTCAAAAAACTGCTTGAGCAGTTCGCGGTTGTCTTCCACATCCTCGATGATCAAGATGCTCTTCACTTTTCGCCGCCGTCTTTTCGGTCTTGGTCCTCTTCGTCACGGGCGCCGTCCGACGCCGCGGGGCCGCCCTCCAGGTCGGACGCCGCCGGTTTCGGCGCGGCCTTCGGATGCCGCACCGGAATGACCACCGTGAACGTCGAACCTTCGCCCATCTCGCTTTTTACTAAAATATCACCACCGAGCAGGTTTGCCAACTTCTTCGAGATGGCCAGACCCAGCCCGGCGCCCGTCTGCCGCCGCGCCGCCGCCCCGCTCACTTCGACGAACTCGGAGAAAATCCGCGGCAGGTCCTTTTCCGGGATGCCGATGCCGCTGTCCTCGATCCAAATCCGCACCCACAAGTCCGCGTTGCCGGCGAACAGCTCGCCCAAACCGGATTCCGTCGTCTGCTCGAAGCCGGCGCAGATAAAGCCCTGCTGCGTGAACTTGGTGGCGTTGCTGAGCAGATTGATCAGAATCTGTTGCACCTTCTGCCGATCCTGAACGAGCAACACGTCCTGTTCGGGAAACACGTTCTTCAACGCCAGACGTTTTTCCTCCACCAGCAGGGAAATGGTGGTCAGACACTGGTCGAACAGCGCGCGCAACGAGAACTCCTCGGAGGTCACGTCGAAGGCGCCGGCCTCGATTTTCGACAGATCGAGAATCGAGTTGAGCAGCCCGAGCAGGTGGAACGCGTTCTTGCGCACCTTGACGAGATTCTCGCGGTATTGATCGGGCAAAAAGTGCCCCGCGCGCTGCAAAGTCAAGGTGGTGAAGCCGATCACCGAATTCATCGGCGTCCGCAGCTCGTGACTCATGTTGGCCAGGAACTGGCTTTTGAGCCGGTTGGCCTCCTTGAGCTGCAGGTTCGTGCTTTTCAACTCTTCATCGCGTTCGCGGATGGCTTCGGACATCTGATTGAAGGCATTGGCCAGCAGGCCGAATTCGTCCACGTTTTTGATATCGACGGCCACCCGCAACTTGCCGTCGGCGATGGCCTGCGCGCCATCCACCAGTTGGGCGATCGGTTTGGTGAATCGCCGGGAGATGAAATAGACGAAGATCACGATCAGCAAAGCCGCGATCAGCGTCAGCAAGATAAACGACCCGCGCATCAAAGTCGCTTCGGCGTAAATGATATCGTTGGCCACTTCGACGCACACCAGCCACGGCAACGTCGTCGCCCCTTCCGGCATCCGCACTTTGGCATAGCCGATCGTCTTGAGCACCGGCCCCTTGTACTCGAAAATGCCCAAGCCGTTTCCCTGCGCCAGCCGCACCAGATCGACGTCGGTCAGATATTTTTCGCCGTAGAGCCGGCGATTGCGATGGCCGATCAACCGGTGCGTGTCGTCCTCGATCATAAATACGGCGCCGGAAAACTCGGCGGCGAGCGACGCCTGGACGACGTCGAGGATATCCTGCAAATGCGCCCAACTGACATAAGCCACCACTTTGCCCACGGTCCGGTCGGCGCCGGCGGTCACGGGCGCCACAATCGTGAAACAGTCGCCGCGGGCGCCGTAAAGCTCGCGCAGCAGCGCCGATCGCCAGAAACCCGAGAGATGGGGCCGGCTGCTGGTGTCGCCGATCCGTTCATCCCCGGTCCACGGCTTGCCGCGCAGCCCGGCCACGTTCAACGGCTTGCCCTGCGACGACACCGTGTTGACGGCCACCACCCGGTTCTCGCTGTCGAGCAGCAACAGCAGATCGTAAGCCGGCAGTGTGGCGATCAGGCGGTCGAACAACACGGTCACTTCGCCGCCATTGCGTTCGCGGATCGCGGTCGGCATGACCGCGAGGCGGGCCCACGCGGTGACTTCGAGAATGTGCTGCCGGATGTCGCGCTCGACCTTATACGCCGTGTCCGTGGCGATCGCGCGCAGCATGCGCTGGTTGTCGGCGCGGATCACATTGTTGATTTTGTAGTAGGCGAGCAGACCGACGACGAGCATCGGCGTCAAGGCCACGGCCAGGAAGTAAACGATCAGTTTGACGTAAATGGATAAAGTCTTCATTAACCTTTCGCCGTCGCTCGCATCAAATGATCATGCGGTGCATTGTACACAAGCGGCGGCCCGGCGCAAAACCAACCGGGTCACGATTGACAACCATCCGGCGAACACGAATAGTATGCCGACTTTCCGTCCCGACGATCGCCGTGAACGCCGCGGGCGGAAAGCTGATCGGGAGGTGTGTTTGATGCTCAGCGGCCGTCGGCTGAAGAAAGCTCGTCACGAGGCGCGCCGGCAGATCGCCCGCGCTGTTCGCGAGTTGCAGCTCCTGCCCGCCGACACGACCTCGCAGACCGATGATTACCGAGCCGGGAGCGAACCGGCGAAAGCCGCATTGACCCTGCTTCGATCGCTCGAGCAGGCGCAGGCGGGCGATGATCTCGCCGCGATCGAGAACCAGACGAAGGAACTCAAGTACCTGGTGGATCAGCAGGTGCCGCTGTGGCGGACCAGCACCGTCCGCGAGTACGCCGAGGCGATCGTCGTCGCGCTGGTGCTGGCCTTGATCATCCGCACCTTCGTGATTCAGGCCTTCAAGATTCCGTCGGGCAGCATGATCCCCACGTTGCGCGTGGGGGATCACATTCTGGTCAACAAGTTCATCTACGGCCTGCCGGGGCCCTTTCTCGACCAGAAGATTTTCAGCTTTCACAAACCGCAACGCGGCGACATTATCGTCTTCAAATTTCCCCAAGATACGAGCAAGGACTTCATCAAGCGGGTGGTCGGCATCCCCGGCGATACGATCGAAGTGCGCGGCTTGAACCTGTTGATCAACGGCCACGAGGTCGCCAAGACCATGATCGGCGCCTATCGGTATGAAGATAGTTCGCTCGAACAGACCGGCGACCTCTATGAAGAAAACCTCGACGGACACAAACATCAGGTGCTGTACGACATGCAGGGCGTGCGGCTCGGCGACACGGTCAAAAAGGTGCCGCCCGGCCAATATTTTTGCATGGGCGACAACCGCGACCATTCCAACGACAGCCGCTATTGGGGCTTCGTTCCGTTTGACTTCATCAAAGGCAAAGCCTTGATCATCTACTTCTCCTGGCCGCCCGGACAATTCACTCGCATCGGACACCTCGTACGATGAGCGAGGATCGGCCGCGAGCGCTTTCCTGGCCGACCGTCTTCGCCCTCTCGCTGCTTCTCACGGGCTTGCTCTTCGTTTGGACCATCGCCGACGGACCGGTGGTTGACGACAACCCGCTGCTGAAGCTCACCCAACTGCATCGGCTCGGCGATCTTGCGCGCGTCTTCATTCCCGACGCGGGCACGTACTGGCGCCCGCTGGCTAAATTGTCGGTCGTGCCGTTCTCCTCGTTGTTCGGGATGGCTGCGTGGCCCCATCGCGCGGTGGCGATGATCCTGAATGCCTTGGCGGCGACGCTGCTCTTTGCGCTGGGCCGTCGCCTGTTCGGAGATCGGGCGGCCTTCGCGGCGACGCTCGTCTTCCTGCTGCATCCGCTGCACGCCGGCGCGTTGCACTGGATCAGCGCCCGCCCCGATTTGCTGGCGACCGTCTTCGTGCTGGCCGCGTTGGTGTGTTTCGCCCGCCGTTTGAACGACGAAGGCCGCCGGCAGACCGCCGGCGTAATCGGTTTCGCTTTTTGCGCGTATCTCAGCAAGGAAGTCGCGTTCGTCACGCCGCTGTTGCTGGCGCTCGTCGCCATCGCGTCGCCGGCTGGACCCNNGCTGGACCCGCGGCGCAGAAAACCCGCCGCGCGATGCCGGCGCTGGCCGGCTCGATCCTCGCCCTGGCCGCGGTGCTGGCGCTCCGCCTGGCGTTGATGAGCCGCCTGGGCGGGCCGGACGCGTTGCGGCAACCGCTGCCCGACGTGATTCTCGGCAACCTGCTCCTGGCGATACCTCGCGCGTTGCTGCTGCCGATCAACCACGCGGTGACTTCCCGCACCATGGCCTGGCCGGCCACGGTGATCCTCCTCGCGCTGGCCTGCTTCGCCTTCGCGACAATGATTCGCCGCCGCAAGTCGTTCGGCGCCTATTTCGGCCTGCTGTTCGCCTTCGTCGCCGCGCTGCCGATGGCGCCGTTCCTCTTTACCGGCCGTAATCTCGAAGCAGCATATATGCTGTATCTGCCGTCGGCCGGTTTCGCGCTGTGGCTCGGCGCGCTGTTCTTTCCGACCTCCGCCGTCCAACCGCGGTCGCGTCGGCTCGGCGCGGTCGCCTTGACCGCGCTCGCTGTCGTCTACCTGCCGCTTTCGTTTCTCCACCTGCGTGCGCACCACGACGCCGCGGCGACGGCGGAACGGATCACCCAGTCAGTGGTTGACGAGGCGTCTGCCCGGCGCGCGAGCACCTGGTTGCTCGACGTCGAACCTCATCAAGTCGACGGCGTGCCGCTGTTCTATGACCATATCGATCAGTTGTTCTGGAATCGCCCCGCGGCGTCCGGCAAAACGATCTTGCTCGTCGGGCAAAATTTCTGGCGTGAAGAAGGAGGCCCTCTCGGCTGGCGCGAGCTGGCGCGGAGCCGGGACGTCGCCGTGCTGCAATGGCGACTCCGGCCAAACGGCGGCGGCTACATGTTGACCGATCTGACGCAGCCGACATTGGCCGCCTGGTCCGCGCGAGCGGCGACCGCGGATACGCCGGTTCGTGTTTCGTTCGCGCCGACCGCGCCGCCGTCAGCCGAGGCGACGCCCGACGGCATTCGCTGGCGCAAAGGGCCGATCACCTGCGCGCTGGAAACCCCCGACGAACTCGCCGCCGCCCTGCGGCTGCATTTCACGTTTACGTTGCGCACCTTCGATCCGCGCGCGGCCAAAGAGGCGGCGTTCGATTGGACCGATCAACAGGGCGAGCAACATCGCGTGCTGTTCTCCGTGTTCGACGACGGCGCGTCGCATACGTACGCCCTGCCCCTCGCCGTCGATCCGCGGTGGGCGCGCACTACGCGCATCCGCGCCGCCGTGCTGCATCTGCCGTTCGTGGCCGGCGAACTTCGCTTCAGGTGATGATTTCGCGGTGCAGGCGGGGTGAACCGTACCAATCCCGCAGGGTCGCGCGCGGCTGACCGTCAACGTATTGGATCAACACAAAAGGCCGCAATTGGCTGACCCCCAGATTGTTCATCTCCAGGCTGATGTGTTTCATCCACGAACCGGTGTTGATGTATTCGCCGTTCGGCGCGAAATGGCGATAGTCGAGTTTGTGGCTGTGCCCGAAGATGACCAGGCGGTAACTGGTGTGCGCCAGGATATCCGCCGCCGTTTCCGCCAGTGTCTTGTGCGTCATCGCCGCGGCCAAGCGGCTGGGTGACAGACGGAACTCGCGCCGGCGGTACGGGTCGCGCGAAAACCGATTGACCGCCCAGAAGTGTACGATGCCGACGATCAGGCGCCAAAAAAACAGGGGGTCGTTCCAAAAGGTCCACCGCAGGTAGCGTCCGAACGGGTTGACCTTGTCAATGTAGTCGCGGCGCTTCTTCATCACATTCAGAAATTTCATAATGAACAGCGCGCCCCAGGTGAGCACCAACCGCGGTTTGCCGTCCGGCCCCAGGTGCGTGAAGTTGTGCATGTCGAAGTTGTGGATGAATTCGTATTGGTGGCCGTGCGAAACGAAGACGCCGTCGAAGGCGTAGTCGTTCACGAAACGGATACCCGGGCCGAGCCGTTTGCGCAGCAGCGCCTGCACCGCGGGAAACAGCAGCCCCGCGTCGTGGTTGCCGATCACGAAGGTGAAATGATTGTTCGGGCGCACGCCGAACGTCCAGAGCGCTTCGATCACGGCCGGGTGGCCGTCGATGATGCGCCGCATTTGTTCGGCGGCGACCTCTTCCGTGATCGCCTCCGGCGGTTCCTTCTCGTCGACCTGCACCTGCAGCATGTTGAAGAAATCGCCGTTCGCGATCAGTTCGACCTCGTAGTCGGAATACCCGCGGCCGCCGTAGTGCTCGATGAATTCGACGAGATAGTCGTCGAGGAAAAAATCTTCCAGCACATTGCGCGTGCCGTCGGCCATCCGGGGACCGGCGCTCAAATGCAGGTCGCTCACGATCAGTTTGATCTTCTTCATGTCCGACCATGCGGCATGATTCGCCTACCGCCCTTTGACGATCTCCCCGCCGAAATAAGGAACGAGCGCGCGCGGCAGGCGAATGACGCCGTCCGCCTGCTGATGGTTTTCGAGCAGCGCGATCAACACGCGACTGATCGCGACCGCCGTGCCGTTGAGCGTGTGCACAAAACGCGGCTTGCCGCCGTCCGCCGGCTTGTAGCGAATGTTGAGCCGCCGCGCCTGGTAGTCGGTGCAATTGCTCGTGCTGGTCACTTCGCCGTATTCGCCGTGCTCGCCGCGGCCCGGCATCCACGCTTCGAGATCGAACTTGCGGTACGCCGGCGCGCCGAGATCGCCGGTGCAGATATCGACCACGCGATACGGAATCTCCAGCGCCTGGAAGATGCGTTCCTCGACCGCCAGCATTTTCTGGTGAATCGCTTCCGACTGCTCCGGCGTGGTGTAGGCGAACATTTCGACCTTGGTGAACTGGTGNNGTGGCGATGAGCGCGAGGTCCTGCCGTTCGATCGAGTAGATCTGCGTTTCCTCGCCGCGCGGATTGAAGCCGATGCCTTCCAGAATCGCGGGGTGGGCGAGGTCGGGAGTGAGGTGCGGATAGAAGCCTTCGGCGATCAAGATGTCGATCGCAAATCGCGTGACGGCGAGTTCGAGCAGCACGGCGTCGCCTTTGAGAAAATAGAAATTGGCGCCGGCGACTTTGGCGCCTCGCTCGAAGTCGATGATGTCCAGCGCCTTCCCGAGCTCGACGTGATCCTTGGGCGTGAAATCGAACCGGCGCGGTTCGCCCCAGCGCCGCAGTTCGCGATTGTCGTTTTCGGTCGCGCCGATCGGCGCATCCGGGTGCGTGAGGTTCGGGATAGTCTTGAGCACTTCCTCGAGCGCGGCTTCGACCTCTTTCGTCCGGGCTTCGTTTTCCGCGATCGTCGTTTTCAGCGCGCGGCCTTCTTCGATCAGCGCCGTGCGCCGCTCCGGCTCCATCTTGGCCTTCATCGAGGACGCGACTTCGTTCGCGCGACGCCGCAGATTGTCGCCGTCCATCTTGAGCGCGCGGCGCCGCTCCGCCAGCTCGTTCAACGCGGGCAAATCAACCTTCACGTTTCGATTACGGGCGTTGGCCGCGACTTCATCCGGATGTTGCAGAACATAATGCAGGTCAAGCATGGATCAGAACCTTTCCCGCTTTGGTAGGGACGCAGAATGTACCAATTCCGGGCGCCGTCCGGCAAGTGGCCGGGTGCTGATAGGCGGCGGCGTTTTCCGCTATAATGATCATTCTCAACCGGAGGCCGAATGCGTTTCGTATCTCGCGGCGCGGAATGTGCGTTCGTCATTCCCACGCGGAATCGGTGCGCACGGCTGCTGGCGACGTTGACTCGCTACGCCGAGATGACCGGGCCGGACGTGGAAGTCATCGTCATCGACAACGCATCGTCGGACGATACGGTCCCGCAGGTCCGCGAACGCTTCGACCGCGTGCGCCTTATCGCGTTAGAAAAAAACGAGGGGATGTGCGCGCGCAACCACGGGGCGTCCGCCGCCGTTGCGCCTAATATTTTCTTACTCGATGACGACAGCGGCCCGCTGCCCGGCGCGATCGAAAGCGCGACCCAAGCGCTGCGCAACCCGACGCTCGGCGCGGTCGCCTGCCACGTGCTCTTGCCGGACGGTTCGCACGAAGAAGGCGGCAGCCGCCACGTGTACATCGGGTGCGGCGCGGTTTGCCGCACGAGCGACCTGCTGGCGGTCGGCGGCTATCATCCGGAGTACGAATGCTACGTCGATGAGTACGACGTCTCCTATCGCATCATGATGCGCGGTCTCGCCGTGCGCGATTTCGAGACGTGCGCCGTGTGGCACGAACCGCAGGCGCGCGAGTCGTTCGACTATATGGTGGAGAAGCTGCTGTCGAACAACGGTTACCTCGCCGCGAAGTTCTATCCGCCGGACGAGGCGGCGCGGTTCGTGGCGTGGATCGCTTATCGCTACAGCGTCTTCGCGCAGCAAAAACGCGCCGCGGCCGGGTTCCGTCGCGGCATGGAGTTGCTGCCGGAAAAAATCCTGCGCGGTTGGGCGGATCGCATTCCCCTGCCCGACGCCGTGCTGGCTCAGGTGCTCGCGCACCGTGACGCCGCGCCCGCCTTCGCCGCACTGGCGCGCCGCGGTGTGCGCCGCATCGCGTTTCTGCGCGCGGGCAAGGAAATCCCCGGCTTGATTCGCGCCGCGCACGAGGCGGGTCTGCGCGTGGAGTTCATTCTGGAAAAAGAAAACGGGCTGCTGGCTCAAGCCGATCGTCTGTTCGACATTCCCGTGCGGCCGGCGAGCGACGGACCGGTCGACGTGGATCGCATTATCGTCGGCGGAACGAGCCCGGGCTTCATTCACAACACGCTGGCTTACGCCAAAGACGCCGCGTTGCCGGACGTGATCGCGCCATGAGCCGGCGCGTCCTCTTCTTCTGCGACACCACGGCGCCCGGCGGCGTCGATGTTTGCGTGCGCGATCTCGCCCTCGCCGCGCTTGAAGCCGGTTGGGAGGTGATGACCGCCATCGACCGCGACCCCGGCGCCGATCGCCTGGCGGCCGAGTTGGCGGCGAACGACATTCACTCCGCGCGCATCACGCTGCACAAGCAATGGGATGAAAACGAACGCCAGTCAGCCGTCGATCGCGCGTTGACCGAGTTTGCGCCCGACGTGGTTCACGTGCATTTGCCGGCGCCGTGGGCCGGCGTCGCGCCGCGCGAACGCGCGTTGGAGCGCGGGATTCGCCTGGTCGCCACCGAACACAATGTGTCGGCGTCGTTCACCTTGGCGCCGGAGTTGCGCGCACGCCTGCAACGCGTTTACCGCGCAGCGCGAGCTCATATCGCCGTCAGCCACGAAACGAAACGGCTGCTGGTCGAGCAATTCGAGATGCCCGCGGACAAGATCGTGGTCATTCCCAACGCGGTGGACCTGGCTTATTGGCGACCGGCGACCGTAGTCGAGCGAGCGAAAGCGCGCCGGCAATTCGGAGTTCAGGACGAATCGATGCTGGCGTGCGTCGCGCGACTGACGCAGCAAAAAGGCGTCGATGTTCTGCTGCGCGCGTGCGCGCTCGAACCGTTGCGTTCGCGCCATTGGCGGCTTTTTCTCGCCGGCGACGGTCCCGACGAAAAAGCCCTGCGCGAACTGGCGCGCGACCTCGAAGTCGACGAGCGCGTCCGTTGGCTCGGTTGGCAAAGCGATGTGCGCGCGCTGCTCGCGGCGGCCGACGTGTTCGTCCTGCCCAGCCGGTGGGAAGGCCAGCCGCTCACGGTGCTCGAAGCAATGGCCGCCGGCGCGCCGGTGGTGGCGACGGCCGTTTCGGGAACGCCCGAAGCGCTCGACCACGGGCGTCTGGGCGCGCTGGTTCCCCCGGACGATCCAACATCTTTGTCGGCTGCGTTGGCCAGAGCGATTGATGAAGGAAAAGACGAAGCGCGATTACGTCACGCGCGGGAGTACGTGGCGGAGCATCACGACCGCGCGAAAAACCTGCAACGCACGATGGCGCTCTGGACTTCCTAGCGCCGCGTCGCGCTCAATCCACGCGTTGAATGGGCGGCACCGGATAGGCCGGGTGGCCTTTGCTGGACGGCAGCCCGGCGAAGGCCGCGGTCACGGCGTCCCGCGTGTACGTGTCGCGCTGCGGGCCGGGGATGGTCGTCGCGGCGAAATAGACGACCTTGCCGTCGATCGCGCGAAGCAGTCCGACGATCACCGCGGAGCCGCCTTGCTCGTTGAGAATCGAGGCGACATTCGGAGCGGCTGCTTCGGGGCTGCGGTCGTCGTCTTTGCGCACCACCGCGATGACCAGCGCGACGGTATCGGCGTCGTAAGTCGAGCCGATCAACCGCGTGGCCCACTCCGGCATATTTTGCGCCGCCAACGCCGCCGTTCCGCGCGCGGCCAAAGCAGCGAATTGCGTCCACAACGTCTCCATCGCTTGCGTGGTGCGGTCCGCCCGGCAGACCGTCGGGTCCAAATGGATCGGCGGCATGTGTTTGATCAGCACGTCGCCCATCTCCTGCGCCACGTTGACCTCGTGCCGGATATAAGTGGTGATGAAATACTTCCGCTGCACCGACAGCGTCATCTTCGCCGCGGTCAGGCCGCGCTCCACCTCGTCGTTGACCACCTGGCCCAGCAGGATCGAATCACGAATCGAGATGTAGGACTGCATATTGACCGCGCGTCGCAGGTAGCTCGCGTCGATGAAGGCCGCGACCTTGAGCGGCCGAGCGTCGTCCGCAATCAGCGGCGTCGACCACCAGATCGCCGGCAGCGTTCCGGCGCAAGCGAGCAAAGCCAGCGCCATCCCCAAACCAATGGAAATCGCCGGGGACTTCATGAATTCCTCCGCTCGTCGATTCGACTTATTTTGCCGTCAGCGAGGTATGGTAACATAGCTTCAGGCTCGGCCCAAGAGCAAAATTGCATTGCGCGTTCAGTCGTTCGCCACTAAACTATGCCCTGGAAGGAACCGTCGTTCTTTCCGGGAGGAACCAAGATGAAACGCCTGGCGATTCTCCTTTTATCCCTGGTGATCGTTCTTTCGCTGCTGCCGCTGACCGGTTGTGAAGCGCTGAAGAAGGCGGTGAACGACAAGACCAAGGAAACGCAAAACATTGACCTCAATCTGACGCCCAGTTGGGTGCCGCTCGCGGCGGCGACGATCGGCGGCCAGGAATACTCGGCCGTCTGCTACAAGGATGCGACCAGCATCGATACGGTGATTTCCGCCACGGACTACAAGGATGTGTGGAACGACATCAAGAAGCACCTCAGCGAGGTGAATATCAAAAAACTCACCTACCAGTTGGCGAAGAATCACGCGACCAAGTCCGGCGAAATATTGCTGTATATCGTGACCGGCGACATTCCGAATGCGATCGCGCAGTATCCGGGATTGCCGCTGGTGTTCGTGAAGCCGAGCGCGCTCAGCCAATCGGACCTCGTGGCCAGCGTGCCGGTCCATCCGGGGACCAACATCCCTGATTGGACCAACGTGACCTGGGAAGGCGACGGCAAGAGTAACTTGGAGAAGTTGCTGGTCGACTACGAGCAGTCGTTCCACTACTGCCTCGATTTGAATATCGACCCGGAGTCGGTCAGCAGTCTGTCGGACATTCAACCCATGGTCAAAATCATGTTGCATCTGAATGCGGACGTCGTGTTCGTTCCGCTCAGCTAGGGCGCGAAGTCATCCGAGCGCGGCGGGCGATCGGTCTGTCGCGCAATTCAACTTTCCAAGGGGGCTCCCCATGTCATTTGTGTTTCTGGATCCGCCGGTTAATTTGATCGGCCCTGACGGTCGCCCACGGTTCGGCGTTTACGGCGGCCCGATCGCGCAGCTCAACTGCCAGGACTTCGCGTACAAGCAATTGCGCCGCACGCCCTGGACGCTGAGCCGGAAAGCGGCGGGTTGGCTGCTCAAGAAATGGCAGTTCGTCGGCGTGCTCGACGAGGGCTTTGTTTTCGGCTCCGCGGTGATCGACTTGCAATACATCGGCGCCACGTTCTCGTACCTCTACGATCGCCGGACCGGCGAAATGACCGGCGTCAACGCGCAGGCTCCGCTGGCCCGCGGCGTGCAATTCTCGCCCTCGGCGGTGGCAGGCGTTTCGCGCTACCAGTCGGGCGCGCAGCTCGTGGAATTCGACAACCACCTCGACCACGGCTGGCGCAAGGCGTCGGTGCGCGGCGGCAATAAGTTGAGCGCGAACATCAAGTACCGCGAGGAAGGCGTCGGCGCGACGATCGTTTCGCGCATCGGCGTACGCGGGTTCGGCCATACCTACAAAATCGTCGGACTGCCGGCCGAGGGCGAAATCACCGCGGGCGGAAAAACTTACCCCCTCTCCAAGAACGCGCTCGCGCTGCTCGATTGGTCGCTGGCCACCGCGCAGCATGAAACGTTTTGGAACTGGGCCGCCGCGGCGGGACACGACGCCGACGGCCGCCTGATCGGCGTGAACTTTTCGTGCGGCATCAACGAAACCGGCCACACGGAAAACGTATTCTGGGTTGACGGCCAGCCGCAGAAAGCCGACGTCGTCTCGTTCGACTACGATTGGAACGACCTACATGCGCCGTGGCGCATCCGCAGCATGGACGGCAAGGTCGACCTCACCTTCCATCCCGAGGGCGAGCGCCTCGAAGACACCAACTTCCTGGTCATTGTGAGTTGTCTGCACCAGCCGTTCGGACGGTTTGAAGGAACGCTGAAATCCGACAGCGCGACGCACAAGGTCGACGCGTTGTACGGCTTCGCCGAAGAGCATTACGCCAAATGGTGAGCGATCTCACGGCGCCGGGGAGATCGTGACCGTGTGCTCCGCGCTGTTCGGATCGTGCTGGTAAGACAACACCTGGTTGGCTGCGTCGTAAGCATAGCTCCACGCCCCCGCCGGATCGCTGCTCTCGACCACCACCCCGTTCGGATAATGACGCTGCGGAATGAAAATCAGCGTATCGCCGGTCGCGGCGCTCGCGCTAAAGGTCAGCGTGAAGACCTTCGTGTCTTCATCGAACGCAAACGACTCGATGTGCCCGGCGACCGCGCGCGGATACGGCCGCAGCAAGTGGTTGAGCAGAATATCTTTGTCGTTGCCGGTGCTGTCCAACAGGTCGAAGCTGCAGTCGCCGCGCCAGTAAACCCAAACCGTGAAGCCGTAGCGATAGCGGTCGAACGCCGCCAGTTGCTCGCGAAGGAACGATTCCGTCTCGTCGAGACAACTGGTGATGCCGAATTCGCCGACCATCGCCGGCAGATCGAGTCGTTGCCGCGTCCAGTCGGTGGTCAGCACATCGCGCTCGATCCACGCCGGCGGACACCACGCGCTGATGCCGCCCTGCGCCGTCTCGCACGAATATAAATGCGGGGCGTAGATCAATTTCGGATCGTCGATGGGCTGCAGATACACGGGCAGTACTTCGCGCAGCAGCTGCGGCTCGATCAGCACCCAGCGGTCGGGGTCTTGCTCGCGCAAGATCGCAATCAGGTTCGCGTAGAACTGCGTGAGCGTATCCCGTTCGAAGGCGGGAAAGATGCTGGCCACGCCGGCCCACGGTTCGTTGAACAGATCGTAGCCCCAGATCGCCGGGTGGTTTCCCAGCGTGTTCCAGACCAATTGCCAGGCCTGCACCCAGTGCTCGTGCAAATCGGACGTCCAGAAATTCCCCGCGTACTCGAGCATGCCGATAAAGTTATCGGGATACAGCCCCACGCAGGTCCAATCCGGCGCGCCGTTTCCGCCGCCGAAGATCGAACACCACTGCCACTGGTGCATGTCGAGGATGACGTGCAGCCCGGCGTTTTGCGCGTAGTCGAGATCGGCCTGCACGATGTCGGTCAGGTAGGACGCATCCCACACGCCCTCTTCCGGCTCCATGAACTTCCAACTGATGGGCAGACGCACGTGCGTGAAGCCCCACGCGGCGATGCGGTCATAGTCTTCCTGCGTGTGGCTGAAGCCGCCGAATTCAAGACCCATGAAATTGACGCCGTGGATGATGACCTCCCGACCTTGCTCGTCGGTGATAAACGGCGTGACATAGCCCGGCGTCGTGTCGTCGTCTACATCGTCGTCTACATCGTCGTCGATATCATCGTCGGCATCGTCGTCGGTATCGTCATCGACATCATCATCGACATCGTCATCGACATCATCGTCGACATCGTCATCGGCTGCGTCGTCGTCGGCTGCATCGTCATCGACCGCGTCGTCGTCTAACGTAGTTTGGTCGTCGTCGCCGGCATTGTTGCCGCCGCAAGACGTGACCACCGCCAACAGCGACAAAACGAGAATCAACCAAATTAGTCTGCGCATCCCGACGCCCCCGAGGCTAGCTGTCATTGGCCCGCTAATGTGCGAACGACCCGCCGGCGCGGATCATGCCGTAGTACTTGACCGTGCCCTGCGCGTCGGGTCCGACTTCCGACGTGGTCCAGTACTGCCACAGATAAACGGTCGCGCCGTCCGGGCTGGAGGTGGTGAACCAGTTTTTGCCCGAGACCAGGTCGGCCCGCGCCAAGGGCGGTTTCACCAACCAGCCGCCCAGCGTCACGACCAGATTGAGCGTCAACAGCACCGCCACCAACAGCAAAATCTTCTGCGTTCTACGATCGTGCATGGCATCCTCCTGCGTTTAATTCGGCCGATTTTACCATACTTGTCATCGGCGGCGCAGTTGGCTATCGTCTTGCCCGTCCACGCGCGGAGAGAGGCAAATGAGAAAGTTGTTGCTCGTCCTGTCGGTGCTGCTGGTCTTGGTCGGCTGCGGCTGGAAAATCAGCGGCGAAAACGAACCCGTGCCGAATGAAGACTGGTCGCAATACGACTACGTGTTCGTCGGTCCGACGCCCGATTACATCGGCGGCAAGACCTACATGAAACTCGACGTCGACGAAGACGGAACGGTCAACGGGCAGGTGATGGGCGCGTTCTTCACTTACTTCACCGGCGCGCTGACCGACAACAAGCTCGAAGTGTACGGGCAGTACATCAACTCCCGCTGTCCCACGATTCCGTCCCGCGCGTGGTTCTCGGGTACGCTCACCGATTCCACCTTGGACGGCGCGTGGCGCATCGAATCATGCGCGATTTCGGAAATACCTTATGCGGGCGTGCTCGTCGGCGGACGCGAGTTGAACGGCGGTCAGTGAGAAAACTCGATCCGCCCCTTCGGCTTGTAACCCAATACTCGCTGCGCTTTGGAGATATCGAGCAGAGCGGTGTACTTCTGCCGCTCCTTGTCCACGCTGTAGTAGTAGTCGGTCAAGCCGAGTTTGCGCTGTAGCCAGTTGACCGGCGCCAGAATCGGTTCCGGCAGGCTGAGCACGGTTGAGCCGTTGAGATCGGCGAACGTGGTGATCGGCGCGGTGTCCAGCCCGCCGATGTTGTAAATGCCGTGCACGTTCTTCATCAGCGCCAGGGTAATGGCTTGGATCACGTCTTTCATGTGCAGCAGGTTGACCAACGGATTGAAGCCCATCGTCTTGATCACCGGTTTGCTGTCGAAATATGAGTTGAATTGACCTTCGATGTTGCGCCCGATGATGTTCGTCATCCGCAAGATCACAATCTTCACGTGGACGTTATCCATGAACGAACGGCAGATCATATCCGCGTCGACCCGGTCCTTCACCCACTGGTCGGCCGTGGGGTCGAAATTCAAGTCGGCGTTTTCGTCGAGGTACGCCGGGTTGTGCGGCAACAGCTTGTAAACGACGTCCGAGCTTTTGAACACGAACTTGTCGATGCACGGCGTTTCCAGGCACTTACGCAGCAGGTCGCGCGTGCCCTCGACGTTGAGCCGATGGGTGTTTTCGCCGCGCACCGGCCGGTTTTGAAACGCGAGATGCACCACGCTGTTGATGTCGGTTTCGCGAAACGTTTTAGAGAGGAACAGGTTTTTCAACTCGCGGGGTTTGAGAATGTCGCACTGCCGGTAAACGAACCGCTCCGGCGGAATGTCGTTGAAGTAGTACGGCTTCTCGCCGCGCGCCACGCCCAGCAGCACGCCGACCTGCGGATCGTTCGCCAGGTGTGTCACCAGGTTGCGCCCGATGCTCGTCGTCACCCCGGTGATCAAAACGTTCTTCGTTTTTTCTTTGTGCCCTTCCGGCCGCGCCTTTTGTCTTGCCCGCGCCATGATCTAGTTCTCCCCGATGCCGAAGATGCTGGTCCGTTTTTCCAACCCGTGGTTGATCATGTCCTGGACCACGAGTTGCACCTTGTCGGCCAACATGCGGATCTTTTCCGGATCGTCGAGCACTTCCGGACCGTATTCCCGATAAAACTCCATCGGCTCGCCGTACGCGATGTGGTACTTGGTGGGGAAAGGAACCAGACCGATCGGCCCGAGCCACGGGAACGTCAGCGTGATCGGGAAATATGGGAAGTTGAGCAGGCGGGCGATCGGCTTCAGGTTGCCGATCATCGGCGCCTGTTCTTCCGCGCCGACGATCGCCGTCGGGATGATCGGCGTTTTGTTCGCCAGGCTCAATTCAACAAAGCCGACCGCGAACTTCGCCAGGTTGTAGCGCCGGTTGAACGGCTTGCCGATGCCGCGCGTACCCTCGGGAAACACCGCGCAGAGTTCGCCGTTGCTCAGCAGATCTTGGAAGTTGCGTCGCGCGCCGACCACCTGGCCGACGCGATTGAAGAAGACGTTGACCCACGGCAGAAAGCCCATGAAGTTGTCGACCACCGCCCGCATGATCCGCGGCCGCTCGGCTTTTTGCAAAATGTCGACGCCGACCATCGCCGCGTCGACCGGCACCACCCCCGAGTGATTGGGCACGATCAGCGCGGAGCCGGTCTTCGGAATATTTTCGTGCCCCTCGCTCTCGACGCGAAACCAATAGAGGTAAACGTAGCGGGCCACGGCGTAAGACAGCACCGCCATTTCCTTTTCCATGCCGAATTGGTCGTAGCCGAAACCGAGATCGTTGATTTCGATCGACATCACGCGATCGAATTCCTCCGGCGGCATCAGTCGTCGGGCGATAGCCAGGGCTGTTTTGCGTTGTCTCTTGTTCATCGACCGATCCTTCCCCTTTACGCACCCATCAAAACAATTCAGTCTAACACTTGAATTTGCGTACGGTCAAATTTACTTTATCGCCGAATGCCCGTTCGACAATAAGTGAGAGAAATGCCGAAAACCGAGTTCCGCTTCAAACCTTTTCGCCACCGACCGGGCGATCCTGCGTCGCACGGAAAACCGGAGGGCGTCGATCTGACGGAGTCCGATATCGGGCAGCAACTGGACGGGGACAAAGTCAGCGCGCTGTTTCTCGGCTCGTTTGAGCTCGAGTTGATCCAACGCGCGCTCGATCGCTTCGGCATCACGCAGCAACTGCGCGGCCTCGGCTACTCGCCGTTGGCCATTCACTTTCGCCCGCACGGTTCGTTTGAACACTACTTGACCATTCGCGACGGCTCGCACCCGGACCAACCGCAGATCGGCGAAATCGTGCTGAAGGAAAGCCGGTCGGTTCCCACCGTCCAGCCCGTTCCCGAATTCCGCCTGCCTTCGTTGTCGCTGTTGTCCATCGAGTGGATTCTCATGCAGCACATTCGCGGCCGCTTCACGCCCGAACGACGCCGGTTGCCCGGCCAGAATTATCCGGGGCTGGGCATCGGCAACCAGGTCGTCGCGCTGTTGTCGTGGGTTGCGAAGATCATGCACAAAGATGGCCTGATGAACGTGCCGGAGTATTTTCACAACGCCATTTTTTATTCCAAGTGGTTCAACTTCATCGACCCGCGCATCCAGGGCGACATGGAGGCGATCTACGAGCAGCTCACCGCGAAGGGCCGTGATATTTGCGACATCTCCTTCGCCGCTTTCTTCGATTGCCTCGTCGAAGAAAAAACCGGCGCGCCGTTGCCGTGGAGACCGCACGAACAAATTATGCCGATCAGCCAAACGCTCGAAGACTATTTCGCCCATCCGACCTACGAACGCCTGGTCGAGGAGCGACGCGCGAGCTTGTCGATCGGCCTCGACCTGGCTAAGTTTACGGAGCACATGGCCACGGTCGATCAACTCGAGTGGTGAGATGGAATACGAAGGCATCGTCATTCGGCCGCCGAGCGAAGCGCGCTCGCTGATTTTGCAAGCGACCTTCGGTTGCAGCCACAACCGCTGCACCTTTTGCCCGACATACAAGGGCCGCCGCTTTCAGATCAAAGACGAGGAACAACTGTTCGCCGAAATCGACGAAACGGCGGCGCTACGTCCGTGGCGGCGTGTGTTCCTGGCGGACGGCGACGCGCTGATCATCCCGCAGGCGCGCCTGCTGCGCATCCTCGACAGACTGCGGGCGTCGATTCGCGGGCTGGAACGCGTCGGCATTTACGGCAACGCGAAAGCGGTGATGAAGAAGAGCGTCGACGAACTACGCGAACTGCGCGACCGTGGGTTGGGCATCATCTACTTCGGCTTGGAGTCGGGCGACGACGCGACGCTGGAATTCATCTGCAAAGGCAAGACCTCCGCGGAGATGATCGCGGCCGGGCGGCGCGTGAAGGAAGCGGGCATCGAACTTTCGATCACCGTGCTGCTGGGCATCGCCGGCGAGCGCGGTCCGGAGCACGCCATCGCAACAGGTCGTGTGCTTACCGCGATTGATCCGGATTACGTCGGCGCGCTGACCGTGATGGTCGTCCCCAATACGCCGCTATGGGATCTGCGCGAGAAAGGCGATTGGAGTCTGCCTGATGAGTTCGCCATGCTGGCCGAGCTGGCCGTCATCCTGGCCCATACCGAAATGTCGCGCGGCCTGTTCATGAGCAACCACGCCAGCAACTACGTGCCGCTGCGCGTCGAAATGCCCGGCCAGAAAGAAGCCGCGCTGGCTCGGCTCCGCAAGATCATCGATAGCCGCGATCGCGGCGCGCTGAAGCCGGAGTGGTTAAGGGCGCTGTAGGGGTAGATCACGTATTCGCCGTTGCAAGAACGGTCATGAAGATCGCTCCGCCGAACGATTAGAGCGTTTCACAATTGCCTGTGACTCCAAGGCTTGAACCGGCTGTTTTTCTGAGCCCCGCAGGGGCGTTATTCGTAAGCCCAGGGCGCCAGCCCTGGGAACGAACCGACCACAATCAAGCTAGCCCTGAAGGGGCGGCATGGGCACGGCCCAAGTTACCTGATGACGCCCCGTCAGGGCTCTGATTGAAAGGCGCTCCCCGACCCAGGGCTGACGCCCTGGGCTAACGAATGGCGCCCTTTCAGGGCTGGCGGCAAATCACCGACATCTTGCTACGAATCGGCGAAAACGTTAGTTGCTCTAACAGCCACAACCGGAATTATCGCCGCCGCTGTTCTGATGCGTAGCGTCGTCGTCGACGGCATCGTCATCCACCGCGTCGTCGTCCGCCGCATCGTCGTCCACCGTGTCGTCATCGACGGCGTCATCGTCCACCGTGTCGTCATCCGGCCAGGTCGGCGGCGTGTAGTCGACGTTGGCGCACGTGCTGGGCTCGGTGGGATCGGGCGGCTTGGCGTCGGACGCATCATTCTCGTTGATCACCACGAGCTGATCAGCGGGCACTTTGTATAGCGTGACCTGCGCGCCGTGCAAAAACTTCGCGGTGATGCGCCACACCTCGCCGCACTGGTTCAGGCCGAAGTGTCGCGTGAACGGATCGCCGTTGGTCGTGCCCTTGCCCGACGCGACTTCCCGCGCCTGCGCGCCGTGGTCGAACACAACCTGCACCTCGATCCGCGCGCCGATGCAGAACGGGTCGCCGGTCGTGCATTCGAGCCGGACTTTGATCCAGTGATTGTCGTTGCCGTTGTTGTGGAACAAACCCTTGTTCGACATCACATCGAGGAAGCCATCGTTGTCGTAATCGACGAACGTGGCGCCCCAGCCGTTCTCGATGTTGAGGCCGGAAAAATACGTCACGTCGGACATCGTGCCGTCGCCGTTGTTGCGATAGAGCTGCTGCCAGAAGTTCTCGTAAACGTTCGTGACCAGCACGTCGAGCCAGCCGTCGTTGTTCCAATCGCCGAGCGACGGGTCGGAATTGGTTTCGATGTAGATGATTTTTTCCTGCGCCGTCGCGTCCGTGAAATCGAAATTCGGTGACCCGTTATTCAGGTAGAGATAGCTCATGTTGGAGAAGCCGATGTACCGCGGGTGCGCCAGGTTGCAGACGAACAGGTCGAGGCGCCCATCGTTGTTGAAGTCGCCCCAGTCCGAGCCGATGGTGTGGCCGTACGAACCGTTGTGCTGGTCGCCCTGCACGCCCTTCTCGGCGGCCACGTCGGTGAACGTGCCGTCGCCGTTGTTCTGGTAGAGGAAGTTCGGATCGAGCCGGTAGTTGCTGACGTAGATGTCCGGCCAACCGTCATCGTTGAAATCGCCCCAATTCACGCCGCGGCCGCACATATAATCGCCGGAGGGAGTGACCGGGTCGAGGTTCAGCGCCGGCGCCACGTCGGTGAACGTATTGTCGCCGTTGTTGTGATAAAGCCGGTCGCGCGTGCCGATGGCCAGCGTCTCGCCGGGCTGCTCGTAGTTCGCGATGTACAAATCGACGAAGCCGTCCTTGTCGTAATCGCCCCACGCCGCGCCTTCGGTCGGGTTGAAGTCGCGATCGGCTTCGATCAGCGCAGTAGCGGTGATGTCGGTGAACGTGCCGTCGCCGTTGTTGTGCAGAAAGCGATCGTAGTCGGTCGTGCTGCCGCACATGGCGAAAAAGTCGAGCCAGCCGTCGTTGTCGAAGTCGGCCCAGACGCCGCCGTTGCTCGGCAGCGCGGCCACGCCCGCCGCCGTCGACACGTCGGTGAACGTGCCGTCACCATTGTTGTGATATAAAATGTGGCCGTCCATCAGCAAATCATCGACGCCGTCGTTGTCGTAATCGCCCCAGGCGACGCGCGAGCCGAGCGTGGTGATTCCCGCCTGCGCCGTCACGTCGGTGAAGTAGTATTGCGTCGGTTCGTCGTAGTAATCGACCTGCACCTTGACGATCCAGTCTTTCTGGTTGTCTTGCCAACCGCCGCTGCGAAACATCTTGGCGCGCAAGGCCCAATCAATCGTCGCGTCCATACACAGCTTGGCGCCGCTATCGGTCTGGCGCACGAAGCCCACGTGGAAATCGAGCGCCGGGTCGATGGACAACGCATAATCGCGCAGATCGATCATGTAGTTTTGCTGTCCGGCGGTCGTGTCGAAAGTGAACGGCGGAATCAGATCGCGATCGAGATTGGGCATCCCGTCGAGGTCCTGCCAGAGGTGGACCTCCAACGTGCCGGCGTCTTCGGCCGCGAACCAAATCTGAGTGATCTTCGCCGGCGATTGCGGCGACACGCGCATCGAATAGATATCGCCGGTGCGCCCGTAATGGTCGCAGGAATCGGTATAGCCGTCGGTGTAGTCGAGCCAGGCGATCCGCGCCTCAGCCGCACCGCTCCACAGCGCGAGGCAGACCGTCGCCACGCACAAAGACAACAACACTCGTCTCATGGCCGACTCCTCCCTTTTTTTTTCTTTGCTGTTGATCGTAGGCGCCGCGCCCCGAGTCTGTCAATATAAGGAATGGCGCTCGCCCTTTCCTCGCTGCGCGATTTGTGGTGTTCTAGCTGACGAGCGCGAGCCGCGCCCAGGAGGCCGACGATGTTCAAGTCCGCCGAGATCGGCCGTAAGGTCGAAAAACAGGACTACGAAGCGCAGGTGCCGGAACTGCGGGAAGAGCTGCTCAACCTGCAGCAGGAACTGCGGAAGACGAGCTGCTTCGTCATTCTCGTGCTGTCGGGCGACGACCGCATCGGCATTTCCGACACGCTGTCGATCTTGCACCAATGGATGGACCCACGCTTTCTCGAGACCATCATGCTCGATAATCCGGAGGACGGCGAAGACGAGAATCCGGAGTTCTGGCGCTTCTGGCGCAATCTGCCGCCGCGCGGGCACATCGGCATCATCTTCGGCTCGTGGTATCGCAAGGCCATTCGCCGCGCGGTGAAGAACCCGGAGAAAACCAATGCGCTCGAGAACGCGTTGTCGCGCATCAACTTCTTCGAGAAGGAACTCGTCGACGACGGCGCGTTGATCCTCAAGTTCTGGCTGCATCTGAAAAAAGATGAGATGGAAAAACGGATGCGCCAACTCGAAAAAGACCCGCGGGCGCGCCGTCTGTCGATGAAAGAGGAGCAGCGTATCCTGCGTTTGTACGACAAGGGCCAAGCGGTGATTCAACGCGTGCTGAGCGTGACCAGCACCGGCTGGTCGCCGTGGCGCGTGGTCGAGGGCTACGACCCGCGCTATCGCAACCTCGTGGTCGGCGAAACGGTGCGCGAGGAACTGGCGAAACGCGTTCACTGCGGCGAGCCGGCGCCGGTCAAGATCAGTTTGCCGCCGCGGCCGAAACGCAAGCTCGAAGGCAAAACGATTTTGAGCCGGTTGGACCTGACCAGCGCCTTGCCGCGCGCGAAATACGAGAAGCTGAAAGAAAAGTATCAGGGCAAGATCAACGATCTGACCTATCGCGCCGCGCAGAAAAACGTTTCGTCCATTCTCGTCTTCGAGGGCTGGGACGCCGCGGGCAAAGGCGGCATCATCATCCGCGTGACCAACGCGATGGATGCGCGCCACTTCCGCGTGATCCCGATCGCCGCGCCGACCGACGAAGAGCGCGCGCATCATTATCTCTGGCGTTTCTGGCGGCACCTGCCCCGCGCCGGCCGCGTGACGATCTTCGACCGCAGTTGGTACGGCCGCGTGCTGGTCGAGCGCGTGCAGAAACTCGCCACCGAGGACGAATGGCGCCGCGCCTACCACGAGATCAACGACTTCGAAGACCAGCTTTGTCGCCACGGCATTCTGGTGCTCAAGTTCTGGCTGCACATCGACAAGGCGGAGCAACTCCGGCGCTTCCGCGAGCGGGAACGGAACACCCACAAGCAGTGGAAGATCACCCGGGAAGACTGGCGCAACCGCCAGAAGTGGGACGCCTACAAGGCGGCCGTGGAAGAGATGATCTTCCGCACCAGCACGCCCTACGCCCCGTGGATTGTGGTCGAGTCCAACTGCAAGCTCCACGCCCGGGTGAAGGTCATCGAGACCGTGTGCGCCGCCATCGAGAAGCGCATCGGGGACTGAGCCGCGGACGAACTTCGAACGTCGAATGTTGAACACCGCGGCGGAAGCACTCGTATGAAACTCGACTGCTAGCCGCAGTTCCGTGCGGCACCACGGGCCCCGAAGGGGCCAGGGCTGGTAGCCGCGGGCTTCAGCCCGTGGGGCCAGCGCCGCCTCCATTCCTGGCGCCCCAACGTGGCGCAGGTGGCGGGGTCGGCCGCGGATCGCGTTACCCGCGCCCCGTCGAGGCGCCCGGGATATCGGGGGGAACGTCCTTCCCCCGGCTGAAGCCGGGGGCTACCCACCACGACCCCATCCGGGGTCGCCCGGCCGACGACTCGGCGTTCGATTTTGGCAAAGCGCGTGGGGCGAGCATGACCGCACGCGTTTCTACCATGATCATTTGCCGCCGCACCGCCCGGGCCCGAAAGGCGGGGCAATGAGCCGACCTCCGCCATTGAACGTTTCCGCCGTGGCGGAAATGTTGGGGGTTTCTTCGTCCAGCACCAAAGCCTCTGCACGCCCCGCCTGAGCAGTTACCTTCAAGCTTCCTACCGATCCCGCTTCAGGCTCGCCAGGACCTCGCCCACCTTCATCGTGGCGCCGCAGACCGTCGTGTCCGCCGCGCCGTAGTAGAGGTCGACGATGCCATCGCCGCGGTCTGCCAGGCCGTTGTGGAACACCACGCCCGGCATCAGGCCCTCGTTCTCGTACGGCCGGTCGGGGCTGAGCACCGGCCGCCGCGACCGCGCCAGCACGCGCCACGGCTCCTTCAGGTCCAGCAGGACGGCCCCGGCCTGGTAGCGGGTCTTCTCGTCCGACGCGTGATAGATGGTCAGCCAGCCATCCGGGGTCTTCAACGGCTGCGCCCCGCAGCCGACCCGCTCGCTGTCCCACTTCCCCGGCCGTGGCCCGAGGATCAGCCGATGGTGGCCCCAGTCCAGCAGGTTGTCGCTGCTCGCCAGCCACATGGACGGCGCGCCGATATGCTTCATACTGGGCCGGTGGAAGCAGTAGTACCGCTTCCGGATCCGCTCGGGAAACAGGGCAATGTCCTTGTTGTCGGGGGCGAACATTGTGCCCAGCCGTTCGAACTTGGCGAAGTTCCTCGTCCGAGCCAGGGCGGTGGTGACGCCCTGCAGCGAGATAGCACTGTAGTTGATGTAGTACCAACCGTCAATGAACGTGATCCGCGGATCCTCGATGCCGTAGGTCTCCGTCGGCAACTCCGGCCGCATGGCGGGCTTCTCGTCAACCGTGAAGTGCCGGCCATCGCGGCTCCGGGCCAGGCGCAGGTGGCTGATGCTGGTCAGGTACAGCACGCCATCGTAGGTGAATACCCGCGGATCGGAGAAATCCAGTTTCGGATCCTTGCGCCGGATCCGCAGGGTCCGGTACGCGGTCGGATCCTCCGGGTCCATGATCGCCGTCGAAACGTAGCCCTGCTGGGGAATCGGGCGCTCGGCCACCCGCACCAGCAGCAGCGTCTCGCCGTTCCGGACGGTGGCGCCGGCGTTGAACGCGCACATGACCTCCAGGTCCGGCGCCGAGGGCTTGACCATGGCCGGCGTGATCAGCGGGTTGTTCGGGAACTTCTTGATCATCATCGCGGCAATCCTTTCCAGCAGGTTCGCCTCACCCTATGAGCTGCGCCGGCGTTTTCAAGGCCGCGCCGGCGCGGTGGTAGCGCGGGCGTCTCGCCCGC
>PMZC01000318.1 GCA_003170555.1 Deltaproteobacteria bacterium
ATCAAGCAGCATCTGCGAATCAAATCGTTTTTCGGGGTCAGTGAGAATGCCGTGAAAACCCAAATTTGGATCGCTGTCAGCGTTTACGTTCTGGTCGCAATCATCAAAAAGAAGCTCGGCCTCGACCGCAGCCTCTACGAAATTCTCCAAATCCTCTCCCTCTCCCTTTTTGAAAAAAGCCCTATTCTATTGGCCCTAAACGGCTTTCCCGACGCATCCTCCGAACCCCCTCGCGACAACCAGTTGATTTTGTTCACGAGTTAGCCGGACAGTAGTGGGACGACATACATAATTCTTTTACCGGCATCGCCGGTCTTGCGCGAGTCAACGTGTTCGACGCCGCCGAGCATCCCGCCGACCTCCAAATATTATTTTCGTTGTATTGAAACATTTTATTTAANNCCGATCGGTCATCTCGCCGCCGCGCAAAAAAATCGCCGCGCCGTTTTTGTGCTTGTTTGAATTCCTCAGTAATCTTATCATCCAAGGCGATCACTCACCTCCGATCGGCGTCCGGCACGTGGTTATTCGCAAGCGCCTCTTTTGCCTGATGCTCATCTGCGCCACAGCGCTCGGCGTGTGGCGCGGCGTCGCGCGCGCGGATGTCTTTTACACTTATGGCTACGCTCCGCGCGGCATCGGCATGGGCGGCGCGATGACGGCGGTGGCGGACGACTTCGCCGCGGCGTATTACAACCCGGCGGGCGAAGCGTTTCACNNCGCGGATGTCCGGCATCGGCATCAGCGCGCCGAAGCTCGACGACACGCGCGGCCTGCTGCTCGGCGCGATCCTGCCCATTCCCTTCGGCGGCTTTCTGACCGATCGCGTCGCCTTCGGCCTGGCGAGCTTTTTTCCCAACGGCGTGCTGCTGGGCATCGACGTGTCGTTCCCGACGCAGCCGCAGTATCCGCTGCTGCAAAACTCCGGCCGCAGCATGACGTTCATTCCCACGCTCGGTGTGAAAATCTTGGACGGGCTGTCGATCGGCGGCGGCGCGCAGATTTACGACAACACCTCCGGCGAGTGGCGCGGGCGCCTCAATTCCGACGGCAGCATCCACGCGACGGTCACGCAGTCGATGAACGCGACCTTCTGGCCGACCGGGGGCCTGATGATTCGCGCGGGCGAATTCTGGCCGGCGCTGGACGGCTGGCGCTTCGGTTTCGTTTTCCGCGATCGGTTTTTCACGCACTACACCATTCCGGTGGTGGCCAACGTCTCCGGCATTCCGCTGACCCTGAACATGAACGCGATCAGCCTCTACACGCCGCGCCAATACGTCGCCGGCGTTTCCTACGCGGCCGGCCGTTGGCTCTTCGCGCTCGACGGTTCTTACAACCAGTGGTCGGACTTCCCGAGCCCGAGCCTGACGGTAAACGTCAAGTTCCCGATTCCCGTGCTGCCGATTAAGTTTCTCCCCAGCGTTTCCCACCCGCCCCACTTGCACGACACGCTGACCGTGCGGGCGGGCGTCGAAACGACAGCGTGGCGCGGCGCGGACGGCGATTTTCTCGCGCGCGCCGGCCTCGCGTTCGATCCCTCGCCGGTCCCGCCGCAGACGGGCGACACCAACTACCTCGATAACGATCGCTACATCGGTTCGCTGTCGTTCGGCTGGCGCTGGCAGGGCGTGGGGGCCTACCGCTTCGACGCCCCGCTCGTCATCGACGTCGCCGGCCAGGCGCAGTATCTGCCGCCGCGCGTGACGTACAAAAGCTCATCTGTCGATTCACACAATCCGGGATATCCGAAGGTCGGGTTCCGCGGCTGGTTGTTCGCCGTGGGCGCGTCGCTCAGTGTCCCGTTTGATTACGAGTAGACCATGCGGCTTCGCCTCGCCCTCTGCCTTCTCGTGCTGCTTGCCCCGGCGATTACGTGGGCGGGGCCGTATGAGATTTTCGGCACGGGCCCGCGCGCGATCGCGATGGGCGGCGCGTATGCGGCGCTGGGCGACGACGTGGCCGGCCTGTACTACAACCTCGCCGCGATCACGCAGGTCACCCGTTTTCATCTCGAACTGGGGTACACCTACGCCACGCCGTATATGCGGATCGACGGCGCGCGTGAAGACGTCGACCAGAACAAAGGCTACGCCATCGGCGGCATCGTCTCGACGACGATCAAAGGCCATCGCCTGAGCGGCGGCGTCAACGCCTTCATTCCGCAGTCGTATTTGATGCGGTTCCTGATGTTCACCTCGAACCAACCCCACTCGCCGCTCGTCGCCAACGCCAACCAACGGATCGTCGCGCTCACCGGCCTGGCGTTCGAGGTGTTTCCGTGGCTGTCGGTCGGCGGCGGGCTCAACATGCTGGCCAACAACCACGGCGGCGTCGATTTTCTGGTCAACGAACACACGCCGAGCGAAGGTTCGCTGCACAGCAACATCAGCGGCGTCTTCGCGCCGATCGCCGGGCTGTGGAGCCAGCCGACTGACTGGCTGCGCGTCGGCGTCAGTTATCGTGAAAAGCTGGTCTGCCGGCTGGTGCTGCCCAACGACGTTTCGATTCCGCCGGTCACCGCCTTTCCGGGCTCCAACGTCGCGATCCTGCCGGCGAGCCATCTGACTTTGTCGGCGGATGCGTGGAGTCACTTCACGCCGCGCCAATTTGAGCTGGGCGTGGCTTTTGAACCGTACGACTGGCTGACGGTGAGCGTCGATCTGACGTATATGGAATGGTCGGAGATGAAAAGCGACATGCCGGCCGCTTCGATCGTGCTGACCGGCGGGCTGGCCGACATTGTGCCGACGATCAACGGCCCGCAGCCGCCGCCGGCGACGTTCCGCGACACGTTCAATCCGGCGATCGGCATCGAGGGGCGGCCGCTGGACGATCCCGACCTGAGCCTCGCCCTGCGTCTCGGTTATCGCTATCGCCCCACCCCGGTCCCCAACCAGACCGGCGTCAACAACTACCTCGACTCCGATACGCACATCTTTTCGGGCGGATTCGGCCTGACCTTCGGGCCGTTTTGGGATATCTTTCCGCAGCCGCTGTCGCTCGATGCCTTTGTTCAATACCACTGGATGACGCCGCGCACGACCCACAAGACCGATCCGACCGACGTGATGGGCGATTACCAATTCGCCGGCCAGTGGTGGAACTTCGGCGGCAGCATGACGTTCCGGTTCTAGAAGTCTGCCAGAGTCGAGTAGCTACGCTCCCCGCGATGATGGTCTTGCAAAAAATAGTCGCCCCTTCGACAGCGTACCCTCGCGCCCGTGAAACGGGCGCTAGAAGTTAGCCCAGTATTTTCAATGCTGGGCGTTCCGGCTCCAGGATTAGAAATCCTGGGCTAAATTCTTCCGCCCCACACGGGGCGGGCGGCAGGCGGTAGAGCGTAATGAAAAGGGACTTTGTTTTCTGAAAGACCATAATCGCTGGGCTAAAATCTCTCGTCCCCGCAGGGACGATTGAATTTAGCCCACCGTTTTAACGGTGGGAAAGACGATCAGCCGAAGAGCTGGTTGAAGAACTCCTTCATCTTCTCCCACGACGCGCGGTCGGCTTCCGCGTTGTACGCCATGCCCTTCGACGGATCGTTGCCGGCTTCCTCGATCGTAAAGCCGTGCACGGCGCCGGGGTAAGCGACGAACTCATACGGCACGTGTGCGTTCGCCATCTCCTGGCGGAACGCGGCGACCTGGGCCGGGGTGACGAACGGGTCGTTCGCGCCGTGCAACACCAGCAGCCGCGCCTTGATATTCCGCGCGTCAGCCGGGTTGGGCGTGTCCAGATTGCCGTGGAAGCTGACGACGCCGTTCAGCGTCGCGCCGGACCGCGCGAGTTCAAGCACCGTGCCGCCGCCGAAGCAATAGCCGATCGCCGCCACGCGCGATTGATCGACCATCGGCTGGGCCCGCAAGGCGGCCAATCCCGCCGCGGCGCGAGCGCGCAGCAACGGGCGATCCGCGCGGAACCTGCCGGCCAACGCGGCGGCCTGCTGCATATCCGCGGGCCTGACGCCCTTGCCGTAGATGTCGGCGATGAAAGCCACGTAGCCCAGCTCGGCGAGGCGTTTGGCGACGCGCAACTCGTGGGCGCNNCACTGATGCACGACCAACACGCCGGGGCGCTTGATGTTCGAGCTTTCATCGAAGACGACCGTGCCTTCGAGCGGGATGCCGCCCTGTTCGTAATCGACGGTTTTTGTCACGATTTTCGCGGACGACGCTCCCGCGCCGGTACAGGCCGCAACCGCCGTCGCCAACGCCAAGGTGACCATCAACAACCCCCATGTGCTATCCGCTGAATGGCGGAAAATGCTTTTGTTTTTCATTGCCCGGACCTCCTGCGGCTTGGTATTTTTAAACGAATCAACGATCGGTTGATCTCGCTGCCAGGAACGTAATCACTGTCCGCGCAAGGAAAAGGCGGTAGTCGCGCTCCCGGCCGGGGTTTGACTTCCCTCGCCGGATGTGTAATAAACTACGCCAAGTTGCAGATGCCCTCCAACGAAGCCGCGTGTTGGTGCACGCCCCTGGGTTCCTGAACAAGCTCCCAGAATCTGTCGATGAAGGCCGCGTCTGTCGGAAACCTTGGACGAACCAAGGGAAAGATAGGTATAGATGCAGTTCGAAGACTTGAACCTCCGCGCCCCGCTGCTCAAGGCGGTTCGCGAACAGGGCTATGGCTCACCCACTCCGATTCAGGAGCAGGCCATCCCTCACGTATTGTCCGGCCGGGACGTGCTGGGTTGCGCCCAGACCGGCACCGGTAAAA
>PMZC01000053.1:0-8992 GCA_003170555.1 Deltaproteobacteria bacterium
TTAGTATTTATGCAAGAGGCTCTGAAAAATGAAAAATGAAAAATGACGGAGCCTGACTAACCTCTGACTTGCCAAAGCCGTCTCTTTCCGCATTCCGCAATCGATGTGGCCGGGTGGCACTGGCACGCGAGGCTCGGCGAAGCTTGCCAGTGCTAGCTGCGAGCACTGATAAACCTCGCTTCGCTCGGCGTATCAGTGGCGCCCGCATTCCGCATTGCTTCGACCAAAAAAATCGCGCTATGATTCTCCCCGGGGCGATTCGGGAGGGCAGCATGAAATCCATCAGCAGAATTCTGGTCGTGTTGGCGGTTATCGTTTGCCCCGCGCTCGCGCGGGGAGACATGACTAATCCTTGCGAATGGCCGACGGGTGGAAAAATCACGTCCATCAAGCAGGTCGGACAGGATGTTCATGTCGGTCTAGACGTGAACGCCAACAGCCCGGATTGTGGAGCCTATGCCTATTCCGTCACCCTATGGCGGATTAACAAAACCGCAAATACGAGCATGAAAATCGACGGCGCTTCTGAAGTGGGCGAACCCACGGAGGGGAGCTCTTGTTGGGAGTGGGGATATATCGACACCGGCCAACAATGTGGAGGAGGTCCGGATATATGTGAAGATTGCGACGGGGACGCCGTTCTGGAATGCAGTCGCGGTTATTGTTCAGGCTATCACCTCGAGTGGGTCGATTCATGTCCGCCGCCCGGCACGACCTATTATCACCTTTCGTCATACGGTTTGTTGGATCCCTCGGATAGCTCTTCGACGTACGGCCACGAATGTGAGTCCTCCGTGTCGTTCAATGTAGCCGACAGCAACAAGAGTTGCGGCCCATGGGATAGCAAAGATCCAGAGAAAGACCCTTGCATGGCGAGATCTTCCGACACCAATCTGAAAATATTCGGTTGCGGCGGATGCGAGGCGGGCCGCGAAAACCCGGGGCCGGCGCTGGCGGGCGTGATGTTCGCCATCGGCTTCGCGGCGTTGATGCTGGCGCGGAGGAAGCGGTAGCGTCGGGTGGCACTGGCACGCGAGGCCCTGCGAAGCTTGCCAGTGCTGGTAGTGTGTTACAGTCGAATAGATACGTTCCCAGCGATAAATCGCTGGGCTAAATTCGTTCGTCCCCGCGGGGACGATAGAGTTTAGCCCACCGTTTTAACGGTGGGTCTTGAGCTAGACGGCAGCACTGATAAACCTCGCTTCGCTCGGCGTATCAGTGTCACCCGACTTCTCACTCCCACTCTTCACTCTTCATTCTTCACTCTTCACTTCGTTCGTGTTAGATTGCGCGCCCTCGGAGGCGGCATGGGCGACGTGGGCGAACTGATTCTGCAGAACCTCAATCCGGCGCAGCGCGAGGCGGTGACCGCGCCGGACGGGCCGCTGCTCGTCTTCGCCGGCGCGGGTTCGGGCAAGACGCGCGTGCTCACGCGCCGCATCGCGTACCTGATCGCCGTGCGCGACGTGCATCCCAGCGAAATCCTCGCCGTCACCTTCACCAACAAGGCCGCCGACGTGATGCGCGGCCGCGTCGAGGAGCTGCTCGGCCGGCACGCGATGGGCATGTGGATCCACACCTTCCACGGCGCGTGCGTACGCATCCTGCGCAGCCACGCCGAACGCGTCGGCCGCAAGCCGGGCTTTTCGATCTACGACGAGGCGGACCAGCAGACGCTGCTCAAGGAGTTGTTCGGCGTTTGTGAAATCGATACCGACGTATTCGCCGTGCGCCAGGCGGCGTATCTGTTCGACCAGGCGAAGAACGAGGCGGCCGATCCGGCGACGCTGGCGTCGCACGCGCCGCCGAGTTTGCGCGAAAAATACGTGCACCTCTGCCAGCTCTACGCGACGCGCGTGCGCGAGGCCAACGCGTTCGACTTCGGCGACCTGATCGTCGAGACGCTGCGCCTGCTGCGCGAGAACCCCGAGGTGCGCGACGGTTACCGCGGCCGCTTCCGCCATCTGCTGGTCGATGAATTTCAGGACACCAACCGCGCGCAGGACTTGCTGATCGACGAACTGCTCGGCGCGCACCGCAATCTGATGGTGGTCGGCGACGACGACCAGTCGATCTATCGCTGGCGCGGCGCGCGCATCCAGAACATCCTCGACTTCGAAAAAAAGTTTCCGGAAGCGAAAGTCATTGTGCTCGGCACCAACTACCGCAGCACGTCGCGCATCCTGCAAGCGGCGGACGCGGTGATCAAGCAGAATCGCGGCCGCAAACCGAAGACGCTCGACACGCCCAATCCGGAAGGCGCGGCGATTCAGCGCTTCGTCGCCGACGACGAATACGACGAGGCGCGCTTCGTGGCCCGCACCGCGCAGGAGTTGGTCACGCGGCGCGGTCTGCGGCCGGGCGACATCGCCGTGTTCTACCGCACCAACGCGCAAAGCCGGATGATCGAAGAGAAGCTGCTCGAAACCGGCCTGCCGTACGTGGTGATCGGCGGCACGCGATTTTACGACCGCAAGGAAGTGAAAGACGCGCTGGGCTACCTGCGCCTGCTGATCAACCCGAACGACGGCGTCGCACTCGGCCGCGTGATCAACGTACCGGCGCGCAACATCGGCCCGCGCACGGTCGAGCGGATCGCCGCCTTCGCGCAGGAAAAAGCGTGCGATGTGGTTGCGGCCTGCCGCCGGGTCGGCGCGGGTGAGGGCGAGCTGCCCACCGGCGCACGCGGTCGCGTCGCGGCGTTCGCGCAATTAATCGACCGGGCCACGACGTTTGCGCAAGAGCACAAGCCGTCGGTCACGGCGGGCTACGTGTTGCGCGAAGCGGGCTATATCGCCGCGCTCGAAGCGAGCAAAAAGGTCGAGGACAAAACGCGGCTGGAAAACCTCGCCGAGTTGCTCAAGGCCATCGAGGATTTCGAGGACGAAAACGAAGACGAAGCCACGCTGTCGCTGTTCCTCGAGCGGGTCAGTCTGCTTTCCGATCCGGATTTGTACGACGAGCGCGCCAATGCGATCAGCCTGATGACGTTGCACGCAGCGAAGGGGCTGGAGTTCCCGGCGGTCATCATGATCGGGCTGGAAGACGGCCTGCTGCCGCACAGCCGCAGCAAGGAAAGCCCGGCGGAGTTCGAGGAAGAGCGGCGGTTGTGCTACGTCGGCATCACGCGCACGAAGGAGCGGCTGTTCCTCACCGCCGCCGCGATGCGCCGCAGCTTCGGCGGCGTACCCATGCCGACGCGCCTGTCGCCGTTCTGGTTTGACCTGCCGCCGCAATTGGTGGAAGACATCGGTTCGACCCGACCGAACGTATCCGCCTTCACCACGACGCGATCGACCGCGTTTAGCTCCGGCCCGACGACGCGGCTGATCCGCCCGCGGGAAGAGACGATCGATCCGCTATTCGATTACGACGAAAGCCAGGACCCGGCCGATCAGCCGAAACTCGAGCTGCTGTGCCGCGTGCGCCATCCGCATTTCGGCCCGGGCGTCGTCACCCACCTCGCCGGTTCCGGCCAACTCGCCCGCGCCACCGTGCGCTTCGACAAGTTCGGCGAGAAGACGCTGATTCTGAAGTACGCCAATCTGCAGTACGTCGCCCCGCCTTCTGAGCACCTCTAGCCCAATTCCGACGCCGCCGCGAAAACCCGCGGAGCGGGTGAAGGATATTAGCCCAGGGTTTTAACCCTGGGTATGCTTGCTACATAGTAATACAAAGCCCGCGGAGGGGGCGACGGATGTCAGAGGGCCGCGTTGGCGTACATCCTGCGCCCCCATGCGGGGGCTTGTTTGATATTGGCGCGACGTTCCCACGGTTGCACCGTGGGCTAATAACCTGCGCCCCTCACGGGGCTGCCGGCAATAGGCACGGCTTCGCTTACATAAAAAAGCATCGGCGTGAGACGGCGCACTTAATCGTGAAGTGCCTCGCCGAGACGATTTTTCAGTGCACCAGCCCGAACACGTAATACGCGGCGCAGAGCAGGGCCATGACGATCATGCCGGCGTTGAGGTCGCGCCAGCGGCCGGCGGCGAGTTTGATGATCGGGTAGACGACCAGTCCGGCGGTCAGGCCGTTGGCGATGTTGTAGGTGAAGACCATCATCACGATGGTGATGAACGCGGGCGCCAGTTCGGTCAGGTCGTCGAATTCGATCTTGCTGATCGAACGAATCATGAGGATGCCGACGACGATCAGCGCGGGGCCGTAGGCGAACGTCAGGCTTTGCAGCGGCGTGACCAGCGGCACGAAAAACAGGCAGAGCAAAAACAGCAGGCCGGTGACGACCGCCGCGAGGCCGGTGCGTGCGCCGTCCTTGATGCCGGTCGCCGATTCGATGTACGCGCCCGAGGTCGACGTGCCGAGCAGCGCCGAGCCGATACAGGTTACCGCGTCGACGATCATCGGCCGCTCGATCTGCGGGAAGTCGCCGTTTTCGTCGAGCATGTCGCCGGCGGCGCCGACGCCCATCAGCGTGCCGATGGTGTCGAGGAAATCCATCAGGAACAGCGTGAGCAGCACCGGCAGCATGGTCAGCGAAAACAGGCTGATCGTTTTCGTCACGCCGTTGACGGTCACCGTTTCGCTGAAGCGCAGTTGCCCGGCGATGGCCGCGAGGCCGTCGGGGCCGCTGAACTGCGGCCACGCGATAACGTGCTCCGGCAGTTTGCCGTAGCCCAAGATCATGCCGAGCGCGCCGGTGACCGCGATGCCGATCAAGATCGCCGCGCGCGTCTTGCGGGCGAGCAGAATCGTGATCAACAGCAGGCCGAAGATCGACAGCAGCACCGGGCCCGACGCCAGATTGCCGATCTCGACCGGCACGGCCTTGCCCGCTTTGACGATCCCGGTTTCGTTGAGCCCGATGAAGCTGAGGAACAGGCCGATGCCCACGGCGAAGGCGTATTTCATGCTCGGGCTGATCGCATTGGCCAGCCAGCCGCGAATGCGCAGCAGCGTGATGATCAGGAAGATGATGCCGGAGACGAACACCGCGCCGATGCGCAGTTGCCAGCCGATGCCGAGTGTCGCCAGCGCGAAGGCGATGAACGCGTTCTCGCCCATGTACGGCGCGACGCCGATCGGGCGATTGGCGACCAGGCCCATCAAGATCGTGCCGAAGCCCGCGACGAGAATGGTCGCGATCGTCGACGGCCCCACCGGAATGCCGGCCGCCGCGAGAATGGCCGGGTTGACCACGATGATGTAAGCCATGGTGACGAACGTGGTGACGCCGGCGCGCAGTTCCGTGGTCAGACTCGCGCCCATCCGCTCGAACTGAAAGAAGCGGGCGAACATCGGCGGCTCCTCCGACTATTCGTGATGCTGCAGGGACACGTAATTTTCTACCAGAAAGACGGCGCGCTGGCCACTTCCCCGGTCGCTGAACGCCACGCCGATGCCGATGAACCGCACCGCGCCATCGAGCACGTTCGTGCGGTGCGCCGGCGAATCCATCAGCCCGGCGTGGGCGGAGAGGGCGGACTGATTGACGGCCACGTTTTCCGTGATGCGCGACCAGCGAATGCCCGCGGCGGTGGCGCGATCGGAAGCCATGCCGGTGGTCGGACTGCGATGCGCCACGTAGCCCATCCGCCGCATCTCCTCGGCGTGGGACTGCGCGACGCGCTCCAGCGCCGGGCTGACCTGCACCGGCGACAGTCCGGCCTCGACGCGTTCGCGGTTGATCTGGGCGAACACGAGTTGGCGCGCTTCGTCTTCGCTGTTTTCCGGCGCGACGGGCGTGGCCTCCGCCGCCGGTTCGGTGTTGCCGACCTGCACCGGCATCAGCGCGGCGATCTCCGGCCCCGATGAACCGACGCCGCTGACCTCGATGCGGTGCAGCCCCGCGCCGTAGCCGAAAAAGATGGTGGTGTGAAACGCGCCGTCGGGCGCCACGTCGAGCAGGGCCTCATAAACATGTCCGCTGGGCGGGTTGACGTAGACGGTTGGTTTGTTCAGCCCTTCCAGCAGCCGGCCGGACAACGCGACGCGCTCGCCGGTCGCGATCCATTTGGGGAACGGGTCGATGGCGATCGGCCGCCGCGACAGCACCAGCGCGGCGTACGTCACCGGCGGAAAAAGCGCGCGCGCGACGCCGACGCCGAAATGCGTGTAGCGCCCGCGGGCGAGCTCCTCGCGAATCGTCCCGCGCATTTCGTCGCCGATGCTCGAGGCGAAAGTTCCCGCCACCATCTGCGTACGGACGGCGCTGTCCGCCACGCCGAACCGCACCAGTTCGGTCTGGATTTCGGCGTTGGAGATCGCGCCGACCTGCCGGCCGCCCTGCATCTTCATCCGCAGCGCGAGGCTGCGACAGGCGTAGGTCAGACCGGCATCGAGCGCGGGCGGCTCGTGCTGCACCTCGCGCGCCCATTGGCTGACCAGCGCGGTCAACTGCAACTCCGCGGCGGCCAGCTTCACCGGCTGCGTGTATTGATTGAATTGCTGCGCCTCCGGCGGCAAATACGTTTCTTCCGGGCACGCGGTGCAGAGGAAGAGAACCAGCAGCAGAAGACACGATGGCGCCGCGAATTGTCCTAAACCCCGTAGCGGCGATATCCGCAATCCCAGTGCGTGAACCGCCGTTGAGCCGGGCTGCGACTGCGTTTGTTCTGAGCCCTGAAAGGGCGATATCCGAGAGCCCAGGGCGTAAGCCCTGGGTAACCGACAAAAAAGATAAACGAGCCCTGAAAGGGCGACATCGCGGGTACGACCATGGTTGTTGGGGCCAATCACCATTTCATGCCCATAGGTATTTTTCGTCATACGGAATATCATGTTTTTTCAATAGGGCGAGCAATTCTTGCTGAAACGTCATCTTACGATGGTGTTCTTCCTGCGTCGCCACGTATTCTTTCACCAACTCGAGATTCGACTTGCTGACCGAAAACGCGCCATAGCCGTTTTGCCAGGCAAAGACGGTTTGCCCAGCCAGACGTTTGTTCAACCAGCGTGACGAATTTGCCTTGAGATCGCGGATCAGATTGGCCACGGTGGTTTGTGAGTCGAGACCGATCAAGCAGTGTACGTGATCGGCAGTCGCACATTGGATCACCGGTTGGCAGCCTTTGTTTCGAGCGATGCCGGCAAGATAGAGACCAAGCTCCCCGCGAATTTCGGCGCCGATCGTCGGACGACGGTCCTTTGTCGAAAAGACCACATGAATAAATACGCAAGACAAGGAGTGGCCCAAGGTTCATACCTCATCGAGGCGGCCGATGTCGCCCCTTCAGGGCTCATGATATTCACTTCGAACACGTTTTCCCAGGGCTGCCGCCCTGGGCTGTCGAATGACGCGCCTTCGGCGCTCAGCCCACCGCCACCCCATCGCCAGTAGCGGAAAGCGGAGTGCGGATTGCGGAGTACGAAGTAAGATAGCGGCTAGAGCATTTCACGATCACATTCGACCAGAAGATTTCGTTCTAACGTATTCATGAGCCCCTTCGGGGCGTGATCCGTCAGCCCAGGGCGGCAGCCCTGGGGAGGAAGCGACCACGTTCCGCGAAGCCCTGAAAGGGCGGCATGGGCACGGCCCAAGCTACCTGATGACGCCCCTTCAGGGCTCTGATTGAAAGGCGAACCGGAACCCATGGCTCACGCCATGGGCTAGCGAATAGCGCCCCTTCAGGGCTGGCGGCACTTCACTATCAATTTGCGAATGATCGGCGAGAACGTTCGTTGCTCTAGAATCTAGCGCTCGTGTTGGTGCAACCCAACTCTTCACTCTTCATTTTTCACTCTTGCCGCCGCCGCTAAGGAACGATTCCATCCAGGTGAGGTCTTCGTCGCGAAGTTCGGGAATGAGGTCGCGGCCGCCGCTGCGGAACGCGCTTTGCACCTTGCGCAATTCTTCGCGCGCGTGTTTGTCGTGGCCCATCTTGACCAGCAGTTGCGCGAAGTTGAAACGCGCGAGGTGATACTCCGGGTCGAGCGCCAGCGCCCGTTCGTAGCTGCCTTTGGCCGCGGTGAAATCGTTCATCCCTTCGGCCTGCAGCACGGCGCGGTTGTTCCAGATCGACGGGTCTTCCTCGTCGAGCGCGAGCGCCTTGTCGTATTCCACCAGCGCGTCGTCGAAGCGGCCCAGCATGTCCAGCGCGTGCGCCATGCCGCTGTGCGCGCGGACCAGCGCTTCGTCGAGCCGCGCCGCGCGACGGAACGCCCGCAGGCTGTCGCGGAAACGGTTCATGTCGAGCAGCACGTTGCCCAGATCCTGCCACTTGAGCGGATCGAGTTCGTCGAGTCGCAGCGCCGTGCGGTATTCGGCTTCCGCTTCCTTCAAGCGACCCAGCCGGTGCAGCGCCTCGGCCTTGCCGCAATGCGGTTGATCCCATTCCGGATCGAGCTCGATGGCCTGGTCGAACGAATCAAGCGCCTCTTCGAATTGACCGAGCCCCAGCAGCGCCATGCCGCGTCCGCCGAGCGCCCAGGTGTAATCCGGCTCGATGGTGAGCGCGCGGTCGAACAGTTCAAGCGAGGTTTCGTAGTTGCGTTTCGAGACGAGGATCTGCGCCTTGCCGGTCAGGGCCCAGGGGTCATTGCGATCGGCGCGCAGCGCGCGTTCGTACCACAGCCGCGCCTCGTCGTCGCGATATTGAAAGAAGAGCACGTCGCCGATGTTCTTCAGCGTGACCGTGCGGCTCGGGCTCAGGCGCTGGCTGGTCATCAGCGCGTCGAACGCTTCCTCGTAGCGGCCCATGTTCTTCAGCACGACGCCCAAGTTGTTCCACAGGTCGCCGTGCTCAGGCTCCTTTTGCAAAGCCTCGCGCAGCAGCACCTCGGCCTCATCTTGTCGGCCCAGAAAATCGAGAATCTCCGCCTTCTCCATCAGCAGCTCGACGTTGACGCCGAACTCGCGGATCTCGTCCTCGATCTCCTTCAAGTCCTGCAGGTAGAGCCGGCGCAATTCCGGGTCCATCGAACCATCATCTCCCGTTGTTGGGGAACTCGACGTAACAGCATTTCGCAAGAAGCGTCAAGATAGGAAAAGTGAAAAGTGAAAAATGAAGAGTGAAAAATGACGGAACGGTTG
>PMZC01000053.1:9055-39682 GCA_003170555.1 Deltaproteobacteria bacterium
TCGTCGGCGTCATCGTCGAGATCGTCATCAAGGTCGTCATCGGAATCATCGTCGACGTCATCGTCCGCATCGTCGTCCGCATCGTCATCCGCGTCATCATCTAAGTCGTCGTCGGTATCGTCGTCGGCGTCATCGTCGACGTCGTCGTCCACGTCGTCATCGAGATCATCATCGGACGCATCATCATCGACGATGGTGTCGTCATCGACGACCGTGTCGTCGTCCGTGCCGGGCTCGCCGACGACGGGCGCGGTGGACCAACATTCGAGCCGGTAACCGGGCACGAAGCAAACCATCACATCTTGTCCGTCCGACCACAGCGCCGCCTGATAGCTATGCGGGTTTTCGGCCAGCAGCTCCTGCTCCCAGCCGCCGGCGCCGAGGTGGTAAAGATCGACGCGGTGTTGCGCCGTGCTGCCGGCCGCGACATAGGGCCGGCCGTCGGGGTCGCCCGCGGCGTCGGCGAAGCGATGGTCGGCGCTCACGGTTTCGACCGACCAACCGTCGGCGGCGTTGGTCGCGTGCATCAACCCGGCGGTGGTGTCGTACAACACATGCACGACGCCGCCCGCCTCGCACGTCACGCCGAGATAGCCGTCGGCCGTATGCGTGTCATCGACCAGCTCGATGGCGAACGGCGCGCCTTCGGTCGCGAGGTAAACGGCGCCGGACTTGCGATAGGCGACGCGGGCCAGGTTGTCGTCGCAAACGACCGCCCCCAGATCGTCGACCGTTTGGTCCACGACCACCGCCGCGTCCGGAGGACCGCCGACGGGACGCCGCACGAACTTGAGTTTGTTGGCGTCGGGTGAAACCCAGGCCGCGGCCAGGCCGCCGTCCGCGCCGAAAGCCAGGTCGCCCGCTCCGGTCCAGTAATACGGGTCCTCCAGTTGATCGATTTGTATCGCGCCGTCGAAGTCAAAGCGCACCAAATTCGCCATCGGACCGGCCACAGCCCAGCCGCCTTGCAGCACGAACACCCCTTCCGCCGACACGGCGATGGCATGCTCAACCAAATAATATTCCCAATCCGCGTAGTCGAACCCGAACTCGCGCCAGTCGGTGATTTCACGCCGGTAGATCGACGGGTGTTCGTGGCCTTCGTAGTCTACGACGCTGCCGAAGACGTAAGGGGCCAAGCCCTCCGCAATGCGATGCGCGGCGAGACCGAGGCGGCCGGCCGTGTCGTACAAATGCGGCGCCGCGACGTCGGTGTAAGGATCGTTCTCGTTCTGGTAGTAGACGGCCTGCGGCGTCCAATCGCAGAACGTGGAAGCGGTCAGTACGTGGACGCCGTCGTGTACGCCTAATTGGCAACTATAGACGGGAGACCCCGGGAAGTAGACCTCGCCATACGAGGGGCACCAGTAATCACCGCCGGACAAGATGACGCAGTAAGAGTAAGTTCCCGGATCGTCCGGATCACCGGCGGTAAAAGCGTAGTAGGCAAAGGCGATGCCGCCGCCGGGTTGCAGCGCGAGCGGGCTCCACCACATGCGGTCAAGATGGGAATAGTAAAAATCGACGCCGTCGTAGGTGGCGCGCCAGCCGGAAGTAACCAGCTTGAGCACATCGCGCGCCGGCGCTTGGAGATACGGCATGCCCACGTCGCGCGCCGCCCAAAGTTTCCCGGCCTCGTCGCGGACGATGTAGGCCCCGCTGCAAAAGGCGTTTTCATTGTCCTCCATGGTGGTGCGCTGCCAGGTTCCCGAAATGTCCCGCGCGAAATCATAGAGGATGAATCCGAAGAGCCCCGAGGTGCGCACCCACGTGATCACGTGCGGGACGCCGGCGACGGAGTACGCCAGCGCCTGGTCGGTCAGGCCGTAGCCGGCTTCGCCATACCAGGTCAGCTCCTCAGCCTGCCACACGCCGTTGACTTGCCAATTGTGGAAGAGGCGGTTGTCGTTGTCGGTGCACAGCAGGCCGATTGAGCCGGCGGTTTCCTGCGCGGCGGAAACCAAACGATTGCACGGTTGCGGCAACGACGCGACCTGCACCGTCCACGGCGCGCCCTCGCGGGCGAGCCTGATTTCACTTCCGTTCTGATAAAGCGCCAACAGACCCTGATTGTCGCGTAACAGATAGACGCCGCCGAGGTTGTAGCCGTTGAGGTCGACCGGCTCCGTCGTGCAGTTCGAACCGGCGCACCGTGCGAGCCAGAGTTCGGGCCGATAATAGAGGGCGAGGAATTTCTGCGAGGCGTCGTCCCACAAGGCGCCCACGCCGCTCGGGACGCCGGGGTTGACGTAGATGCGAGCGATCTCGACCGACCAGTCGCCCTGCACCACGGCCGGCGCCGCGAGCAGCGACATTGAAACCACGAAGACCAGTAACGTAATCCGGCGTGACATGTCGGCCTCCCGCTCCGGCCGACCCGATAGCGGTTATTTTCTCAAGGCGCCGCTTCATTGTCAAGGATTAATTTTTTCGGTCGAACGCGAAAGGCGAAAAAAGTATTGGCGGGTTCCAGGTCCCGGGTTTCGGGCTCCGGGTAGGGGCACGGCATGCCGTGCCCGCTTAGGGTTTTTCTGCGATCGTGAAATCGGACGCCAAACGCACAGACGGCTGGTCCATGAATTGCTTAATCGGTCCGTGGTGTCCATTTAGTTGGCCCTGGCAAGGCATTCATTCGCTTGGGGACGAAAGCAACGAAAAGAAAAGAATAGGGAATTGGAAAATGATTCGAGAAGCGCAAATTATCGCCCGATGATTTCCTCTAGCCAGCGACAATTATCGCCTAGGCATTGTAAAACTTTTGGATGAAATAGTTTTCTATTTTTTTCCTCTTGTTTGGTGAACAAGTCATTGAGCGCCTCTTGCGTGGTTCTTTTCTGGTGATGATACGGTCGTTCCGCGACGGCAGCGTGGAAGCAGTCAGCGACCTGGATGACCCCTCTTACCAAATCCCAAGTCTCGTCTTCGAATTTGAGATGGCACGCGGACAACACCGGATGAATCGTACCGTGAATTACCGACGGTGGCGGGTAGTCATCGTCATCGCGAACGTATTTCCAATGATGTACCCAAACGAGCGCGATCCAAAGTCGTTCATGTTCTTTTAGTACAGGAGAGAGCATTTGGTATAGAAACCTCCCGGCGATCTCAGGATGATTTTTTATTTTCAGCCATTCCTGCGAGGAAGCTTGATTGCTGCCTTTGAGGAGAGTGTCATCCCAAGTGATCTTACCAATGTCGTGAAGATAGGCGGCGGTAACGATGTGTTCAATAATATTGTTGCTAAATTTCAAATCGGCGGCCAATTTTTGTGAGATAACAGCGACAGTCTGACAATGTTTGGTCGTGTATTCGTCTCGAGCGAATAAGAGAAAGTCCACAAAGCATTCAGGTTTTATTTTCTGTCCCATAAAAAACCTCCAGCAAAACGAAAAAATTGCCGATGTCGTAGATTATCTAATCAATGATGAAAGCTAATCTTAAATATCTTCACCGAACGGTACCGGAAACACCGCCGTTTACGACCTTACAGGCGATTCCGGCGACAATCTCTTCCATTTTCTTCCAAAGTTCTGCTCTGCCGTTTGCTCCGCGCAATTCTAGACCGCAACGACTGCATCTCCACTTTGCCTCAGTTTCCGTTTCGTCGACTTTTTCGAACTTTCCGTCGCACGTAACATCCGCACAATCAAAGCCAGCGATATCTTCAACTATTGGCATGGAGTACTCCTCTGCTCGATGGGACAATAAACCGTTTCGCCATTTTGCCCTCACTTACCAAGAAAAAGTCCATTTGACATATCTTGGTGCGGATCGTAGACATTCTTTTTTTTGATGTCAACACGTTTTCATGACTGCGGGTTGACCAGCGTTCATACGCTGGTAAGATCAGGTCGCGCAAAGCCGAAAGCTGTCGATTATGAACCGCGAAACCGATCCATCGTGTCTCCTGCATCCGCTTCGGCGCCCGACGTATTTGCCGCGAAAAAACCGGAGGATTCATGACTGTTGCTGAATTGAAAAAGATGGCGCGTCAGATTCGGCGCGACATCATCGAGATGACGCACGCGGCGGGTTCCGGCCACCCCGGCGGCAGTTTGTCGGCGACGGATTTCGTCACCGCGCTGTACTTCCACAAGCTGCGCCACCACCCGGACGACCCGTGCTGGGAAGGGCGCGACCGCGTGATTTTTTCCAAGGGCCACGTGGCGCCGGTGCTCTACGCGGCGCTGGCGCGCTCGGGTTACTTCCCCTGCGCCGAATACGCCTCGCTGCGCCAATACGGCGCGAACTTGCAGGGGCATCCGTGCAATTGCACGCCGGGCGTCGAGGTCGGCACGGGCAGCCTCGGGCAGGGGCTGTCGGTGATCGTCGGCATGGCGCTGGCCGCGAAACTCGACGGCCGCGACAATCTGTTTTACTGCGTCAACGGCGACGGCGAGATGCAGGAAGGGCAGATTTGGGAAGCGCTGATGGCCGCCGGCCACTTCAAGCTCGATCGCGTGCTGACCTTCATCGACTACAATGGTCTGCAGATCGACGGCGAGGTCGAAAAGGTGATGGGCATTGCGCCGCTGGCCGACAAGCTGCGCGCGTTTCGCTGGCACGTGGCCGAGGTCGACGGTCACGACATGCAATCGCTGGTCGATGTGCTCGACGAATTCCCGCGCGGCGACGGCCGGCCGGTGGCGATCATCGGCCACACGATCAAAGGCAAGGGCGTGTCGTTCATGGAAAACCAGGCGGGCTGGCACGGCAAGGCGCCCAACGACGAGGAATACGCCAAGGCCATGGCCGAACTGGCGGGGGAGGACTGAGATGCAAATCTACGGCGAAAAACCCACCCGCTTCGGCTACGGCGAAGGCCTGGTGAAGCTCGGCGAAATCAACCCCAACGTGGTGGTCTTCGACGCCGACCTGGCCAAGTCCACCACGACGATCTGGTTCGCCGAGAAATTTCCCACGCGCTTTTTCGACGCCGGCATCGCCGAGCAGAACATGCTGGGCATGGCGGCGGGCATGTCGCTGATGGGCAAGATTCCGTTCGTCACGACCTACGGCGTTTTCGTGTCTGGTCGGGCGTGGGACCAGATTCGCACGACGGTCTGCTACTCCAACCTCAACGTGAAGATCGGCGGCGCGCACGGCGGCGTGTCGGTCGGCCCCGACGGCGCGACGCACCAGGCGCTCGAGGAAATCACCATCATGCGCGTGCTGCCGAATATGACCGTGCTTTCGCCCTGCGACGCGAACGAGGCGTACAAGGCCACGCTCGCCGCGGCGGAAATGCGCGGGCCGGTGTATCTGCGCTTCGGCCGCGAGAAAGTGCCGCTGCTCACCAAGCCCGAAGACCCGTTCGAGATCGGCAAGGCGGTGGTCTATCGCCGGGGCGCGGACGTCGGCCTGCTGGCCACCGGGCACATGGTCTATCACGCGCTGCTGGCCGCGGAGGCGCTGGAGAAGGAAGGCGTCAGCGCGTACGTGCTCAACGTGCACACCATCAAGCCGATCGACGAGGAAGCGATTCTGGACGTCGCCGCGAAATGCAAATGCCTCGTCACCTGCGAAGAACATCAGGTGACCGGCGGATTCGGCGGCGCCGTGGCCGAGGTGCTGGCCAAACGCCGTCCCGTGCCGATGCGCTTCATCGGCGTGCAGGACCGCTTCGGCGAATCGGGCAAGCCCGACGAACTGTTCGAGGTCTTCGGCCTGTCCGCCGCCCACATCGCGGCGGCGGCGAAAGACGTGATGAAGGCCGCCGGAAAATAGCCGGCGCGACACCGGAGGATATCATGCAGCTCGCGCAACGAATGAGCCGCCTGGGAACGGAGACCGCGTTTGAGGTGCTGGCCCGCGCCCGCGCGCTCGAAGCACAGGGCCGGAAGATCGTGCATCTGGAAATCGGCGAGCCCGATTTCGACACCCCCGCGCACATCAAAGCGGCGGCGAAGAAGGCGCTCGACGACGGCTACACGCATTACGGCCCGAGCGCCGGTCTGCCCGAATTACGCCAGGCCATCGCGCGGTGCGCCGGCAAACGCCGCGGTCTCGAATTCACGCCGGAGATGGTGGTGGTCACGCCGGGCGCGAAGCCGATCATGTTTTTCGTCATCATGGCGATGGCGCAGGCAGGCGACGAGGTCATCTACCCGAACCCCGGCTTCCCGATTTACGAAAGCGTGATCAACTTCGTCGGCGCGACGCCCGTGCCCGTGCCGCTGCGCGAGGAGAAGAATTTTTCGTTCGACCCGCAGGAACTGATCAGCCTGATCACGCCGAAGACCAAGTTGATCATCTTGAACAGCCCGCAGAACCCGACCGGCGGCGTGTTGACCGCGAAAGACCTGCGGCTCGTCGCCGACGCGGCCAAGGAGCGCGGCATCTGGATTCTGAGCGACGAGGTCTACCTCGAAATTCTGTACGAGGGCTCGTTCGAGACGATCACCTGCGTGCCGAATATGCTGGAGCAGACCGTTATCCTCGACGGTTTTTCGAAGACCTACGCCATGACCGGCTGGCGCATCGGCTACGGCATCATGCCGCCGAAATTGGCCGAGCACATCACGCGGCTGCAGACCAATTCGAATTCGTGCGTCAATTCGTTCGTGCAGCGCGCGTGCCTCGCGGCGCTCGAAGGCCCGCAGGACGACGTGCTTCGCATGGTGGCCGAGTTCAAGCGGCGGCGCGACGTGATCGTCGACGGCCTGAACAAGATCAAGGGCGTCAGTTGCCTGAGGCCGAAGGGCGCGTTCTATGTCTTCCCCAACATCAAAGCGACCGGCAAAGGCAGCTCGTGGCTCGAACACTACCTGCTCAACGAGGCCGGCGTGGCCAGCCTGTCCGGCACGAGCTTCGGCAAGTACGGCGAAGGCTACCTGCGTTTCTCGTACGCCAACAGCGTCGAGAACATCCAACTTGCGCTCGAAAGCATCGACCGGGCGTTGCGGAAGATGTGACCTCCCCCTGGCCCCCTCCGTCTTGCGGAGGGGGAATCGCGAAGCGAGCGCATCGCGGGGTGCCACACCTCTGAGACAATGAAATTGGCTCGAAGGTGTGTATGGCGTCAGGTTCCCGGTACCCGGCGCAGCAATGCGCGGCCGATCTCGATTGAGTATCGGACAGGGAGAGTTGAGAGAATGTTGGCGGTGAGACAAGGAGTTTGACAGACATGAAGTTCAACAAGTTCGTCTGGGACCTTTACGTTCGGTCGGAGCGAGGCGCAGAAGCCGTGAAGCGGTTCTCGCACCTGACCGAAGAATTCATCGGACCTGAAACGTGGACGCTTGGTTTTGCGGAAGAAGATAAAGACCAGTTTCCGTTCCAAGAAGTCTCTATTCCAGCAGTGGTACGTGACGTAGTTTCCCAACTAACATTCTCGGATTTCGACGCTGCGAATCGACATTACGAAGACGTATTATTTAAAGAAGGAATTTCTTTTAAGATGACCGATATTGGCGGGAATTCGGACGATTTTTGTCTGCTCGCTGAAGACGAAGACTATTACAACTATATCGCCGGCATTTCCCTCGGCCTCTACTGGGCGCATCCTGATTTATTCTTGCCTTATAACTTTCGATGCAACATTAACCAGTTGGAGGAAATCCATGCTGAATTCAATATTCCGTTCCCGCCAATTCCGGGAAAGTTGCAAAAAGAAGCGCGAGCGCTCTATTACCTTTCCATCAATCAAGCATGGCACGAGTTTCGTGAACTTCACGGTCTATCGCCGGCCGAGATGTGCGCCTTCCTCTACGATTTTGCTCCCCACTTTGTTAGGTCTTTGGATGTAAATGACCTTCCATCTCCTTCGAAGGTGTGGCTGGTGACTGCAGATCCGGACGAGGACTTTGAATTTCTCGACGAGGCGACAGTGGCCTCAACGGCGCATTACGCCGGAGACGTCGCCATCCGCCGAGGAGACATAATCCTGATGTATTGCCGAAGTCCGCGGAAATATATTCATTCCATTTGGAGGGCCTGCTCAGACGGATTCGTTGACCCATTCTTCTATTATCATGGAATGGTATGGATTTGCGGGAAGATTTCGACCGTGCCGGTGACGTTTTCCGAATTAAAACAACATCCTTTGCTTTCTCAAAAAGGAGCGGTAAGAGCCCATTTTCAGGGGCCGAGCAGCAGAACCCCTTTCACGGTTGAGGAATACGAAGCCATTCTTGCGATCATGAAAAGCAAAGGACAAGACCTTTCCGTCTTGCCGCGCATACCCCTATCGGACTACCAGCCGCCGGGTGACCTTCTCAATGAGCGTGATGTTGAGGTTCATCTCATTGAGCCGTTTTTGAAACGCCTAGGATACGATGAAGCCGATTGGGTTAGACAAATGCCGGTTAAGATGGGAAGAGGCGAGCGCAACTATCCGGACTATGCGCTCGGTGCGAAGACAAAGCGCGGCGAGGAAAGCGCAAGAATGGTCTTGGAATCAAAATATCAACTTAGCGCGCAAAGGGAATTCGTGGACGCATTTTATCAAGTGAAATCCTACGCTTTGCGCCTCCAATGTGAAGTCATGGCGATGGCGGCAAAGGAGGGCGTGTGGATATTTCCATCGGAGAAAGGCGCTTTTTCTGTCCGAAAGGTCATTAACAAAACGTGGGACGAACTGGCACATCCTGATGATTTTCACGAAGTGCTTACCCAAATTGGGAGGGATGTCGTTCTGGGAAAAAAATAATTCTCGGTACGCTAAAATTGAGATCGAAAGGAATTTCCTTGACCAACGAATCTCCTTTCCGGCCGATTCAACCGGATGATGAAACGCGCGTCGGACCGCGCGGGATTTTGATTTGTGGTTACGCGCCCGACGCCGCCGCGCCGCTGCAGACGCTGCTCGCGCAAATCAACGCGCCGGAGGCGCCGCTGGTCTTTTGCACCGAGGCGATGCTGGCGCAGTCGCTGGAGGAAGCGCTGACGGAACCGGCGGCCGGTTCGCCTGCGCCGCCCGACAAGTTGCCGCCGGTGATGGTGCTCTCGGGTCTGACCGGCCGGGAACTCCATACGTTCCTCGAACAGTTTGACGCCGCCAATTTGCCGCGTCCCATCTTCGCCGCCGCCACGACGATCAACCTGACGTTCACCGTCCGGCAGTTGTTGATCGCTCTGTTGCAGGAGAATCGAGCGCGGCAGGAAACGTAGGGGCGACCCGGTAGGTCGCCCGCGAAGGGCGAGGCATGCCTCGCCCCTACGACGACGGAGCGTAGGCGCCCCCGCCTGCGCCACACACACGGATTTTTATCGACGCCGCAATTCCGCCAACACCATCTCGCAAAGCTTCGGCAAAGCCGCGCGCACCGGCGGCGAGAGGTCGAGGCCGATGTCCACGGTTTGCGGCTCGATGCCGTAGATGACGATCTCGGGTAGTTGGCCGAGTTGCAACTCCCAAAGTTGCATCGAGTCGACGAGGCGGATCGAATGCAGCGACAGCGTTTGTTGCGGCGTGGGCCGCAGGTCAGCGGCGGTGAAGCGATAGACCGCGCCCGGCTCGCCTCCCGCGCGAACGGTGTCGATGAGGATCGCGAGCTTCTTGCCTTCGAGAAACGGAATGGCGTCGAGCGAACTGGTGCCGCATTCGGCGAGATCCACGCCGGCGGGCAGGGGCATGGTCTTGAACAAGTCGATCGCCGCGACGCCCGCGCCGTCATCGCTCATGATCGGATTGCCGAAGCCGATGATCACCGCCCAGTTTGGCATGTCGTTCCTTTGCCGCCCGCCCCGCCAGAGGCGAAAGATATTAGCCCCGGATTTTAATCCGGGGTGCGCCTTTGTTTCTCGTGTAGGGGCGTATCGCTATACGCCCCTGTGATTTGCACAGGCGAGGGCGCCTGCGCCACACGAACAAGCATGACAATCGGCGTTCAAAAAAACGAAGTGCGCCGGAAGGCCGACGCACCTCGCTTCGTTTTGCTGTTCGCTCAGATCACGCGGCGAACCGCGATCTCTTTGCCGCCTTCGACCACGTGAATCGCGCAAGCCAGGCACGGGTCGTACGATCGCACCACGCGCCCGGGCTCCATCGGATTGTTCGGATCGGCCACAGGTGCGCCTTCGAGCGCCTTCTCGATCGGCCCCGCCACGTTCTTGTCGTCGCGCGGGCTGGCGTTCCAGGTCGTCGGGACGACCGCCTGGTAGTTGGCGATCTTGCTGTCCTTGATCACGATCCAATGGCCGAGCGCGCCGCGTGCGCCGTCGTGCAGGCCCATGCCGCGCCCTTCCTTCGGCACCTGGAACGGCGTGTGGAACGGCTTGCCGGGTTCGAGCGCTTCGACGTACGTCAGGAATTTCTTCGCCAGCAGCTTCAATTCGACCGCGCGGGCCAGGTGGCGGCCGAGGGTCGAGTTGAGGTCTTTCAAACCGACGCCGAGCGCCGAGAACGCGCCGTCGAGCGCGGGCTTCACGTCGGGGTGATTGCTCAGGTACGCGACGATCATGCGCGCCGCCGGGCCGACTTCCATCGGCAGGCCGTCGTAACGCGGGGCCTTCACCCAGCTATACGCGCCGTGCTTCTCGGGCTCGGGTTCGGTCTGGCCGTCATACGGATACAAACCGGAGCCGGAGCTGTAACGCGAGAACTTGACGTACTCGGCGATCTTTTTGTGATCGAACGTTTCGAGCTTCCAGTTCTTGACCACGCCGGCCGGCAGATAGCGCACCGACGAATCTTCGTTCTCGTCGAACATGCCGTAAACCAGGTAGTTGCCGTAGCTTGCGCCGACCTTGGCTTCGCCCGGGTACGCCCCGGCCAACGCCATAACGTCGGGCACGTAGACGTTGTCGATGAAGTCGATCAACTCGGCCAGCCGCAGCTTGTAGGAAATGATGCGATCGACCGTCGGGTCCTGCGTCGCGCCGCCCGGGGCGATGGCCAGTTCGTGCGGCATCCGGCCGCCGAAGATGGTCAGCATCTCCTGCGCCTTGCGCCGCATGGTCAGCGCCTGGATGTAATGCGCGATGAGCGCGATGTTCGTGTTCGTGTCTTTGATATAAAAGTCGCCCTCGTAGCGAGGCAGGAACGGGCCGACCGCCACGGGTTCGCCGGCGTTTTGCTGATCGAGCGCGTTGAGCACCCAGGCCTTGATCTTGTTCAATTCGACGTCGTTGCCCGCATACTTCGCGATGGCGGTGATGTCCACGTAGTCGAGCGCCGCCAGGTGATAGAAATGCAGGATGTGCGACTGAATGGTGTTCGCGCCGAGCAGCAGGTTGCGGATCAACCGGCCGTTTTTCGGCGGATGAATGCCGAACGCCATGTCGAGGCACAACGTCGAGGCGTGCGCGTGGATGGCGGGGCAGACGCCGCAAATGCGCATCGCGATGTGCTGCGCGTCAACCGGGTTGCGGCCGACGAGAATTTTTTCCCAACCGCGGAACATCTCGCCGGCGGAATAGGCTTTGACGACCTTGCCGCCTTCGATTTCCACCTCGAGTTTAAGATGACCTTCGATGCGAGTGATCGGGTCGATGGTGATTTTTTTCGCCATAGGTCACTCCTTCTCGTGCTCACACGACCTTCACGGTCGGTTGGTTCAGGGCCACGGCGCCGCGTAGACCCGCCCCGTCGTGATCGGGGAAGGTGGGCCCGGTGCAGCCGATGCAGGGCGAACCGCAGCGGATGCAGGCGTTGACGTTGCCGTTCCAGCCGCGAACCGACGGAACGTCGCACTGCGAGATCGGGCCCTTGCAGCCCAGTTCGTACAGGCAGAACGGCTCGCCGTAATCCTTGGCGAATTTCTGCGCCTGGAAGTAGCTGTACCGTTCGCAATTCTCGTGCACGTCAGGATAGAAGAGCTTCGGCCGGCCGACGCCGTCGAGCGCGGGCACGCCGTACCACAGATAGTGCGCGATCGTGCCCACCATCCAATCCGGATGCGGCGGGCAACCCGGCACGTTGATGGTCGGCAGGCTGACGCCGTTCTGTTTCAACCACGCGTTCAGCGTGATCGCCTTGGTCTGACTGCCGTGCGCGGCGGGAATGCCGCCGTATGACGCGCACGTGCCCACCGCCAACGCGGCCTGCGACGCCTTGGCGACGTCCAACACGGCCTGCGCGAAGGAATAGGATTTGCCGCCTTTCGCGCCGATGTTGCAGTAGTCGGGATTGGCGATCGGCACCGAGCCTTCGGCGAGCAGGATAATCTGGCCCTTCTTCTTCGCGATCACGTCCGCGAGGGCTTGCATCGCGACCTCGCCCGTGCCGCCCATCACCGTCATGTGATACTTGAGGCTGACCACCTGGGTGATGATCTTGGCGATGTCCGGATACGTGGCGTTCAGGAACGACACGCTACAGCCGGTGCAGGTCTGGCCTTGCAGCCAAACTACCGGGGGCAGCGCCTTGGTCGCCGCCAATGCCTCGGCGATGCGCCCCATGCCGCTCATGCCGCCGGCGGAAACGCCCGCGACGAGGGCCAGACGCAGAAACTCACGTCGGGAAATCTTCGACATGGCTCAACCTCCGTGAATCAATTTGGTGTCGGAAATATACCCTTTCCACCCGGAGAGAACAAGGCGCGGCAAGCGGATTTGACGCCGATTCTCGAACCGGTTACCTTACGTTGTTACCACACGAAAAAAAATATTCGCGGGGATCGCATCCATGAAAACACGGCTGATTCGGCTGCTCATGCTGGTGGCGGTTTTGGCGGCGCTCGCCGGCTGCTCTTCCCACGCCGATGACGACGATCACGCGGCGACGGTCGATGACGACGCGGTCGATGACGACTCGTCCGGCAGCCACGACGACGACACGATCAATCCCGGCGACGATGACGATTTGAATCATCTGGTGGAGATCTTCGAGAACATGGGCGTGGATCGTTACATCGGGATAAAGTACGTCCACACCACGCCGGGCCCGAACGGCTACACCTACTACTATTACAACACTGCGGATTGCCGCTGCACCTTCGGCGATCAGATGGTCGTCGCCGTCCACCCGGGGAGCGAGAACAAGGTGATGCTGTTCATGGAAGGCGGCGGCGCGACGTGGCCCGGCGGCGGTTTCGCGGTGCCGCTCGATTTTCCGTGGGACATCGGCTTCAAGTCGTTCGACGAAGACAACCCGCTGCGCAACTGGAGCTACGTCTACATTCCGCATTGCGACCACAGCGTCCACTCCGGCGACAATGAACTGGTCTACGACGGGGCCATGCATTATCACCACGGCCTGCGGCAGGTCAGCGCGGCGGTGACGCTGATGAAAGAGCTGTTCCCGCACCCCGAAAAAATTCTCGTCTCCGGTTCCAGCGCCGGCGGCTACGGTACGTTCATGGCCTGGGCGGTGGTCAAGTCGCAGTACATGAACACGAAGACCTACGTCATGAACGACTCGGGCACGGGCTTCTGGAGTCCGGCCGCGCCGGAGTTCTGGAACATGATCAAGCAGGCGTGGAACCTGCGCATTCCGGCGGAGTGCACGAAGTGCGACGGCACGATCCTGACCTATCTCTACGAACTCTACATGAAGTACGACCCGCAGGTGCGCATCGGCATGTTCTCGTCGTACCAGGACTGGATCATTTCCACCTGGTTTCTCGGCATGACCCAGGACAACTTCGAGCGGATACTGCTTTCCGTCACCAACGAAATTTACGACGATTACCCGGACCGCTTTCACCGCTTCTTCATCAAGGGCGCCACGCACACCACCTACGAGTTTCTGCTTCCCGGCGGCCCGCACCGCGCCATTCGCGGCACGTCGCTCTACGAATGGATCGGACAATTGGTCAACGACGACCCGGCGTGGGATGATTTGCTGGAGTGACGAAAGAATATCGGGCAATCCCGATGGCGACATTTCGTCCATTTGCGGTACAATAACAGCCATACCACGCTTGTCGATCTTTCAGGAGGTTTACCATGGGGCCCGCCGCAAAAAAGGCAGCTCTCGGAGTATTGGTGATTCTGGCCGTGGTCATCATCGCGGCGGCGATCATCTTGCATCCGTATTACGCCATGCCGCCGGAGAGCAAAGAGGCGCTGAAGGCCAAACTCGCTGAGTACCAGCAGGTCGCCTCGGCGATGCAGAATCGGCCCCCGGCCGGCCGGCGGGCGTTGGACGCGCTGGCCAACGACTTGTACGGGAAGAAATCGGAAAAACCGTGGAGCGATTCCTGCCCGGCCTACGACCTCGAGCGACTCAAGAAACTCGCCCCGCAGATGAGCACGTTTCTAGCCTTTGACGCTCGCTTTCGCGCCATGGTGGACCATGGCCTGGTCATTCAACAGGAATTCCGCCCCGACGCGGATCTCCCCAATTTCAGCGGGCCCCGCTGGCTGACGTACTGGGAACTCGCGGCCGCCGTGTTGGATCTGCAGCAAGGTCACCGGGATGAAGCCCTGGCGCGCATGCACTCCGTGATCCGCTTTGTCGAAAGCCTCTTGCAGACACCCGCGCTTCTCTACCCCATGATGGGCGTCGCAATCGAGATGACCCTCGATCAGACGCTGGTCTATCTGCTGCCGCAACTGAACCCGGCGGAGATCGAGCAGGTCAAAGGCTGGCTGGCCGGGCTGCCCGACGCGCGTCAGGCTTTCGTCGCGGCAATGAAAACCGAAACGGCGGCCCACGAAGTAACCTTTGAGCGGCTGAGGCGCCCGCCGCCGGGCGACACCTTTGGCGACGAACTCATTCACAACAGAACCCTTTCGCGAACCGCCGTCTGGTTGGCCCGGAACACGGGCTATCTCCGGCGGGAAAGGTACTATCTTTTGAGCCTCATGAAACGCGAAATCGAAGCGGCGCAGAGTTGGGCGGCGGCCGGCGGCAGTCAAGCGTTTCAGGATCCGCTCACGCGTCAGGACATCATGCACAGTTGGATCGCCAGGATGGCGATACCGAACTACGCGAAGTTGTTGGTACACACTAGTGACGACATGCAGCGCCGCCAGGCGATCATCAAGGCGATGGACCTGGAACTGCAGCGGCGCAAAAACGGGCCGCCGACGTTCGAGCTGCCCTATGACAGCGTGCAGCATATCGTGGTCAAGCCGGAATACGGGTGCGTGGTGAAGAACGAAAGCGCTCCCGGCGCCGCGCCCGCGGCGCATTGAAACGCCGTTCCGTTCGTCAAAGGGGATTGAAGCACACCTTCTGCCGGCCTATCGGCCAGCCGAAAGTGTGCCACCCGTCGCTGTCTATTCAATCCACGATACGCTTTTGGGGTGGCACTGGCACGCGGAGTCATACGTAGCTTGCCAGTGCTGGCCGTTTGTCCAGATTAGCAGGAAGTGGGGTGTGATGTTTGGGCTGCGCACACCTTCTGCCGGCCTAACGGCCGGCCGAAAGTGTGCCACCCGTCGGCGCCAAATCGTGGCGAGCACTGGCAAACTCCGTTTCACTTCGTGTGCCAGTGCCACCCAATAAGGACGTGATTACTCAATCCACGAAACGCGTCGGCGATCGCGTGACTCGACCGCCTCGGGCAACGGCGTGGGGTGGTCGAGGCTGTAGTGCAGGCCGCGGCTTTCCAGGCGCAGGCGCGCGGAGCGAATGATGAGCTGCGCGACCAGCGCGATGTTGCGCAGTTCGAGCAGGTCGCTGTTCACCGTGAAGTCCCAATAGTACTCGGCGATCTCGTCGACAATCATATTGATGCGCCGGCGGGCGCGGGCCAGGCGTTTGTCGGAGCGCACGATGCCGACGTAGCTCGACATGGTCCGGCGCACCTCTTCCCAATTGTGCGTGACCATGATCGCTTCGTCGGAACGCGTGGCGCCGAACGGGTCCCAATCGGGCACGCCGTAGCGTTGGCGCTCGGGTTCGCGTTCGAGAATGCGTTGGACGGCGCGGTCGGCGAACACCGCCGCTTCCAGCAGGCTGTTCGAGGCCAGGCGGTTCGCGCCGTGCAGGCCGGTGAAGGCGACCTCGCCCACGGCGAACAAATTGTGCACCGTGGTTTCGGCCCAGGCGTCCGTCGCCACGCCGCCGCACAGGAAATGCGCGGCCGGCGCGACCGGGATCGGCTGGCGGGTGATGTCGATGCCCAGCGACAGGCACTTGGCGTGGATGTGCGGGAACTTGTACGCCGCGGTCTGGCCGAGATGGGTGATGTCGAGATAGACACACTCGGCGCCGGTGCGCTTGATTTCGAAGTCGATGGCGCGGGAGACGATGTCGCGCGGCGCGAGGCTGCCCAGCGGATGCACCTTATCCATGAAGCGCTCGCCGGCCGCGTTGACCAGCACGCCGCCTTCGCCGCGCACCGCTTCCGAGATCAGGAAGTTGCGCGCGAACGGGTGATAGAGGCAGGTCGGATGGAACTGGATGAACTCCATGTTCCCCACTTCCGCGCCCACGCGCCAGGCCATCGCCACGCCGTCGCCGGTCGCCACGTCGGGATTCGAGGTGATCAGGTACACCTTGCCCGCGCCGCCCGAGGCCAGCAGCGTGAACGGCGCGAGGAATGTGTGCACCTCGCCGGTTTTCTTGTCGAGCGCGTAGGCCCCGAAGCAGCGATCCGCCGCGTGGTTGTGCACGAACTTGCCGGTGGTGATCAGGTCGATGACGAAGTGGTGCTCGAAGGTCTTGATGCGCGGGTTCGCGGCCACGCGGGCGAGCAGCGCGCGCTCGACTTCCTCGCCGGTCAGGTCGCCGGTGTGCACGATCCGGCGCATGGTATGGCCGCCTTCGCGATGCAAGTCATAGTCGGAGGACCCGCCGTCCTTGTGGTCGAAGTGCACGCCGAGCTCCACCAGCTCGCGGATGCGCGCGGGGCCGTCGCGCACGACCAGCCGCACGATTTCCTCGTTGCACAGGCCGGCGCCGGCGGTCAGCGTGTCCTGCACGTGCAGCTCGAAGCTGTCCTCGGTGGTCATCACGGCCGCGATGCCGCCCTGCGCGTACTTGGTGTTGGTTTCGTCGAGCTCGGTCTTGGTGACCAGCGCGACGTCGTACTTCTCCGCCGCCTTGAGCGCGAACGACAGCCCGGCGATGCCGGAGCCGATCACCAACACATCTGCGGAAACGCGCATGATCTCACCCCAAAACCACGCGCATCTGAGCGCCGCGACAAAGGTTTGTCAAGCGAGAGGGGGTGGAAAACGGCGCTTTGGCCGCCCGAGCGCCGCGCAAAAAAAATGTAAGAGTTTCTTGACTTTTGCCGATGAAACGGATATCCAGAATGTAACCTGGTAGAAAAGAGTAGTGTTTCGTAAGCATTTTGTGCGTACGGAGGATTCGATGGGCCGTAAGACCTTAGCGGGCATTGTTGTACTTCTGGTGCTGGCCTGGGGCGCCAGCGCGATGGCCACGGAGTCGGTGACGAACTGCTTCATCGCCGGCCTGGACGCCGGGTACGTCGGTTACACCGGCTGGATGGGCAAGAACCTGAACGGCGGCCTCGGCGGCGGCTTGTTCTTCGGTTACGGTATAACCGAGAACTTCGCCATGGAGATCGACTGGATTCCGCTGTTGATGGCCTCGCCCCACGGTACGGACGTCAAAGACATCTGGGATAATTCCGGCTTCGGCGGCATCGGTGTGGGCGGCGGGGCGTTCGGCGGCTTCGGTGTTTCCGGCAAGCTGTATCCGCGCGGCCGTTTCCGCGACGCCGACTTCGTCAACTGGCAGCCGTTCCTGATGCTGGGCGCCGGTTACATGCCCTTCGTCTTCACTTACAAGAGCGCCGCGAAGCCGCCCACCGGCGAGAGCTACGACGGCTTCAAGTCGATCTACGCCTACCTGGGCGGCGGCGTCGAGTATATGTTCAACCCGCACATCGGCCTGAACGTGAACGTCCGGCTGTGGAAGTTTTTCCAGTACGGCGACTCGTTGCAGGGTTACTCGTTGGACAGCACGTTCAAGAGCGATATCAGCGGTTCGATGGCCTATCAGGCCGGTCTCGGCCTCACCTTCCAGTGGTAGGAGAAGCATCATGAAGCGCTTGGGCCTCATTTTGTCGTTGGCGGTTCTTTGCAGCGTGGCGCTGGCCGGCGTGGCGTACGCCGATGAGTTCATCGGCGGCCACATCATCACCGGCTACGAAAAGATCGTCGGTCCGTACCCCAGCCCGTTCTTCGACGCCACCAAAAAGCTGGGGCGCGGCCTGGTCAACATGGGCACCGCGCCGATCGAACTGATCAAGCAGCCGATCACCGAAGCCGACAAGGCCGACAGCATCGGCGAGTTTCTGACCGGCTTGGCGTACGGCACGTTCGCCGGGGTGGCGTGGACCTTCTACCGCGAGCTGGACGGCGTGTATGAAGTCATCACCTTCTACCTGCCCAGCCTGCCGCCGGCGATTGATCCGCCGTACATTTTCTAGTTCCACTGCACGCGGCTCGCAACCAGACCTGCCTCGCCTGAGGGGCGGGTCTGTTTTTTTGGAGGGACGATGAAGCTGCGCCGCTGGTGCCTGCCGTTGCTCGCGGCCGCGTTGCTGCTCTCGTGCCATCCGCTGACGCCCTTTCCGACCTCGCTCTCGATCGGGCCGGAAGAGGGCGTGATCTTCGGCCGGCTCGCGCCGCTCTCCAAGGTGCAAGACGCCTGGGCGGCGATCGCGCGCGAAGGCGGCGCGGCGCACAAGATCGTGATCGACCCGCTCGGCTTCTTCGTCGTCCAAGGGAAAGCGGGCAAGGTCAAGCTGGTCGCGTTCGGCTACAGCGCGCCGGACGGCCTGCACACGATGAAGCTCGACGCCCCGGCCGAATTCGAAATCCAGGTCGGACGCGCGGTGTATATTGGGCAGATCATCTTTTCGCCGGTCAACCCGCAAGTGTTTCTGACCGACGATCTCGTGCGCGATCGCGAATGGTTTTTGGCGAAATACGGGCGGCAGGAGACGCTGGCGAGCGCGTTCCCCAATGGCGCCTTTTACGCGCTGATGGAACGCTACCTGCGCGTCGCTGCGCCGCCGTCGCGCATCGAAGGCGAGCGGGTTTTCGTGCCGGGATCGACGTTCCTGATGGGCGATGTCTGGCCGGGGGCCATGGCGCGCTTCGCCGCCAACGCCGCCGGTCAGCCCTATGTCGACGGCACGCAGATTCCGCCGCATGAAGTCACCGTCGCGCCGTTCTCGATCGATCTCTACCCGGTCACCGCCGTCGCGATGGGCCGCGGCGCGGAAGCCCGCGCGGCGGACAAGGTCGCCTGGACCGACGCGGACCAATTCTGCCGCGCGCACGGCGGCCGGCTGCCCACCGAAGCCGAATGGGAACTGGCCGCGCGAGGTCCCGCCTGGGGCGGCCATCTGTACGCCGGCGCGCCTTCGCCCGGCATGGAGATCGCGCACGGCGACGCGCCGGTCGTCGGTCCGTCCGGCTGGACGCCAAGCCCGTTCGGCGCGAACTTCAACGCGACCCGGCTCGTCGAATGGACCGGCGACTGGTTCGCCGAGTTTCACAGCGCGGCGCAGCAGGACCCGACCGGCCCGCCGACCGGCGAGAAACGCGTGGCGCGCGCGGGTCCGTATCGCTTCGCCGTCGAGCCGGACGCGCGGTTGGCCGGCCTCGGCTTCCGTTGCGTGCGCGTCGATAACGTACCGGCCCAACCGCCGCCGCCTTGACAGCCGCGCGCTAAAGTTCATCTTTAATGAAGATGCATCGTGGATTACACATCATGAAACAACGGCGGCCGGCATCGGGGCTCATGCTGGCGCTCATGGCCGTAAGCGCGGCGCTGTTGATCGGGCTGTCCGTGAGCGCGGTCACCTGTCGTCCTTCCGCGCCGGCGAGCCCCGCGATCACGCCCACGCCCACCGCGGAGGAAGCCGCCGCGGCCGCCGCCGCGCGCGCGCCGACGCCTCCGCCCCCGCCGCAATTGCAGGTGCTCAAGGTGAGCGGTTCGGGCGAGAAGGGCAAATTCCGCGTCAAGCTGCAATGGAACGGCGAAGGCCGCGGGATGTGGAAGATCAAGCGTTGGACGGTGATGCGCGATCTGACCAATCAGACGCAGTCGATGCTCGTACTCACCGATCAGGCTTTCGAAGTCGACGCGGGCGATCCGCAGTTGATCTTCGTCGTGGCGGTGTGCATCAATCCGAATCTGCCGCCGGCCCGGCAGCTCCTCGTCGAGTATCCGGGCGCCCCGCAATACGTGCTGACCGACGAAATCCCGCACCCGAAGGTGAAGGCGGTCGTCGACACGATCAAGGAAGTCGAAGCCGCGCTGCCGCAGATGATGTCGCGCCTGCGCTTCCGCCACAACACGGTCGAGCTCGTCAGCCCGCGCGGCCGCGAGCCGGACTACCTGCAGGTCGTGGTGTGGGATCAGTCGGTCGAGCCGCCGCGGCCGTATCTCGACGACAACGTGATCGAAGCGGCGGTGGTGGTCGCGTCGTCGGGCGGCATGACCGCGGCGGAATACGCGATTCACCTGCAGCGAACGATCCCCGGCTCGACCACCGGCGAAACGCAGCGGCTGGCCAATCGCATCGCGGACCAGGTCAACCGGCTGCTGGCTCTCGCCGGTTTGTCCGAGCGGCTGCGCAAGCGCTGAAGCCGCTTCAATACCCCCCAACTATCTGCCGCCCGCCCCGCCGGGGGCTTCTGCCCAGCATTGGAAATACTGGGCTAACGACTAGCGCCCGTTTCACGGGCTTGGAGATCTGCTCGTCGATAGGCGTTTACTTCTGGTGAGGCCCTTTGAGACTGATTGCTTCCGCTTCAGCGGCGGTGATGAATCCGCGTTGCAGCAAATGCGGGAAGCGTCGCATCGCCCGCGTGCGCCCGAAGGCGTGGCCCGGCGCGCCGGGGTCGATGTCGAGCGGCGAAACGGCGCAGGCCGCGCCCGGTTGCCGCGCCAGCGCCGACCGGGTGAGTATCACCGGCAGCACGCGGATCAATGCGCCCGTCAGCGGCAGCCCGGCCCATTCCGCCAACAACACGGCGGGAAAACCGGCGCCGCGACAACCGGCCAGCCGCATGATGCCGGCCTCGCGTAGCGCGGCGATCCGCGGCGGATCGAGAATCTGGTTCACCGGAAGCGGCGGCAGAAAGGTCGTCGGCGCGCGCAAGCCGAGGTCCTTCGCCGCGGCGATCGTTTGAGCAACCTGATCGCTCAGCGCGCCGGCCGGCATGGCCCACGGATCGACCGCGTCCCACGTCATCGCCGCCAGTTCACATCCCGCGTCGATCACCCGGTGCGCCAGATCGGGCCAGCGCGTGAGACTCTCGCCGAACATCCCCACGGTCGCGTGCGCGGCGCGTTCGCGCAATTGGGCGAGCATCCAACCTAACGCGGACGGCAGCCGCGGCGCCGGTTTGCGGCCGGGCGGTTTCGCGGCCGGGCGTACGTGGCGCCAGTCTAGCGCGGGAATCAACAGCACGTTGGCGGATGCGAGATACATGCGTTCAACGGCAGGCGCGGGTCATGAAACGCCCAGCACCTGTTCGTAGACATCGTACAACTGCTCGACGGAGCGCTCGAGCGTGAACCACTCGCGCACGCGGCGGCGGCCGGTGAGTCCGGCTTCGAGCGCGGCGTCGTGATCGTTGAGGTAGAACGCGATCGCCTCGGCCAGCGCATCCGGATCGCCCGGGCGCACCAGCTTGCCGGTGACGTCGCGCTCGACCACCTCGGTCACGCCGCCCGCGGCCGTCGCGACGACCGGCAGCCCGGCGGCCATCGCCTCGATCACCACCAGCCCGAACGCTTCGACCGTGCCTTGCGACGGGTGGTCGTAGCACGAGGCGTGCACCAGCAAATCGCACGCGTGCAGCACGCGGGATACGTCGTCGCGATGCCCGATGAAGCGCACCGCGTCGCCCAGTCCCAATCGTCCGGCGAGCGCGCGACACTGCGCGGCGTAGGCCGGTTCGCCGTCGCCGACGATGGCCAGCAGCGCGCCCGGCGTCTTCTGCCGTACGACGCGCCACGCGGCGATGGCGACGTGATGCCCCTTCCAAGCGGTGAGGCGGCCGAGCAGACAGGCGACCGGCGCGTCATCGGGCAGCCCCACCTCGCGGCGCCATGCATGGTCGGGTCCGCCGGCGAACGCGGCCGGATCGACGCCGTTCGGCACGACGACCACGCGCAGCGGATCGAGGCGCATCTCGGTCAGCAGATGGCTGCGCACCGCCTGGCTGACGCAGATCACACGCGCGGCCCGCGCGGCGAGCGCTTCCTCGCGCCGGCCGAAGAAACGGATCATCTGGCAACTCGTCACGAACGGCAGACCCGCGCGCCGTACGGCTTCCATCACCGGCAGGTTGGGCAGGTTGAGGTTGTTGAGGTGGACGAGCTCCGGCTTCCATTCGGCCAGCGCGCGCGCGATCTCCGGCGTCAGTCGCTTGGCGAAGCGGCGCAGCGCCAGCGCCTGGCCGATCAGCGGCAGCCCGCGTTGGAACAGGCCGTGCTCGGCGGCGAAGACGTCGCGGAAGCCGGGCCAGCCGACTTCGAGCAGCCGCACGCGTTCGCCCAACAGCGGCGCGAACACGTCGGGGCGCGAGGCCAGCACCGCGACTTCGACGCCGCGCTCCGCCAGGCCGTTCATCAGCGCCGCGGCGATGCGCACGCTGCCGCCCATGCCCGGGCTGTTGTCGACCAGCAGGATTCTCACGACGCCGTCCTTTGTCGTTTGAATTTTGCGCGCACGAACTCGCCGAGCAAGCGGCGGTCCTCGCGGTCGAGCACGCCGCAGATCACGGCCGCGATCGGATACGCCGCGCAGCCCGCGAGCACCAGCGCGCCGGCGCGATAGCCGATACTCAGATTCAGCAGCGCGTAATGCCGCAGCAGCCACATCGTCGCCGCCATGATCAGCGCGGCCAGCACGGTGCGCGCGAGCGGCCCGCCGATGTCCGACCGCCCGAACACGCGCGCGACCTCGCGCTGGTTCAGCCACAGCACGAGGCCGAAGCTGATCAGCGTGGCGACCGACGCGCCGTACAAGCCGAACAGCGGAATGAGCACGAGGTTGCACGCGACGTTCGACGCCGCGCCGGCGCCGGCGATCCAGGCGACGGTGCGTTCGCGGTCGGCCGCACGCAGCGCCTGAGCGAGCAACGGGTTCAGCCCGTCGAGCAGTTGCCCCCAGACCAGAATCATCAAGGCGATCGCTGCCGGCACGAACGTCTTGCCGAAGCAGGCGGGCACGAGATCCCACGCCGCCACGGTCAGCCCGGCGGCCGCCGGAATCAGAAAGGCCAGCAGCACGCGCAGCGAACGGCGATAGGCGAGGGCCAGGCGGTCGGGCTGCTCGACGAACAGCCGCGACATCACCGGGTACACCGCCTGCACAAAACTCGCCGCGAGCAGGCCCATGCCCTCCATCAGTTTGTACGCCGCGTTGTAGTAGCCCACTTCTTCCGGCCGGCGAAAGAAACTGAGGATCACGATGTCGAGCCGCTGGTAGATCATCACGAAGACGGTGGTGATGAAAAACGGCCACGCGCCCGTGTGCAGCGTCCAGAAGAGACGCGGATTGAAACCGACCGCGGTCTGCACGGCGAGCAGACGCAGCGCGCGACGCGCCAGCACCAGCGTCAGCGCCTTCGCCGCGACGTACGCGCCGATCAGCCATTGCAACGAAGGATGGGCGAAGAGAATCACGCCGCCCAGCGCGATGGTCAGCAGCGTGTTGACGACGTTGATCACGGCGGAATAGTCGAGCCGCTCGAAACCGGCCAGCGCCGCGTGATAGCTGTTGGTCACGCTGTCGAACGTCAGTGCGAAACCGAGCAGCGCGATGGCCTTGACCGTCACTTGGTCGTAGCCGAAATGCGGCCCGACGAACCACAGCCCCGCGAAGACCAGCAGCGACAGAATTAAATTCGACAACGCGACCTGGTCGAGCAGGCGGCCGGCCCGATCGCGCGCGCGCGCCACTTCGCGCACGAGGTACGGCCGCGCGAGGTAGTTGGGCAGCACCGACACCAGGCCGACCAGCGCCATCGCCGTCGAAAATTGCCCGAAGCCCAGGTCGCCCAGGCGGCGCGCCACGTAGACGAGAAAGACGAGGCTGAGGATTTTGGTCAGCAGGTTGCCCACGGCCAGCGCGGCGGTGTTGCGGGCGACGCGGGCAAGCGAGCTCATGGCCGACCCCGCGCGGTCACAGCAGCAGCCCCGCGATGAGGTACAGCCCCAGGCCGGTCATGATCGCGGTGTTGAAGCCGAATTGCACGGCCAGCAGCATCGCGCTCACCGAACCCAGCACGCTGGCCGCCGAGTTGATCGCGAACATCCAGGGCACGCTGCGCGGAAAGTTGAAGCCCACCAGGCGCACGCCAACCGGAAACGGCATGCCCATCAGCAGGCCGAGCGGCGCGAGCAGGCCGGCGCTGACCGCGATGCGCACGGCGATCTCGCGGGCCAGCATGGCGCGGAAAATCGTCGGGCTGACGATCAGCAGCACCGCGGCGTAGAGGAACAGCAGGCCGACCACGAGGATCACCCGGTGCGAAGCGCGGTCGGGCGAAATGCGCTCGGACAGCGCCGCGCCCAGGCTCGACGACAGCAGCAGCGTGAACAGCACCACGGCCAGCGCGTAGGTCGGGTGGCCGAGGAACAAGATGAACTTCTGCATCAGCGCCACTTCGACCAGCAGATACGCCAGCCCCAGCGTCGCGAAGTAATACGGAATGCGCCGCGGCGGCCGTTCGCGCTGGTCGCGCGTCAACCACGCCGGAACGAGGATCAGCACGACGACGAAAAAGAACACCAGCGCCAGCAGGCCGTAGAGCATCGCCGGGCCGATGTTGCGGATCTTCGCCGTGTACGATTCCTTGAACACCTGCGGCAGATCGCGCGTGCGCAGGGTGTAAAACAAAAACGGATGGTCGTCGGTCGGCGGCGACATGTCGAGCTTCTGCTGGCCGAGCCAGCGGTCGAGGTCGCCGGCGTGCGCGAGCGCGATGAATTCCTGCCCGTCACACGGCGTGTAGGGGCTGTAGACCACGTGCAGGCCGAGCTTCTCGCACTGCTCGGCGAGGCGGCCGACTTCGTCGATCGAGAACGGCTTCGTCTTGATGATCAGGTTGGCGAACTCGGCGTCGCGCGCGATGAAGAAGCACGCGGCCGTATCCTTCACGCCGCGCTGTTCGAGCGCCGCGCGGGCCAACGCCATCAGCCGCAGGATGTACTCCGGCGCCTCGCGCCAACGCTTGAGGCTGATCATGCCGCCGGGCGTCAGGTGGTCGAGGTACTCGTGCATCGCCTCGAGGGTGAAGATGTTGTTCTCGGTCAGCGCGAACGCGCCCGCCGCCGTCGCGGCCCAGGTGTCGACCAGCGTGAACTGGATCAGGTCGAACTTGTCGGCGCTGCGCCGGATGTAGCTGCGGCCCTCGTCGACCACGACCTGCACGCCGGGCTGGTGGAACAGGCCGCCGGCCACGTTGGCGAAGCGATGATCGACCCAATCGACGACGATCGGGTTCATCTCGACGCCGACGATCTTCTTCGCGCCCGCGTCGAGCGCGGTCAGAATGTGCTCGCCGCCGCCGCTGCCGAAGATCAGCGTCGAGGCGCCGGGGCGAATCAGATACGGCAGGCGCTGAATGTACGCCGCCGGGGTCTGCGTGGCCGCGGCGTCGCCGTGAAACGGGGTGATCGGCGTATGCGCGATGCCGTCGATCAGCATCATCACGTCGCCCACGTCGGGCCGCTTATACGCGATCACGCGCGAGAAGCTGTTCCAACCGACGGCGAGGCGCGTCGGTTCGACGTTGCCCTTCACGTAGCGCGGTTCGAGCAGTTGGCCGCCCTGATAGAGATGCAGGCCGACGACGGCCAGCAGCGCCACGGCCACCGTAACGCCGACCGTGAAGCGCACCGGGCGGATCGACCCCGCCGCGACCAGGCCGCCGATCGCCGCGAGCGCGCCCGCGACCAACACCGCCGCCGGTCCGCCGACCAGATGCAGCAGCGGAATCGTCGCCAGGCAGCCCAGCGACGCGCCCGCCAGATCGAACAGATAGAGCAGGCCCGCGCGCCGGTGACCGAGCCGCAGCATCAGCGAGATGAACACGCCGCCGGCGAGGAACGGCAGGGCGGACACGAGGTAGACCAGCCCGAGGTGCAGCAGCGCGGTTTTGTCGAAACTGAACGCGCCGAGGCGCAGCGTCAGCAGCACGAACACGGCCGCGCCGTTGGCGACGCCGAGTCCGGCGCCGGCGTAGGCCAGCACCGAGTCGGCCTTTTCGACCAGCCGATCGCCCAGCGCGTGCATCGCGACGCCGCCCAGGCCCATGCCGAACAACGCCATGCTGATGGCGAGAAACGCGAAGTGATACCACATCACCACGCTGAACACGCGCGTCAGCACGATCTCGGTCGTCAGCACGGCGCAGGCCACGAGCGCCAGACCGAGCAGGCGGGTCACGCGCACGTTCACGACTTCCTCCCCACCAGCCGTTTCAGGCGGCGGCGCACGGCGTCATCGGTGTTGATGGTGCTGTGTAGCATAAACGCGCGGCCGCGTAACCCCCGCGCGGCCTGCAACTGCACGAGCTCGCGGTGCTCCTTCGCCCAATGCAATTTGTATTCGGCGTCGCCGCGCAGAAAGTCGTAGATGCGGCTGCCGCGTTCGCAGGCGTCGGCGACGGAAAAGCCGAGCGCGACGTAACCCAGATTGTAATGATGCCAGTTGGCGTGGCCGCCCTGCTGGTAGAGATACGTCTGGTCGCCGAGCGCGAACGCATAGGTGACGAAGCGCGTCTCGCCGTCGATGCGCAAAAAGCCGAGCCGCAGCCAACCGCGTTCGAGCGCGGCGGCGGCGAGGTCGCGATGGAAGCCGATGAAGTGCTCGTTGACGAACACGCCGGGTAGATTTTCCTCGCTCCAACGCTGGCGGTGCTGGTCGATGAACTCGCTCATCGCGGCGTCGAGCGATTCCGGATCGAGGTGAAACGCGTGCTCGACGCGATGGCTGATCTCGAGCTGCCGCAGCTTCTTGCGCGCGTTGTAGCGGCTCTTCTTGCTCAGCGAATCGAGATAGTCGTCGTACGACGCGGCGAGCGGCGCGAACGGCGCGCGATAACGAAAACGCTCGCGCACCTTGCCGAAGCGCTTCGCCAGCGCCGCGCGCAACGGCGGCAGCGTCGGACTCGCGGCGTCCATGTCGGCCAGATCAAGCAGATGCCAATCGCGCTGCGCCGCCAGATGGACGACCAGCGCGTCGATCACCCGCTCCTCGTCGCCGGGTTTGACGAGCGGCGCGAGAAAGTCGGAGCAGATCTCGCCGCTGCCGAGGTAGGCGAGCACGCCCACGCCCAACGGCCGGCCGGGCAGCACCATGCGGCGCGGCCCGATCATGTCGATCTCCACGTCGTGAAAATTACGGCGCGCGAGAAACAGCGGCCAAACGCCGACCACATCCGCGCCGTCCTGCGCGACGAGCAGACGAAGCTCGCCCTGATGTCGGTAGTGTTTCCACCACAGGCGGTTCCAGACGAACGACCCGAAGAGCGCGTCGCCCGCGCCTTCGACCGACAGCCGCTCCCACGCGGGACCAAGCGCGTCGAACCCGGCCTCGTCGGTCACCGCGCGCACGTCGAGCGCCACCTATAGAATCTCCTTGAGCCGGCCGAACAGGCCCCACTTGCCGATGACGGTGTCTTTCAGAAAACGCGCCAGGCGGTATTCGAACGGGAAGCCGTAGTGCATCTTGAACACGCGCCAGCGCGACAACGCGGCGAGCGCACGCAGCGGCAGACGCAGCTTGTGCGAACGAAGGCGCTCGCGCATCACGGCGTCGGGAATGGCGAACTTGAAGTAGAAACGCGTGGCCATCTTCAGCAGCTCGGCGAGCTTGTCGTCGACCCACGGCATGTTCGGATCGTACGGGCTGTACAGCGCGAAGTCGCTCAGCCGCACCGCGTCTTTCAGGCCGTGCTGCTCGGCCCACGCGAACAGCGGCGTGCTCGGAAACGGCGTGTAGTAGAAGTAGCTCATGCCGGCGTCGGGCGCGAGCTTCTTCAGTTCGGCCATGTGGCGCAGCGTCAGCTTGGTGTCGCTCCAGTTTTTTTCGTCGGGAAAGCCGACCATGATCGAATACACCGGCGCGATGCCGTATTCGCGCACGCGTTTCGAACAGGCGATCACGTCTTGCGGCGCGATGTCCTTGCAGATCAGCTTCATGATGCGGTCGCTGCCCGATTCGCCGCCGATCGCCAGCTCCTTGCAGCCGCTGTCGCGCATCAGCTCGAGCATCTCGGGTTCGTAGGCGAGCATCTGGTCGATGCGCACGCTGCTGCGCCAGACGACGTTCAACTGGCGATCGATGAAGCCCTGCAGGATGCGCCGTCCGCGCGGCTTGTTGGTGAAGAAGTTGGAGTCGTGGAAGTCGATGCCGTCGACGCGCCGCTCGCGCGCGAGGTATTCCACGTCGTCCAGCACGCGTTCGACGCTATGCCCGAACCAGCCGCGTTCGAACAGCGCGGTGATATGGCAGAAGCCGCACTGCCCGTGGCAGCCGCGCGACGAGGTGTAGTTCAAACAGCGGTCGTAGCCGGTGACCATCTGCTCGCAGCGCCCGCCGTCGCGGGTGATGTACCATTCGAGATCGACCTGGTCCCAGCCGTTCGGGAAGTCGTCGAGGCTTTTGTCGACCGGCCGCGGCGCGGTGCGGACGATGCCGCCGTTTTTCTTGTAGGCCAGCCCCGCGATCGCGGACAGCTCGCCGCCGCCTGCCAGCGCGCCGATGAGTTCGGGCAACGTGTGCTCGGCCGTGCCGACGGTGCAGATGTCGAGCGTCGGTTCGCCGAGGTTCGCCTCGGGCGCCATCGACGCCTGCCAGCCGGAGAAGATCACCGGCAAATCCGCGCGCACGCGCTTGGCGACCTGCGTGGCGACGATCAGGTCTTCGAGCTGGCGGCCGATCTTGCCGATGATCACCAACGCCGTCGCGTCGCGCAGTTCGGCTTCGATGGCCGGCGGAAAATTGTCTTTGTGCACCTTGGCGTCGCAGATCACGCCGCGAAAACCGTGCTGGTCGAGAATCGCCGAGAGGCGCATCGCGGCCAGCGGCGCAAAGGTAAAAATAACCGGCCGCTCCTCGCGACCGATGGCGAAGACCACCTTGGGCGTGGTCATTTGACTCTCCGGCGAACGATGCGGCGGCGACGACCCGATTTCATTGGCGACGAGGATACGCCGCGTGACGCGCCAAGTCAACGAATCGCCGCCGCAGTCGCGGGTTGATTCGGCGGCGAAAATGACTATCGTAAAGGCGAGTTGAGAATGAGTTCTCATTTGCCGGCGGCCCAGCCGACCGGACGAGAGACGGGACGGAGCACCAATGAGGCGTCGCCAACCACCGGCGCGGGAAACGGCCCAGCGGCGCGCGATTCGTGAAACCTTCGCGCATGCCGAGCGCCCGCTCAGTCCGCCGGAATTGTGGAAGTCGGCGCGGCGCAAGGCGCCGACGCTCGGCCTGGCGACCGTGTATCGCGCGATCAGCGCGCTGGTCGACGAGGGGTGGCTGCAATCGGTGTTCGCCGTCGGCGCGCCGCCGCGTTACGAGCCGGCGGGCAAATCGCACCACCACCATTTTCAATGCCGGAAGTGCGGCAAGATCTACGACGTGCCCGGCTGCACCGGCGATGTGCGCGCGCTGACGCCGGCCGGTTTTCGCCTCGAGGATCACGAGTTCACCCTTTACGGCCGCTGCGCCGCGTGTGTCGGCGGCGAGCGCTGAAAGGAATGCGCAGATGAAACGGTCGCTCTTCCTGGTTACGTTGGCGGCGGTCGTGGCGCTGGCGGCGGCGTGTCAGCAAAACGAGCAACCGGTGGTCGTGCCGCAAGTGCTGCGGGTGATCGCCACGGTGTTGCCGGTCGAAAATCTCACGCTCGCCGTGACGCAGGGCGCGAAAAATCTGCGCGTCGAGGGCTTGCTGCCGCAAACGGCCGGCTGCCCGCACGACTACAGCCTGACGCCGGGCGACATGAAGAAGATCGAACAGGCCGACATCCTGGTGGCGGTCGGCCTCGACTACGAACCGTTTCTCGACCACGTGCGCGAGAATCGCGGCCCCGATTTTAATATCCTTCTCGCCGCCGCCGACGTGAAGCCGCTCGCCGACGCCGCCGCCGCGGACGAGGCCACGGGCCAACGCCGCCACGTCGCGTTCAACGATCATCCGTTCGTCAGCCCGCAGCAGGCGGCGATCATGGCGCGCACGATCGCGCGCGAGTTGACGAAGGCCGATACCGCCGACGAGGCGATCCTGCAGGCGAACGCCAACCGCCTCGCCGCCGCGTTGGACGCGGTGCAGGCCGATCTGGCCGCGTTCGTCGCGACGCTGCCGAGCAAGAAGGTCGTCGCGGTCAGCCCGATATTCGGCTACCTGCTGCGCGACAGCGGGCTGCAGCCGGCGGCCGTGCTGATTCCGCATCACGACGACACGCTGTCGGCCGGACGCCTGGCCAAACTCACCGCGCTGCTGAAAAAAAATCATCCGGCGCTGATTCTCAACGAAGACCAGTTCGACGAAAAGATCGCGCGGGCGCTCGGCGACGAAATCGGCGTGCGGGTCATCACGTTGAACACGCAAACGAGCGGCCGGCGCGGTCCGGACGCGTTTCTGGCGCAGGCGCGCGCGATGGCGGCGGCGCTCAAGGAGGCGCTCCGTGGCGGACATTAGCCCGCATATCCGGCCGGCCGACGTGTCGGTCGAGATCAAGAACCTGAACGTGCGTTTCGGCGACGCGCGCGTGCTGGTCGATGTGAACGCCGCGCTGCAATGCCACGGCGTGACGGCGCTGGTCGGGCCGAACGGCGC
>PMZC01000322.1 GCA_003170555.1 Deltaproteobacteria bacterium
GCGCCGACGACTTTGAACATCAGCCGATTGTGAAACTCGGCGACCTTGCCTTTGTTCCATTGCTGGACGGGCCGGTAATACCCGACCGCCCTGCTATAGACTTCCGTTTTGCGTTTGCAGGGCATCAGCGGCCTCCCTCGGGGAGCGCCGCGCGGCCGTCGCTCGTTGAAACGGCCGGGTTGATGTCGATCGAGAGCCCGGAAAGATATCCGTCGCGCATCGCGGCGCTCTGACGAATCGCGCGCCGTTTGCCGTGCTCGATCTTCATGCCTTGCTGTTGCAGGTACTCGTCGATCGCGGCGTCCTTCGCCAGCACCAACGCCGTGCCCGGCTCGCTCGCCAAGCGTTCGTCGCGCTGCCGCATGTACTGCAATTTGCCGACGGCCGAGAGCACGACGCCGAGTCGATAACTGTCGAGCGTCCTGCGCGCGATCCGCGGCCGCTGCGCGCGGTATTCCTTGGCCAGCCGCGCCACCTGGCGCAGCAGAAACGCAAACACGTATCGAGCGACCTGCACGTCGGCGCTGCGGCCGATCAGCGACATCGAGTACGTCGTCCGGGTCAAATCGAACGCGCAGTGCCGGGCGCGATGATGATCTGTCCAGCGGATGAAGAGCGCCTTGCAATCGTGATGGCGCGCCACGGCGTCGAACAGTTCCTTTTCCCAGGTCTTGATTTGCGCCCGGCGCTTGCCGACCGTTTCCTCACGCACCGACTGCCTGATGTCGGCCAGGTCGGCGGTTTCCAGATCGTGCGCCAGCATCAGTTCGCGCGCGCGGTCGGCCGCGACCGCCGCCTCGTTCGGATTGTCCGACTTCGCCAGACGCAACAGTTTCTGGATGCGGTCGATGACGTCATCGCGGATCATTGATGGCCTCCGCAGTCCGGACAGAGAACGATCAAGCTGCCGCCGAAACCAACGCGGACGGTCCAGCCCCAGACCTTCAGCAGATCGAGCAGGTCCGCTTTTCTCGTCGTCGCCGGCCGCTCGAATTCGCCGCAGGCGACGTCCGGACGCGCGACGATCAGCCGCTCGTGGAAGGAGCATTGTTGACAGTTCACGTGAGGTTCGCGATTGCGCGCGAGTTGGTTTAGCCAGCGGTCGAATTCGGTCATGACGCCTCCTCGACCAGATCGAAAAACACGTCGGGCAGCAACTCGCGAAACCTCATCAGGATGCCTTGCATGATCTGGCGGATTTGCCATTGCGCTTTCGGGTTCAACGCGCGCTCGCGCAGAACGTGCCGCCACTGGCGCAGGTTGAAGGTGGAGACCACTTCGGTCTTGGTGCAGCCCGGCAGCACCGCGCGCGCGTCTTCGGGCGGGACGTTTCCCTCGCGCAATTCGCGGTAGGTTTCATAGGCGATGCGTACCGAATGGAGCCAGGCGTGCACTTCCAACGACGCCGCCCTGAGCAACGCGTCGTTGTAATGCCATGCGCGAAGCCCCCCGCCGATCCACTCATAGACGCCGACGGGCGCGCCGATCGACGGCGGGCAAACGACCTGCAGGCCCAGCTTGTCGTAGTCGCAGTAGCGTTGGCTCTCCTGGCTGTAGGCCGCGATGCGGTGGCGGACGAGCTGGTGTGACATCGTGCGGTCGCCGATGATCAGCGCGGTGATGGAGAGGTGTTCCAGCACCGATTCGTGGCCGGCGTTGACGATCATCCGCACGAACTTCGCGGCGCTGTCGGCGGTGATTCGCTCCTCGCTCTTGTAGCAGGTGCGGCCGGCGCGCTCGATGAGGCGCGGATATTCGTAAATCCACGCGCGCGGCGTGAGCAGTTCGAACTGTGGCTCGATAACCGTGATCTTCATCCTGCCTTCTCCTCTTTCCCGAAAAAGTTGCCTTGCCCCAGCAGCCGCGCCGCCTCTTCCGAACCCACGAGCGCGCGCATCCGGGCGAAGATCGACGCGCCTTGCTTGGCCAGGTTCGCGGCTTCGGCGCGCAATTCACGCGGCGTGACGAGGACGTAATAGCCGCCGCCAAGGTGATCGCGCCGGCTGCCGACGAGCAGCCGCTTGGAAACGGTGAGGAAGGCAACACTCAGGCGAACCTGGCGGTCGGATGTTCCGGAGGCCGCAGCCAGCGCGCTCCGCGAGATCGCCGCCGCTCTGCCGCGATGCCGAGAAAGCTCGGCGGCTACCCGATCGATGACGACGGGATTTTTTGCCGCGAAGAGCAGAAGCTGTTTGTCGCCGAACGCACGGGCCATGTCGCCTTCCTCACTGAGCGCCTTCCGGCTGGGATATCGTTTGACCGTTGTTAGTGGCCGGTCGGTCGCTCACGGCGTCCCGCGCCGAGCGCGGGGCACCGTGAAGGGCCGCTAGATTTTCGCCAACCACCGTGCACCGAGACGATTGGCCGCCACGGTGATGTCGTTCAGTTTCTCGATCAGGTACTCGTCAGTCGGCTTCAGTTCGCAGAGCAGCGCGTCGATGCGGTAGATTTGCGTGGCGGCGTTCTTGATCACCTGCGCGAGCGTGGACCGCGCAACACCGCTTTTGCCGTTCGTAATCAACAAGTCGGTGCAACGCGGGCAGAGCGTCGCACTCGTGCCGCCATAACCGGTCGACCATCCTTCCTGCGTGGCTTCCGGATCGTTGACCGGCGGCTTCGCGCCGCACACCAGACAAGGGCTTTCGGCTCTGTTCAGGTCCAGGTACATGTGTTCCTCCCCTACTTCGCGGCCGCGGTGGCGGCGTTGTTTTTTTCGGCGTCGATTTCGAGTTTGGTTTTGTAGGCGAAGCGTTCGCCGGGTTCGGTCCAACTCACGCTGCAGGCGCGCAGCACGGTGGCCGGTTTGGTTTCGAGCACTTCCCAGCGCACGGATTCCTTGACGTCGATCGCATCGGCGTGGCCGAGGTTGCGCAGCGTCTTGATGACGAACACGTCATCGAGGCCCTTCTCGATCTTGAGTTTGCCGGGCGGAAAATAGAAACGTACCGTGCCCCAGGCGAACGTCGCGCTCTTGCCGGTCCAGTCCTTGCGCAGCCGTTTGCAGGCGGCAGTGAGGAGCTTCTCGTACAAGACGAGGGCCGCTTTGCGCTCGGCCTGTTCAGCTTCAAAGGCCGTTTTGATTTTCGCCATTTGCGTGGCGGCCAAGGCCGCGGCGGCGACGTTTTCCAACTGCAACTCTTCGATCCGGCGCAGGGCCTCGTTCACATCGTCGCCGGTCCATTCCTTCGGATCGGACGACAGCGAACGGACGGGCGCGCCGGTGGCGACGGGCTGCGCGGCGTTGTTGGTGATGGTTGGTTGGTTCATTGCTGTCCTCTTTTCCGCGCTTCCTCGCGCGTCGCGATTTCGACCTCGGCCTGCGTCGTCAACGGACGCCGCGCGCAGAGGGCTTTGAAAATCTGCTCTTCATTCATTGGCCCCTTGCGGTGCGACAAACGGCGCATCGTGTTGGCCTTCTCGGCCGTGAGGGCGATGTCGCGGATGCGCGGAAACAGGCGCGCGCAGGCGAACATATCCAACGCGCGATCGGTGACATCGGGCAGGATTTGGCGGACGAGCTGCCCCACGAGTTCGGGCGTCACTTTCAGTTTGTTCGTTTCGCGTTCGACGAGCGTTTCATCGCAGCGGGAGTAAACGCGGTCGTAGGTCTCGGAATCATGACGTTCCTCGCTGCGGATACGCTCCATCATCAGCGAATGACCGACGAAGGCGACGCCGCAGTGGGCCTGTTCTTGGATGTCGCAGGCAAAGTCAAAGATGTCGAAGTTGCACCGCTGGCCTTCGTTGACGATGACGAATCGCGGGGTGAGGATCAACTGCTCGATGACC
>PMZC01000036.1 GCA_003170555.1 Deltaproteobacteria bacterium
TGGTCACCGCGCCGATGATGCAGGAAGGCATGTCGGTCAACGTGCCCAAGGTGCAGGCCGGGCCGCTCGACCAGCGCGAGGAAGAGCCGATCATCCTGGTCATCGCCCGGCAGGGCCAGATGAGCATCAAACGACAGGACGTGACGCTGCAGAGCCTGCCGGCCGAACTGCAAAAGATCTTCGCCTCGCGGGCCGATAAAACGGTCTACCTGCGGGCCGACCAGGATGTGCCTTACGGGCTGGTGGTGGAGGCGATGGCCATTGCCAAGCAAGCCGGCGCCGACCGGCTATCAATCATCACCCAGCCCGAGGAAAAACGTAAACCATGAGTCACTCCACGACCGTGTCGCCGCATCGGGTCTTTTCGATTGACTACGAGCGGCTGTTCACCCAGATGGTCGTGGTTTCCGTCGTGCTGCACACGGTGGCGTTCGCCGCGGCGCTGATCGTACCCGGACTGCTTCCCTCGAAACCCGCGCCCAAGCCGCCGACCATCGAAATCGACCTGAACGTGGCGCTGCCGAAGGGACCGGNNCAACCAGGCCGCGTTACGCCGATCCGATGAACGGCCGATGCGCGAAATCCAAGCCGAGAAGCAGCAGGAGTTGGACAACAACACGGTTCGCCCGACGGACCGTCGTCCGGTCCCGACCAACCGCCTGGCTTTTCAGGATCAACTCGAAATGCACGCCGCGATTCAGCGCATTCGCGACCGGCAATCGATTATGGAATCGGTGGGCGGCGGCGGCACGGGCGACGTAAGCACCTCGGGGATTCTCGCCAACTACATCGCGCTAATTCGCAGCCGCATCTTGCGCGTCTGGACTTTACCCGGCGGACTGCCGGAAGGCTTTCTTNNCGCTGGATCGCAGTTGCCAATCGGCGGTGCTGAAAGCCAACCCATTGCCGGCGCCGCCCGCGTTGTTGCAAGATAAGCTGCGCGCCGAGGGCATGGTCATTCGCTTTCATCCGCGAGACAAACGGCACTGACAGGAAAGTGAAATGAGATCGTTTCGTCATTCGACCTGGCTGATCATCTTTATTCTAATTCTGCTGCCCGGCGCCACGTTGCTGTTCGCCGACATCCTGGGCGGCCAGGGGCAGGGCGGCCAGGGCGAGCAGACCCCCATCGGGGTGGATATCTACGGCTTCGGTTTTGGCGGCATCCCCATGGTGCGCAAAGACCCGCTGGCCGTGCCGTTGTTCATGAACCTGGGCCCGGGCGCCGATCGCCTCGGCCTAGCGAAGCAATGCGCCGACCAGGTGGGCGAGGATATGCGCATGACCGGCCGCTTCGACGTCATCGACCGTGCGATGTACGTCGAGGATCCGCACACCGCCGGCGTCAAACCCGGCACGTTCGACTTCAAGGATTGGAAGCTGATCAACGCCGAGTACCTGATCAAGGGCGCCTTCTCGATCACCGGCGAGGAGCTGACCCTTCAGATTCGCCTGTACCATGTGCCGACCGAGCGGATGCTGCTGGGCAAGGAGTACACGGGTCCGCTCAGTGACTGGTATGTCATGGTCCATCGTTTCAGCAACGACGTGGTCTACGAGCTGACGCGCCAGAAGGGCGTTTTCGGCGCCAAGGTCGCTTACGTCTCCGGCACGCGCAATACGTTGGAAGTCAGCGTGATCGACCTGGACGGTCGCAACCAAAAACGTCTGACCTTCAAAAACGGCCAATCGACGACGCCGAGTTGGTCGCCGGATGGAAAGCAAATTGTCTTCTCGTGGCGCAGCAACGACCCCGCCGACTCCAACAGCTACATCTACATCATCAATGCGGAAGGCGGCGAGCCCCAGGAAATATTCAAGGTCCACGGCCTGGCGCTGACCCCGCGCTTTTCGCCTTCGGGTTCGCGGGTGGCCCTGGCGATCAGCTACAACGGCAACATGGAGTTGTACACGATCAGCGCCCGCGGCGGCACGCCGGACCGCCTCACGGTCAGCCGCGCCATCGAAATCTTCCCGGCGTGGTCGCCCAACGGCGATCAGATGGTTTTCGTTTCCGATCGCAGCGGCGGACCGCAAATCTGGCGGATGCGCTCGGACGGCAGCGACGTACAGCGCATCAGTTGGCACGGCGCGTACAACCAGGCGCCGGATTGGTCCCCCGAAGGCGACAAGGTGGTGTACAGCGCGCGCGAAGGCGGCGTGTTCGGCATCATCATGATGAATCCGGACGGGTCGGAGCCAACGCTGATCACCCAGGGGCAGGGCTTTGGTTCCTGCGAATACCCCAGCTTTTCGCCGGACGGGCGCTCGATCGTGATGTCGTCGGACTCCGGGCGCGGCCGCACGATTCGGATTTTCAACGTCGATGCGAGCTACACCAAGCTGCTCACCAAGCCGGGGACGAGCGACAAAAACCCCGCCTGGTCGCCGCGGTTGTTGAACTAGTTCGGCCCGATTTCCGCGACGTTGCGGCGGAAAGCCGCTGCGGTTTGGCGCCTTTGCTGAATTCGTTTCTTAACCCTGAAAGCCATTGACAATACACGGAATCAGTGCTTAGATTCTCAGCGGGTTACCAAACTGTTCAACTTTAAAGTCGGCGGCAAGGTGCATTCCAAAGAATGCGTTGTGTTTATGGTCAATTGTGACCGAGCAACTTACAACGGAATGGAGGGAAGATAGATGAGAAAGTCATTGTTATTGATTAGCCTCGTCGTTTTCGCCTTTGTCCTGGTTAGCTGCGGCCCGCCGGACGGGTATCAGGCGATCAAGGACCAGGCGATCAAGGCGAAGGCCGATGCCCAGGCTAACGAAGCCGACACCCTGTGTGCCGACGCGTGGGCTGCGGCCGAAGCGAAGATGGCGCAGGCCAATGAAGCCGATCAGGAGCACGAGTGGGATACGGCCATGGCCGCCTACAAGGAAGCCACCCAGCTGTATCAGCAGGCCAAAGAGTGCGCGATAAAGAAGAAGGAAGCGATGGCTGCGCCGCCGCCTCCGCCGCCTCCGCCGCCTCCGCCGCCTCCGCCGCCGCCGCCGCCTCCGCCGCC
>PMZC01000116.1 GCA_003170555.1 Deltaproteobacteria bacterium
TTCGTGCGCGGCGTGCTGGTCGATCAGCAGCAGCGAACCGCCGGCCGCGCGGTTCTCACACAAGATATAGTTGTCCGCGAGCTGCCCGATGATCGCGAGGTTGGCGAAGCGGCCGACCTGCGGTTCGGGTTGATCGGGCGGCAGTACGATGTCCATCCGCGTCGGCGTATGCTGCGGTCGGCGATCGAACCAGGCCGGCTGTTCATTCATGGCCGGGGCCGGTTTGGCGTCGCCGGTTTCCGTCGCGTTCGGTTCTTGCAGCGCGGAGGTCGAACGCCCGTAGCGGGCCAGGAACCCGGCGCCTTCCGCGGCGCCAAAGCGCGCGGACAACGCCCGCGCGGTCGCCTTGCGCACGCCTTCGAACACGCCGGCCGCCTGGCGGAAACGCACCTCGGCCTTGGTCGGATGCACGTTCACGTCAACCAACTCAGGGTCGATGTGTACGTTGAACACCGCGACCGGATAGCGACCCTTGAGCAGGTGCCCTTCGTAGGCGCCGCTCACCGCGCTGACCAGCACGCGGTCGCGCACGTGACGGCCGTTGATGTAAGGGAAAATGTTCTTTGGGCTGCTGCGATTGAAATCCGGATTGGACGCGAAACCGCTGATCGAAAAAAACGGATATTCGGCGTCGATGGCGAAAAGATGCCCCAGCACTTCGCGGCCGAGCAGCGCGCCGATGCGCTCGGGAATCGACTCCGTGGCGGGGACGCGCAGCACATCGCGGCCGTCGTCCCGCAGCTCGACGTAAACGCCGGGCCGCCACAGCGCCAGTTGAATCACAACCTCCGCGATATGCGCGAGCTCGGTCTTGGCCGAGCGGAGGAACTTCCGTCGGCCGGGCGTATTGAAAAAGAGGTCGCGCACCTCGACGCTCGTGCCTTCGGGCAGACCCGCCTCGGTCGCCTCGCGCACTTCCCCGCCCACCGCTTTGACCAGCGCGCCGGAAAGCGCGCCGCGTTCGCGCGTCATCAGCGCCAGGCGGCACACCGAGGCGATCGCCCCCAACGCTTCGCCGCGGAAACCCAGGCTGGTGATGCGCCACAAGTCGGCTTCGGTCTTGATCTTGCTCGTGGCGTGGCGTTCGAGCGACAACAACGCGTCGTCCGCGCTCATGCCCGTGCCGTCGTCGGTGACGCGAATCAAACGACGGCCGCCGTCCTCGGTTTCGATCAGCAGGCGATGCGCCTCGGCGTCCAGCGCGTTTTCCACCAACTCCTTGACCACCGACGCCGGGCGCTCGACCACCTCGCCCGCCGCGATCTGGTTGGCGAGTTGCTCGGACATGATGCGGATTCTGCTGGCCACCGGTCTCCCGCCGTTGCTTAAAAGGAAAGCCCCCGCACAGGACGGGGGCCTGATTTACCTAATCATCGGCGCAGTCACGTTTCGCGCCGCGCGCCGCGCTCGGTCTACTTGTAAAGGTAGTACTTGCACTCGTTCCAGCAAACGTCGCCGCTCTCGTTCTGACCGCACAAACTCACGCAGCCCAGAATGCATTCCTGGTAGCCGGTATAATCGGCGCGGCTCTCGTTGATGCTGGGATCCTGAGCTTCGAGCAACAGGTTGTCGCAGAAAACGACGCAACTCGCCGTCCCGTCAACCTGGCCCAGGTGGCAGCAACTGCACGCGTCGTAGCAGTCCTGAATGACTACGTTATTCTTGTCACAGGTCATACCGCTGTTCATGTCTTTGGCGTAGAGATTGCCGTCCTTTTCCGACAGCGGATGATGTTCCCAATCCGTCTGATCGCAAGACATGATGAACAAGCCCAGAGCAAAGGGCAGCAGCACGGCCAACAACACCAGAAAACGCTTCATGAGTTTCTCCGTGGTTTGCCAAAACTTTAGTAATTCGCCCCGCGCCCTGCGCAAGGTGAACATTCTGTAGCAGGATCGCGACGACAAATCAACCCCTTTTTTCCTCTCAATCGGGCGCCGGGGCGATTTCTTTTGGCGGCGGCCCCAGACTTTTCCTTCGACGATAAAAGCGCCAGAGTCGCCAAAACGTGACGGGCGCCAGCAGCCGGCGAGAATCCAGGCGGTACGAAAACCCGCCAAACAAACCGCGCGCCAAATCGCCTAACTGCGCCAAACTCAAGGGCTTTGGCCGAGCATGGCGGTCATAGAGCCACACCGACTTCGCCCCGAGCAGCAGCGGTAGCAGCTTGAGTTTCCAGAAACCACGCTCCCCCGAGCCGACAATGCAAACGACGTCGAACCGTCTCTTCCGCAATATCCCGACGAGTTCGCTTCGTTCGTCGCGTAGATTTTCCCAGGTCTCGTCGACCGGCAGCGGCGGAAGATACAGCGACATGCCGCGCTGGATCACGACGCCGATTCGCGCCGAGGTGAAACGGCGCCGGGCATCGGCCACGACATGACCGAACAGATCGTGGTTGCAAGTCTGGATGACCAACGCCGATCGCACCTCGGCCGGATCGAGTCGGCGAAAAAGAAAACTCATCGAGTCACCTCGCGCCAGGCGGCATCAAGACGATCCGCGATGATCCCCCAATCGTACTCCCGCTCCACCAGCGCTCGCGCGTTCGCGGCCAGGCGGTCGCGCAATTCCGCTTCCGCCAACAGCCGCAAGCACGCGTGCGCCATCTCTTCCGGTTCGTCCGCGAGCAGCAGATGCTCGCCGTNNACGCCGGCCGCCATCGCTTCGAGAATCTTCAACCGGGTGCCTGAGCCGCGCCGAACCGGCACGACAAAGCAGGCGGCTTGTTGATAAAGCGGCGTGAGGTCGGGGACAAAACCGGTCACCGTGATGGTCGGGTCATGACCGAGCGCCTCGACCACCGGCGGAGGCTGGGCGCCGGCGATGAGCAGCCGCGCGCGCCAGTTGGCGTCGCGCACCCGCGGCCACACGTTCGCCGCGAACCACGTGACGCTTTCCACATTCGGCGGATGGCGAAAATGGCCGACGAACAAAACCTCGCGAGGCCGCTCGACCCGCGGCGAGAAGCGAATCCGCGCGGTATCCACCCCGTTCGGCGCGACGCGCACCGGCGTCGCCGTCAGCTCGCGGCAGGCCTGCGCATCCGGCTCGCTCATCGCCAGCAGCAGATCGGCCTGGTCGGCGTGCTCCGCTTCGTAGCGAAACATCCGCAGCCACTCGTAAGTCGCCAGCAGTTTGTCCCGCCACGTCGCGGCGACGGCTGCC
>PMZC01000339.1 GCA_003170555.1 Deltaproteobacteria bacterium
CAGACCGATCTTGCCGCCCTTGGCGTACGGCGCGAGCAGATCGACGACCTTGATGCCCGTCTGCAGCATCTGCGTCTCGGTGCTCTGGTCGAGGTAGCTCGGCGCGGGCCGGTGAATCGGGTAGCGTTTGTTCGTCACGACCGGGCCCATCTCGTCGACCGGGTCGCCGACCACGTTGATGATGCGGCCCAGCGTGGCGTCGCCGACCGGCACGGTGATCGCCTCGCCGGTGTCCCACACCGGTTGGCCGCGGCGCAGGCCGTCGGTGGAGTCCATCGCGATGGTGCGCACGGTGTTCTCGCCCAGGTGCTGCGCGACCTCGAGCACGAGGTTCCATTCCTGGTCGTTAATCGACGCGTTGGTCGCCTTCAGCGCGTTGTAGATGCGCGGCAGGTTGCCGCTGTCGAAGCGCACGTCGATGACCGCGCCGATGATCTGTACGATCCTGCCTTCCGCTTGAACTGCACCTTGTGTCATTGCGCGTTGCTCCTCAGGTCACGGCGTTGGCGCCGTTGACGATGTCCATCAGTTCCTTGGTAATCGCCGCCTGCCGCGCGCGATTGAACTGCAGCGTCAGCCGGTCGATCATTTCTTCGGCGTTGGTGGTGGCCGAATCCATCGCGCTCATGCGCGCGCCCATTTCCGCGGCGAAGCTCTCCAGGAAAGCCCGGTAGAGCTGGTAGTTGACCTGCAGCGGCAGCAATTCCGCCAGCAGGGCGTCGCGGTCCGGCTCGTAGCGGTAGTCGATCACCGCGTCCATGCCGGTGGGGCGGGGTTCGGCCGGCAGCTGAACGGGGATCAGTCGGCGGTCGATGATGCGCTGGCTGATGGCGCTGACGAACTCGTTGTAGACGAGATAGACTTCATCCACCACGTCGCCGGTGAACGAGTCGACCAGTTCCTTGCCGATGCGCATCGCGAGGCCGTAATTGTGGTTACCCAGAATGTTCAGGTGGCTCTGGCGCGCGGTCACGCTGCGGCGTTTGAAGAAGTCGAGCGATTTGCGCCCGATGACGCTGATGCTGACCTGTTTGCCTTCCGCTTCGAGCCGCTTCCGGGTCGCCCAGGCGTAGCGCAGAATGTTGGAATTGAACGCGCCGCACAGGCCGCGGTCGGAGGTGACCACGAGCAGCTCGACCTTCGGCGCCGTTTCCTTGCCCGCGAGCAGGGGGAAGCCGGCGGGGTCGGTGCGGCGATAGAGGTTGGCGATCACGTCGTCGAGCATCTGGGCGTAGGGTCGGCCGGCGCGCAGCCGCTCCTCGGCCCCGCGCAATTTCGCCGCGGCGACCATCTTCATCGCCTTGGTGATCTTGTGCGTGCTCCGCACGCTGTTGATGCGCTTGCGTATGTCGCGTAGTCCCGCCATCGGTTAGCTCATCTTGGCGAACAGTTCGCCGAAGTCCTTCAGGGCGGTCTGCAATTCCGCCTTGGTTTTGTCGCTGATCGTCTTTTCCGCCGCGATGGTCGTCAGCAGGTCGGGATGCCGTTCGTCGACGTAGCGGTAAAGCTCAACTTCGTAGCGGACGATCTGCGCCACCGGCACGGTGTCGAGGTAGCCGGCGGTGCCCGCGTAGATGAGCACGATCTGCTTCTCGACCGGCAGCGGCTGGTACTGCGGCTGCTTGAGGATTTCCATCATTCGTTCGCCGCGCGCGAGCTGCGCCTGCGTCTGCTTGTCCAGGTCGGAGCCGAACTGGGCGAAGGCGGCCATTTCGCGGTACTGCGCGAGGTCGAGGCGCATGCCGCCGGCGACCTGCTTCATCGCCTTGATCTGCGCGTTGCCGCCGACGCGGCTGACCGACAGACCGGCGTTCACCGCGGGCCGGATGCCGGAGTAGAACAGGTCGGTCTCGAGGAAGATCTGGCCGTCGGTGATGGAGATNNTCGATGATCGGCAGCGCGGTGAGACTGCCGCCGCCTTTCGCGTCGCTCATCTTGGCCGCGCGCTCGAGCAGGCGGCTGTGCAAATAGAAAACGTCGCCGGGGAACGCTTCGCGGCCCGGCGGACGGCGCAGCAGCAGCGAGATTTGGCGGTAGGCCGCGGCCTGTTTGGACAGGTCGTCGTAGAAGCACACGGCGTGCATGCCGTTGTCGCGGAAGTATTCGCCCATCGTGCAGCCGGTGTAGGGGCTGAGGAACTGCATCGGCGCCGGGTCGGACGCGGTCGCGGCGACGATGGTCGTGTAATCCATCGCGCCGTGTTTCTCCAGCCGGTCGACCACCTGCGCCACCGTCGACATCTTCTGGCCGGTGGCGACATAGATGCAGTGCATGTTCTGACCTTTTTGATTGATGATCGTGTCGATCGCGATCGCCGTCTTGCCGGTCTGGCGGTCGCCGATGATCAATTCGCGCTGGCCGCGGCCGATGGGGATCATCGAGTCGATGGCCTTGATGCCCGTCTGCAGCGGCTCTTTCACCGGCTGGCGATAAACGATGCCGGGGGCTTTAATTTCGATCTTGCGCGATTCGGTGGAGGCGATCGGGCCCTTGCCGTCGATCGGCCGGCCCAGCGCGTCGACCACGCGGCCCATGACCGCCTTACCCACCGGCACCTCGACGATGCGGCCGGTGCGCTTGACGATCATGCCTTCCTTGATTTCGGTGGATTCGCCGAAGATGACCGCGCCGACGTTGTCTTCTTCGAGGTTCAACGTCATGCCCGCGACCTCGCCGGGGAATTCGAGCAGCTCGCCGGCCATGACGTTTTCCAGCCCGTGCAAACGGGCGATGCCGTCGCCGACGGAAAGGACCACGCCGGTTTCGGCGACCTCCATCTCCTTGCCGTAATCGGCGATCTGCTTGGAAATGATTTTACTGATTTCTTCCGCTTTGATTTCCATCGATCAACCTCGATCAAACTTTGTTGAGACGCTCGCGCAGCCGCGCCAAATGGTTGGCCACCGTCGCGTCGTAGACTTTCGCCCCGACTTCCACCCGCAAACCACCGATCACCGACGCATCGGTGCGCGCGGTCAACTCCACCTTTTTCCCGATCTTCATCTGCAGGATCATCCGCAACCGGCCGAGCACCGCGCTGTCCAGCGGCGCCGCCGCGATCGCCACCGCGCGCGTGCGTCCGGCGTGGCGGTCGAGCAGCTCGCGGTAGCTTTCGTTCACTTCCGGCAACAGCTTGATGCGCCGTTTGTCCAGCAGAAGCCGCAGCAGGTTGGCCACCGGTTTGGTCAACTGCAGTTCGCGCTCCACCGTGTCGAGCAGGCCCGCCTTGGCCTGGGCGTCGAAGAGCGGGCTCGCCAGCACCTTGAGCGCGCCGGCGCCGACCAGCGCGTCGGTCGCGGCGTGAAGCTGCTCGCCGTACGGCTCGGCGCGGCCGTCGCTGACGCCCAGGTCGAGCAGGGCCGCGGCATACCGGCGTCCCAGCACGCTGCCTCTCATTCGGTCGCCTCCAGTTTTCGCAATGCTTCATCGATCAACGCGCGCTGGTTCGAAGCGTCCAGGCGCGTATGCAGTCGATCTTCCGTCTTGGCCAGCAGCGCCTCGACCAGCTCGCGGCGCAGTTCGTCTTTCGTGCGCACCAGCTCGTTGGCCGCCGTGCTTTCCGCGTCGGCGATCAGGCGGGCGGCCTGCGTTTTCGCGTTCTCCAGAATTTCGGCGGCTTGCGCTTCGGCCAGCCGCTGCACGTCCTGCTGAATGCGGCGGGCCTCGTCTTCCAGGCCCTGGCGTCGCGTCTCCCACTCGGCGTGCAGGCGCTGGGCGTCGGCCAGCAGCACGTTCGCCTCGCGGACTTTCTCCTGGTACTCGCGCGCCTGGTTGGCGAAGTGTCGTTTCAGCGCCGGTCCGCCGTAGTGCACGAGCAGCCAGGCGAAGACGGCGAAGTTGATGACGCTGACGGCCAGTTCGATCCACGTCTTGTTCCGGGCGAAAAACGAGCCGCCTTCTTCCGCGGCGAGGACCGGCGTGGCGACGAGCAGCAACAACAGCGACAACAGCGGGGCATATTTCTTCATCGCGTCACCTTAGTCGCGGAGCAGTCGGACCGACAGTTGCTCGGCCAGATTTTCGGCTTCGGCCTGCAGGCGTGCGCGGGCGCGCTTCGCGACGTCGTCGAGTTCCCGGGTTGCGGCGATCCGCACCGCCTCGGCCTGCCGGCGCGCTTCGCCCACCACCTGCCGTTCCTCGGATTGGGCGCCGCCCAACAGATCGCCGCGGGTCTTTTCGGCCGCGGCGCGCGTGCGGCGCGTCATATCCTCGACCGCCGCCTTTGCCCGTTCGGCTTCCTGCTGCAAGGAGACCGCCGTCTCCTTCGGCCCCTCCATCGCCTGGCGGCGTTTCTCGAAGACCGCCAGCATCGGCCGGAAGAGGAAGCGGGTGAGGACCGCCATCGCGCACAGGAGCAGGATGAGTTGCGCGACGAGCGTCCAGGTCAGGGTCATCTTGTCCATCGGTCACGATCCTTCCGGCGGCGGTGAAAACCGGCCGCGCGTCACAACGCCGCGGGCGGGAAAAACGGACGTTGTGAAAATCGCCAACCGCCCCACAAACAGCGACGCCGCCCAAGGCGGCGCTCCCCANNGGCCCGCCGTGGCGCGCCACGGGCGTTGCTCCAGGCGAGATCGACGCCCAGACGGCGGCGGCGCTCGACGCGAGCGCCCACGGGGTGATGAAAAAGATTTTTCTCAATCGCTATCCGACTACCCGGCGGCGGCCCCCGCCGCCTGGTTTATTCCGCGTCGGTCACTTCCCGCGTCGTCGCTCGCTTTAGTCCTCGTCTTTTTCCGGCGAGGAGATTCGGGGTTCGCTCTGGCGGAGCTTCAGCTCGGGCGTGGCCTTCTCGCCTTCGAGAGCTTCCATCTTGCAGTTGCCCTCGAAAATGACGCCTTCTTCCACCATCAGGGTCGGCGTCTTGATATTGCCGTAGAGCTTGCCCGGCGCCCGCATCTCGATTTTCTTGGCCGCCGAGATATTGCCCCGCACCGTGCCGGACAGGATGACCGTGTCGACCTGAATCTTGCACGACACGTCCGCACCCGGCCCGACGTTCAACGTGCCGCGGGAGAAGATCTCACCGTCGACTTTGCCGTCGATGCGGACGGTGCCGTCGAAGGTCAGCTTCCCCACGAACTCGCTGCCTTTGCCGATGAAAGTGTTCGGCTGCTTCGTCCCCAGATCTTTATCGTCCATCATTCTTGGCGCCTCCTTGGACTGCGGGCCGGCCACGAACTGCGGTTCGATGGCAAAATCCGCCCGGTCTTTACGTCCCAGCATCTCTTCCCCCTGTTTGCGGCCGCCTTTGGGTAGCTCATACGGCCGCGAATGTCAAGCCGCATTGCGCATTGCGTCAATGCAGCAGCAAGTCGATCAGCCGGGTTAACTCCTCCTCCGAGAAATAGTGAATCTCGATCGTCCCGCGTTTCTTGCCGCCGGTGAACCGCACCTTGGTCGCCAGGCGCGTGCGCAGATCGTCGGCCAGGTTTGCATACGGATGCTCCTTCGGCGCGGCCCCTTTGTTCGCCTTGGCCCGGCGCAACAAGCGCGCGGCGTGTTGCACCAGCGCTTCGGTCTCGCGAACGGACAAACCTTTTTCGATCGCGGCGCGCGCGACGGCGATGCGCTCGGCCTCGACTTCGAGCCCGAGAATCGCGCGGCCGTGGCCGGCGGTCAGTTCGCCCGCGGCGAGGTAAGCGCGCACGACTTCCGGCAGCCCGAGCAGGCGAATGGTGTTGGTCACGTGCACGCGGCTCTTGCCGACGCGTTCGGCGATCCGTTCCTGCGTCAAATCGAATTCGTCGGTCAGACGCTGATACGCCTCGGCTTCGTCGAGCGGGTTCAGGTCTTCGCGCATCAGGTTCTCGATCAGCGACAAAACGCCGAGCCCTTCGTCGTCGGTTTCGATCAGCACGCACGGCACTTCCGCCAGCCCCGCCGCCTTCGCCGCACGCAGCCGCCGCTCGCCGGCGATCAGTTCGTAGTCGTCGCCGCCGGGCTTCGGCCGCACGGCCAACGGCTGCAGCAGGCCGTCGCGGGCGATGCTGGCCGCGAGCGTTTGCAGCGCCGCCTCATCGAAGCGTTGGCGCGGCTGGCGCGGATTGGGATGAATGCGCCGGATCGCGCAGACAAACAGTTCGCCCTTCTTGGGCCGGGCCGCGACCGGCCGCGCGCGCTGCGAGTCGACCAGCGCCCCGAAGCCCTTGCCCAGTCCGTGATGCTTGGCCGTCATGTGGCCGCTCCGCTGTTCTCGGTCTGATGCGCGGACTCCGGCGGGCTGAAGCGGTAGCGGCGCAACAGCTCGCGCGACAATTCGAGATACGCTTCCGCGCCTTGTGAGCGGCCATCATACAACATTACCGGCAACCCGTGGCTCGGCGCCTCGGCCAACCGCACGCTGCGCGGCACCACCGTCTTGAATACCAGTTCGCCGAAGTGGCGGCGGATTTCCTGCTCGACGTCGCGCGCGAGGTTGGTGCGCCCGTCGTACATCGTCAGCACGATGCCGGCCAGCGTCAGGTTCGGGTTCAGGCCCGCGCGGATCGAATCGACGGTGGCCAGCAATTCGGTCAGGCCCTCCATCGCGTAGTACTCGGTTTGCAGCGGCACGAGCACGCCATCGGCCGCGACCATCGCGTTGACCGTCAGGCGGCCCAGGCTCGGCGGGCAGTCGATGAAGATGACCTCGAAGCGCGCCGCCGCCGGACGCAGCTTGTCGGCCAGCGCGTATTCCCACTCCGCCATTTCCGCGAGTTCGATTTCCGCGCCGGTCAGATCGCGCGCCGCGGGCAGAATGGCCAGGTTTTCGACCGCGGTGGGGCGCAGGATATCGTCGAGCGCCGCGCCGCCCATCAGTAGATGATAAACGTGGCGTTCGAGCTCGTGGCGCGCGACGCCCAGGCCGCTGGTCGCGTTGCCCTGCGGATCGAGATCGACCAGCAGCACGCGATGTCCGGCCAGGGCGACGGCGGCCGCCAGATTGACCGCGGTCGTGGTCTTGCCCACGCCGCCTTTCTGGTTGGCCACGGCCAGAATACCGCCCATAAAATAACCTCAAGCAACCCCAGATGCGGGACGCCGCCGCCGCGAGACGCCGCAACGATCTGATGACTCTGCGGGGCGTTTCAAAAAGGATTTTCTGTATACCATCTTCGCCCGCCTTTCACAAGCGGAAAATGAATGGCGATTCATTTTGGAGTGCAGAGTGCGGAGTGCGGAGTGCGGAGTGCGGAGTGGCGAGGCCATTTGCTGGGTGCCACTGGCACACGGAGCGCTTCGCGCAGTTTGCCAGTGCTGTCTGAGGGCGGACGTCATCCCAGCACAGCTTTGACCTCGTCGAAAAACGACGAGGCCAAAACTATGGCACAAATCCATTCGACTATCGTTTGGCCGCCGGTCTCCACCAATACGGATCAACCGCGTCGAGGTTCGCGCCGGTGACCGCGAGCGGGTCGGCGAGCGGGTCGATCGTCGTCCAAATGAAAAGTTCGTCCGTGCCGTCGGCGGCACCGCTGCCCACCAGGCTCAGGCGGTCGGGCGTCGGGCGAAATTGCGAATACGCGTACATGCCGGCGTTCGGGCCGGCGTCGGAGTACCCGATGTCCCACACCAGTTCCGGATCGCCGCCGGTGACGGCCACCTTGTACAGGCCGACGCTGTCATCACGGACCGACTGGAAATAGATCCACTGGCCGGTCGCGTCGAAGAACGGCCCGCTGTTGCTTTCCACCGTCAACGGATCGGACGTCGTCAGGCGTTGCCGCGTGAACGGCGGCGTCGAGAGGTCGGCGAGATAGAGGTCGCCGCAGCCCACATCGCCGTCCGAAACGTAGACCAGCGTCTGGCCGTCCGGCGAGTAATCCGGATCCCAGTCGTTGCGCACCTCCGTGTCGGTGTACAGCGAGTACTCGCCCGAGCCGTCGGCGAAGGTGAACCAGATGCGGTCGACGAAGGTCGGCTCGTTTTGCGAGTCGCTGCGTACGTATGCGATGCGCGCGCCGTCGGGCGAAAAAACCGGCTGGGTTTCGGTCACCTCTTGCCAATTGTCCGTGGTCAGGCGCTGCGGATCGCCGCCGCCGACGGGGATGGTGTAGAGCATCGTCGCGAAATTCACGCCGGGGTTCGGGTCGTACAAATTCGAACCGAAGGCGACGGTCGCGCCGTCCGGGCTGATCGCCGGGTAGACGTTGAGATGATTTTCGATGTCGACCAACAACGTCACGGCGCCCAGCGGCGTGGTGACCAGCGCCAGCTTCATGCCCGCGTCGGTTTGCTCGATGAACGCGATTTCGCCAAAGGCGTCGTCGTCGGCCGTGTCGTCGTCCGTCGCATCGTCGTCGACGAGATCGTCGTCGGTCGCATCATCGTCGCTGTCGTCGTCAACCGCGTCGTCGTCGGTGGCATCGTCATCACCGCCGCCGCCGCACGCGGGAGACAGCAGCAGTACGGCCAACAGGAGCAGCAGACCGAGCAGGGAATAGCAAGCTGGTTTCATGGCGATCCTCCGGGTTGGCCCGTTCGCGCGGCGTGGATCCGGCGACGGACCAGCAATGTGTAGAATAACGTAAAAAAACGCCGAAGCAAAAAGGCCCGTCGGCCGCGGTTTCTTTGCCCTTGACACCAATCAAAACGTTGGATACGATATAAACGTTTTTGGCAACAATCGTTTTCAAAGGAAACTGCGATGGCCAAGAAAAGCAAAGTCCCCGTCGCCAAACCCCCGGACGACAAGACCCGCCGCCGCCTCACGGCCTACGCCGCGCGCGTGTTTCTCGAGCGCGGTTTCCGCAAGGTGACGGTCGAGGAGTTGTGCGCCGGGCTGGCGATGAGCAAGCGCACCTTCTACGCCCATTTCGTCAATCGCGACGAATTGGTGATCGCCGTGGCGCTGGAAAAACTCGCGCCGGCGCGCGAGGCGATCGTCGAGAACCTCGAGTCCGATCGGCCGGTCGAAGAGGTGTTTCATCGCCACTTCGATTTGCTGATCAACGGCCTGTTCCAGCAGGTTTCGCTGCAATTCATGACCGATATCCAGAATCTCATGCCGGACGTGTGGGACGACATCGAGCAATTCCGCAGCGAGATCGTGCGGCGCCTGACGGGGCTGCTGCGGCGCGGACAAGCCGAGGGCAGCGTGCGGCCCGACATCGACCCGGAGGTGTTCGGCAAGGTGTTTCAGGGCGTCTTGCAGTCGTTCGCCAACCCGAACCTGGTGGCCTCGGTGGGTTTGACGATGCAACAAACGGCGATGACGTTTCAGAAGATCGTGACCGGCGGCTTGTTGCTGCCGCCGACCAAGGAGCGCAGACATGAAAAGTCGACCAAAGCTGCTCGCTAGCGCGGGGCTGATCGCGCTGCTGTGGCTCGCGGCGCCGGCCGCCGCGCAAGACGCCGGGCCGTGGACGCTGCCGGCGGCCCTCGACTACGCGCAAATGCACAACCCCGATCTGCAAACGGCCGAGGCGCAGCTCGTCGAGGGGCACGAGGCGGAGGGCGAAGTCTTCGCGCACTTCCTGCCCAATCTGACGGCGCTGGGCGGCTACACCTACATCAGCAACGTGCCCGAGATGGAAGTGAACATGGAGATGCAGCCGCTGCCGATCGCGCCGCCGATTGCGATCCACAAGAAATTTCCGCTCGGCGCCCACGACAACACGCGGCTGGAGGTCGACTTCAGTCAGTTGTTGTTCGCCTCGGGCCAGGTGTACTACTCGTACCGCGCCGTCAGCGATCAACTCGAGGCCGGCGAGCACCGGGTGGACGCCATTCGCCTGCGCGTGTCGCAGATGACGGCCGAGGCGTTTCTCGGCGTGTTGATGACCCAAAGCGTGGCCCAGGCGCAGCGCGAGGCGTTGGCCACCTCCCAGGCGCACCTGACGCAGGTCACCCATCGTTACGACGCCGGCGCGGCGACGCGCTTCGAACTGCTGCGGGCGCAGGTCGACGTGGCGAACCTCGAACCGCAGGTGACCGAAGCCGACAAGAACGTGGAAACGGCGCGCACCGGACTGCGCCGGGCGATGGGTCTGGGGTCCGACGCGCCGCTGCACGTCACCGGCGATTTGGAAACGACGCCGACGCCGGTCGACGAAAACGCCGCGCTCGAACGCGCCCAGCAGACGCGGCCGGAACTGACCGCTTACGCCGTGGCGCGGCAGGCCGCCGAGCACCAGGCGCTGGCCTATCGCGGCGCGATGCTGCCGGCGGTGATGCTCAACGCGTCGTATTCCTACCAGCGGCCGTATTACTCGCTCGACCAATGGGAATCGAACTGGACGGTGGGCGTCGGCATTCGCATTCCCATTTTCGACGGCCTGCAAAACTATCATTCGATGCGGCGCGCCCGCGCGATGGCCGAAACGGCGACGCACAACCAGGCGCAGGTGCAGGCCGATATCTTCACCGAGGTGCATACGGCGGTGCTCGCCCTGCGCGAAGCCGACGTGCGCATGCAATCGACGTGCGCCAATCTGGAGCGCGCCAAGCAGATGGTCGCCATCGCCGAGAAAAGCTACCAGGCCGGCGCGGTGACCAGCCTCGAGGTCATCGACGCGCAACTGGCGGCGACCGGCGCGCACGTGGCGTATTTGAAAGCGCTTTACGACTACCGCGTCGCGCGGGTGCGGCTCGCGGCCGCGACCGGCGATCAAGCGGCGATCGGAGGTTGAGATCATGAAGCGGTTGATTCCCATTCTCATCGTGCTGGCCATTGCGGGCTACTTCGGTTATCGCGCCTATCAGCAGCGCGAAGCGGCGAAGGCCGAGCCGACTTACTACGGCACCATCGAAGCGGATGAAGTGCTGATCAGCGCCCAACTCGCCGGCCGCGTCGTCGAGTTGACCGTCGACGAAGGCGACAAGGTCGACAAAGACAAGCTGCTGGTGCGGATCGACGATTCGATCTACGCCGCGCAGGTCAGCCAGGCGCGGGCGACGGTCGGCACGGCGGCGAGCCAGGACGCGGTGGTCGACGCCGGCGCGCAGGGCGTCGACGTCAACCTCGACCGCGTCAAGAAGCTGCTGGAGTCCGGTTCGGCGACGCAGGCGCAGCTCGATATGCTGACCACGCAACGCTCGACGCTCGATGCGCAGCGGCAGGTGATCGGCCACCAGGTCAACCAGGCGCGCACGGTGGTCAAGCTGGCGGAAACGCAGCTCGGCTACACGCGCATCGTCTCGCCGCTCAACGGCGTCGTGCTGCGCCGCCACGTGCTGCCGGGCGAGACCGTGTTTCCGGGTTCGGCGCTGCTGACCCTGGCCGACCTCTCGACGCTCGAAGTGAAGATCTACGTGCCCGGTCCGCTGGTGGGCAAGATCAAACTCGGCCAGCGGGTCGAGATGCTCACCGACAGCTTTCCCAACCGGCCGTTCATCGGCGCGATTTCGAAAATTTCCGACCAGGCCGAATTCACGCCGAAGAACGTGCAGACGCGCGACGAACGCGTGCGCCTGGTTTACGCGGTGACCGTGCGCGTGCCCAACCCCGACGGCGTGCTCAAGATCGGCATGCCGGTCGACGCGCGCTTCTTGGCGAGGTAGACGTGGCGCTGTTGGAAGCCGACGGGCTGGTCAAACGCTTCGACGAGCTGACGGCGGTCGATCACCTTTCGCTGCACGTCGAGCCGGGCGAAATCTTCGGCCTGGTCGGGCCGGACGGCGCGGGCAAATCGACCGCGCTGCGGCTGCTGGTCGGCGTGCTCGATCCGGACGAAGGCCGCATCGTGGTCGACGGCCTCGACGTCGCCAAGCGTCCCGAGGAAGTGCGCGAACGGCTGGGCTACATGCCGCAGCAGTACAGCCTCTACGGCGATCTGACCGTCGCGGAGAACCTGAAATTCTTCGCCGACATGTATTTCGTCCCCAAGCGCGAGCGGCGGGAACGGCTCGAACGCCTCTATCGTTTTTCGCGCCTCGAACCGTACAAGAAGCGGCCGGCGGGCAAGCTGTCGGGCGGCATGTACAAGAAGCTCGCGCTGTCGTGCAACATGATCCACACCCCGAAGCTGCTCTTGCTCGACGAGCCGACCACCGGCGTCGACCCGCTCTCACGCCGCGAGTTGTGGGACATTCTGTACACCTTCGCCGCGGAAGGCGTGGGCATCGTAATCTGCACGCCGTACATGGACGAGGCCGAGCGCTGCCACCACGTCGCGCTGATGCACCAGGGCCGGCTGCTGGAAAGCGACGCGCCACGGGCGATCCTCGCGCGCTTCCACGAAGAGCTGTTCGAAGTGCAGCTCGACGACGCCGAGGCCGCGCAGCAAATCCTGGTCGCGATGCCGGGCGTGCGGCGCTGCTACCCGACCGGCGTGGTGCTCAAAGTCGCGCTGACGCCCGACCCCGCGAACGATCGCCGCATCCGCGAGGCGCTGGGCGGACATGGGCTGAAGTTCACCTCGGTCGAAAAGGTCCGGCCGTCGTTCGAGGATGTCTTTCTCGCGGCGGTGGAGCAGGCGGCATGATCGCGGTGCACGCCGAGAATATGGTCAAACGCTTCGGCGACTTCACCGCCGTCGATCACCTTTCGCTCGAAGTGCAGGAAGGTTCGGTCTTCGGTTTTCTCGGCCCGAACGGCGCGGGCAAGACGACGACCATCCGCATGTTCTGCGGCCTGCTCATGCCGACCGAAGGCCGCGCGACCGTGCTCGGTTTCGATCTGGCGCGCGAGCCGGAAAAGATCAAAGAGCGCATCGGCTACATGAGCCAGAAGTTTTCGCTCTACAACGATCTGACCGTAATCCAGAACCTGTCGTTTTACGCGGGCATCTACGGCATCCCGCGCCGGAAGCGCGCCGCGCGGCTCGACTTCGCGCTGCGGATGGCGGGGCTGGTCGGCGCCGAGCACCGGCTGACCAGCGAGTTGTCCGGCGGCGTCAAACAGCGGCTCGCGCTGGGCGCGGCCATTATGCACGAACCGCGGCTCGTGTTTCTGGACGAACCGACGGCCGGCGTCGACCCGGGCAGCCGCCGCGCGTTCTGGGCCCTGATCGCCGAGCTGCGCCGCGCGGGTGTGACCGTCTTCGTCACCACGCACTACATGGACGAAGCGGAGCACTGCGACCGGCTGGTGCTGATCTACTCCGGCCGCAAGATCGCCGAGGCCGCGCCGCGCGAATTGGTGACGCAGGTGCTGGCCGGCACGATGGTTGAGGTGGACGGGCCGCCGCCCGGGCAGGTGGTCGCGGCTTTGCGGGGCGCGCCCGGCGTGCAGCGCGCGACGATCTTCGGCCTGGTCAGTCACGTGCTGGTCGAACAGAAAAGCGGCGCCGCCGCGCACGTGGAGGAAACGCTCGCGCACGCGGGCCTGGGCGGCGCGACCGCCCGGCCGATTCGCGCGGGCCTGGAAGACGCGTTCATTCACCTCATCGAGCGCGAGGACGAGCGCATCTTCCGCGAAGGAGGTCGGGCGCGATGATCCGCAGCCGCATTCCGGCCATCGCCCGCAAGGAGACGCTGCACATTCTGCGCGACTGGCGCACGCTGGCCGCCGGATTCGTCGTGCCGATGATCATGATCCTGCTCTTCGGCTACGCCATCACTTTCGACATCCGCGATTTGAAGCTGGCCGTCGCCGACGAAGACCAGACGAAAGCCAGCCGCGAACTGGTTCGCCGCTTCACGGCCAGCGGCTATTTTGTGCTGGTCGCGACGCGCGATCATCCGGACCAACTCGGCGCGTTGCTCGACGCCGGCCGGGCGCAGATCGCGCTGGCGATTCCCAAGGACTACGCGAAGAACCTCGAAACGATGCGCGGTGAGAAGGTGCAGATCGTTTTCGACGGCTCCGAGTCGAACACCGCCACCATCGCCGCGGGGTACGTCGACGCGCTGCTGGCCGGCATCAATCTGGAACAGGTGAGCGGGGCGCTGGCGCGTTTCGGCCTGCCGGCGCGCGGCCTGCCGCCGATCGACGGCCGCGTGCGCATCTGGTTCAACCCCGAACTGAAGAGCTCGCACACCATCATCCCCGGCCTGGTCGCGGTGATCATGATGGTCATGTCGGCGCTGCTGACCAGCCTCACCATCGTGCGCGAACGCGAGATGGGCAGCCTGGAAGGGCTGATCGCCACGCCGGTGCGGCGCTATGAGATTCTGATCGGCAAGGTCATTCCGTACCTGACCATCTCGCTGGTCGACTGCGTGCTGGTCGCGGGGTTGGGCGTGTTCGTCTTCGGGATGCCGTTCAACGGCAGCCTGCCGCTGTTCGCGGGCACGGCGCTGATCTTCGCCTTCGCCGGGCTGGGCATCGGGCTGCTGGCCAGCGTCATCGCGAGCAACCAGCTCTTCGCCAATCAGATCGTCGTGCTGTCCACCATGCTGCCCAGCTATCTGCTGTCGGGTTTCATGTTCCCCATCAAGTCCATGCCCGACTGGCTGCAGCCGATCACTTACGTTTTCCCGGCGCGCTACTTCATCCAGATTTGCCGCGGCATCATGCTCAAAGACCAACCCGCGTCCGACCTCGTGCGGCCCACGGCCTTTCTGCTCGTGCTGGGCGTGATCCTGCTGACGATGTCGGTGCTGCGCTTCCACAAGAAGCTGGAGTCGTAGCATGTGGCGCATTTTGTACATCACGCGCAAGGAACTCATTCAAGCCTTCCGCGACCGGCGCATGGTGTTCATCATTTTCGTGGGGCCGCTGCTGCAACTGCTGCTCTTCGGCTACGCGGTGACGACCGACGTGAAGAACATCACCGTGGCGGTGATGGACCTCGACCACAGCAAAGCCGGACGCGACCTGCAGCGCGCGATCTTCCATTCGGGGTACTTCACCGACGTCGGCGCCGTCGATTCGCAAAGCGATATCGAAGGCGTGCTCGTCCACGGCCGCGCCGACATGGTGCTGGTCATTCCGCGCGACTTCGCCAAAGATCTGGAGCGCGGCCAAACCGCGCCGCTGCAGGTGCTGCTCGACGGCGCGGAATCGAATTCGGCCACGGTCGGCATGGGCTACCTCGGCAAGATTCTCGCCACGTACACGCAGGACCAGATCAGCGTGCGGATGTCGATGCTCACCGCGCTGACCGGCAGCGGCATGAGACCCAACCCGGTGACCACGGCCGAAACGCGTTTCCGTTATAACCCGGAGCTCAAGTCGAGCTACTACATGGTGCCCGGCGTGCTGGCGATGATCCTGATGATCGTCACCATGATCCTGACCGGCATGGCCATCACGCGCGAACGTGAGATCGGCACCATCGAGCAGATCATCGTCACGCCGGTCAAGCCATGGCAACTGATCGCGGGCAAGATGCTGCCGTTCGCCACGATCGGGCTGATCGACGTGACGCTGATTCTCATCGTCGGCGTCGGGCACTTTCATATTCCGGTGGTCGGCTCGTTGTGGCTGCTGTATTCGGCCGCGATCATCTTCCTGTTCACCACGCTCGGCCTCGGGCTGTACGTTTCGACGCTGGCCAACACGCAGCAGCAGGCCATCTTCGTCGCGTTTCTGGTCATGATGCCGGCGATCACCATTTCGGGCTTCATGTTTCCCATCGCCAACATGCCCGAGGCGGTGCAATACCTCACCTACCTCAATCCGCTGCGCTACTTCCTGATCATCGTGCGCGGCATCGTGCTCAAGGGCAACGACTTCGACATCCTCGCCCCGCAATTCGGCGCGCTGCTGGCCCTGGGCATCACCGTGTTCACCCTCGCGACGCTGCGTTTTCGCAAGATGAGCCGCTGAGTCGAGTGCGGAGTGGCTCTGTGCCATAGTCTTCGCCGCGAGGCGAAGGCGGTGCTTTGTAGGGGCAACTCTTGTGGTTGC
>PMZC01000137.1 GCA_003170555.1 Deltaproteobacteria bacterium
CTGTTCCAGTAAAAGCCTCCTTTTTTCAAGAACGCCTTCGCCTGTTTGAGCGGGGGTTTTTCCCGGACGGATTTTACTGCATAGATTTTTTCGCCGTTGATGGCAGTTTTGAGGTTGCCCTTTTCGATATAGCCGTAGCCGGTTTCGGGATACGACGGCGTGATGCCCAAGGTGATCAGCACGTCGCGCTCGGCCGCCATCGTCATCGCCGCGTCGACGATTTCGCGGAACAGCGGTTCGCGTTGAATCAGATGATCGGCGCTCAAAGCCGCGAGCACGGCGTCGGGGTCGCGGTCGAGCAGAACCTTGGCGGCCAGGGCCATGCACGGTCCGGTGTTGCGTCGCAGCGGTTCGGTCAGCAGGTTCTGGGCGGGAAGACCGGGCACGTGCTCGTGAATGCAATCGACCAAGGCGTCCCCCGTCACCAGCAACATTCGCTCGACCGGAATGAGCGGTTCGATGCGCCGCACCGTGCGCTCCAACAGCGACTGCGTGCTCCCGAGCCGCAGCAATTGCTTGGGCAACGCCTTGCGGCTCTCCGGCCAAAAGCGTGTGCCGGTGCCGCCCGCCATGATGACCGCGTAGCGCATGGTCACCTCTTGGGCGAAGACCGCTTCAGTCTTCGCAGCCGTTTGTCGATCTCCGCGAGTAAAACGTCAATTCCCTCGCCGGTCAACGAGCTGATCGCCAGCAGCCGTACGCCGCGCTCGGCGAACTGCGGGCGTAATTCGGTCAGCCTCTCGCGCGCTGCGGGCAGGTCGATTTTGTTGGCCACGACGATCTGCTCGCGTTGCGCGAGCTCATCGCTGTAAGCGGCGAGTTCCGCGACGATGACGTCGAAATCAGCCAGCGGATCGCGGCCGTTTTGCGGGTCGAGGTCGAGCAGATGAACCAGCAGGCGCGTGCGCTCGATATGCCGTAGGAAGCGCAGGCCCAGCCCCGCGCCGTGACTGGCGCCTTCGACGATGCCGGGCAGGTCGGCGACGACGTAACGGTGCTCCGTGTCTTGTGCGACGGCGCCGAGGTTCGGGTACAGCGTGGTGAACGGATACGCGGCGATCTTCGGGTGCGCCGCGGTGATGCGGGAAATCAGCGTCGACTTACCGACCGAGGGAAGCCCCAGCAAGCCGACATCCGCCAGCGTCTTGAGCACCAGCCGCAGCCAGCGCTGCTCACCCGGGGCGCCTTCCTCAGCGAAGGTGGGCGCCTTGTTGGCGTTGGTCATGAAACGGGCGTTGCCCTTCCCGCCCCGTCCGCCGCGCGCGGCCACCCATTCGGCGCCGGGCGTATCGAGGTCAACCAGCAGATCGCCGGTGTCGGCGTCGAAGACCACCAGCCCCGCCGGCACGTGAATGCTCAGATCGGCGGCGCCGCGGCCGTGTTGGTCTTTGCCCTTGCCGTGCGCGCCGCGCTGCGCGCGAAAGTGCGGCTTGTAGACGAGGTCGAGCAGCGTGTTTTTGTGCAAGTCCGCCACGAGGATAACATTGCCGCCGTCGCCGCCGTCGCCGCCGTCGGGTCCGCCACGCGGGATGTACTTCTCGCGCCGAAAGCTGACGCAGCCTCTGCCGCCCGCGCCGGAGGCCACCAATATTCTTGCTTCGTCGACAAACTTCATGCCGGTATGATCGATTCGAAATCAGTCTTGATGTTGATTATCAACGACTGGTGCGGAGATGAAAAGGCCGTCCCTTACGAGACGGCCCAGGTAGATTCGCTTGATGGTCAGTTGGCCGGAGTTTCCTCGGCTTTTGTTTCGACCGGAATGATATGCACGCGTTTGCGTTCTTTGCCCCAATGGGTGAACTTCACGCGGCCGTCGACTTTGGCGAACAAGCTGTAGTCGCGGCCCATGCCCACGTTCTGCCCCGGGTGAATCAGCGTGCCGAGTTGGCGGATAATGATGCTGCCGCCGGTGATGAGTTCGCCGTCGTAAGCCTTCACGCCGTAGCGCCGACCCTGGCTGTCGCGGTTGTTCCGGTTGCTGCCGCCTGCTTTTTTGTGCGCCATAACGCCGCTCCTCTCTCAAACCATGATCTGGGAAATCTTCAGCTTCGTGTAGTGCTGCCGGTGGCCGCGCTTCTTGTGGTAGCCCTTGCGCCGCTTGAACTTGAAGACGATCACCTTGTCGCCCAGTTCCTGGGCCACGATTTCGCCGATCACCTTCGCGCCCTGCACATACGGAGCGCCGATCTTGACCACCGTATCGGTGCGCACGAACAGCACTTTGTCGATTTCCACTCGCGCGCCGACCTCACCATCCAGCTTCTCGACACGCAGCATTTCGCCTTCCTGGACCTTGAACTGCTGCCCGCCGGCTTCAATCACCGCGTACATAAACTTTCCTCCTGCCGATGCGGCATTAGAGGGCGTGATTGATAATCGAATTACCCAGCTTTGTCAAGCCCGTTTGGGCGAAGACCAGAGCCGAGAGAACTTCAATCGCGCCGCCGACGATGTGCGTTTCCGCCGCCGGTGCTCAATTGCGGATGATCCTGATCGGTCGAAAGCCGCCGCGGATACGACGGCTGACTTGACACTTCGCTAATGACCCATTTATACTTCGTTGACACAATTTTGTGTTATCTTGAACCATTGCAACGAGTGGGGTTCTCATGCGTGACTCCGAGAAATGGCGGTCGGTCTTCTTTTTGGCGATCTTTTTGCTGTTGACGGTCTCCGCTCATGCCGACAGCTTGAGCAGCCTGATGGGTTGGCCGTACAACATCCACAACACTCCGGGGCTGTATTACTCGTCGCTCACGCCCAACAGCACCGACCCGATTCCCCGACGGATCGCGTATCTCATCTATCCGGTGCTCGGGTTCCCGGCGTTCGTCGAACCGGGCGACGGTTTGCGGGTGTTCGTCAAGTTCGACAACCCGGAAATCTTTCTCGACCCCGCGCAATGGCAGATTCGTCTGACCACCCAGTTCCAGAATCCGAGCGACAATTACGCCACGGTCGGCCAGCCGGTAGCGCAGAATTACGACCTCACCGTCACCGAGGTCATCTTCGACGCGCCGACGCTGACTTATCAGTTGACCTGCGCGATCCCCGACGGCATTCCCGAGGACCTTTACGCCCTGATGGTGGTCACCACGTCGTTCACCGACGTGCAGCCCGGGTGCGTGAAGGTCAAGAAGAACCTCGGGAGCTCGATGACGTTCATTCACTTCACCGATTCACAACCGCATGACATTTCGAGCAACAGCCCGTCGAATCAGTTGAACAACTTCGACTACCCGGGCTACGGCCAGTTGCGCAACAGCGAAGCGATTTTGCACAACGAAATCGACCGCGAGTTCGCGCTGCTGAACCCCGACTTCGCGCTGTTCACCGGCGACCTGATCTACGGCGTCGACGAACCGGGCGATCTGGCGTCGGCGTATCGCATTATCGAAGAGACTCACGTTCCGCTCTTCATGGTGCCGGGCAACCACGACGGCTACGCGTGGTGGGACTTCGCCAACCAGGTCAAGCAGGACGGTCTCGAATATTACTCGCGCAATATCGGCCCGCAGTACTACAGCTTCGATATCGGCGACTTCCGCTTTGTCATGCTCAACAGCTACGACGGCACGCCGCTGCGCCGCGAGTCGGGCAAGCTGGTGGTCGCTTCTCCGGTCGACAATTGGGGCGGTTTCCTCAGCGAAGAACAACTCGCCTGGGTCGGCCGCGAGTTGGATGAAGCGCAGTCGGCCGGGCAAACGCCGCTGGTTTTCCTGCATCACGATCCGCGCGGGCCGTATACGGCGGACGCCCCCTACCCGACCGACCCGTTCTACGGCGACGGCACCGAGTACTGGAACTACGATTCATCGACGTGGGATTCGAATCCGTTTGACGACATCAGCAACGAGACGCCGGAGCACAATACGGGCACGCTGCTCATCGGGCTGCTGATTCAACACCACGTGCCCTATATTTTTCTCGGCCACCACCATTACGACGGCACATGGACCTTCAAGGCGGGCGACCCGATCACCGACCGCTTTGACACGCCGGTGAGCGATCTGGTGGCGGAAGCGCCGCTCACCTTCGTGCAGACCACGACGTGCTCGGCGGGCGTCAACGGGAAGGGCGATTACGAAGGCTACCGCGTCATCGAATCCCTGGGCCGCGATCTGACCCGCATCAACTACCTCGAGAACCCGATCGAACGGCAAAGCATTCCGGCCGGCAATTTCTGGTCCGAGCCGGCGAACAACGACGGCACGTTTACTGAGGCGCAGATTACGGTCGTCAACGGACTGCCGACCGCGCTGCCGGTCAATCTGCAATTCTATATGGCCGGCATTCCCTCCGGTTACGAGATCGTCAACGAAAACAAGCACCTCATTCTGCCGATCGACGATGTCGGCCTGGGCCAGAACGGCGAGGTCGTGCTCTATGTCAAAGGGTCGGTCGGCGCGGCCGCGACGACGAACATGGCGATTCCCGTGCCCAAGGACAACGAAGTGCGCACCGAGTTCACCGCGCGCGCCAAGCTGAACAACAAACCCCCGGTGGCCTCGTTCGAGGTGGCACAATCCGACACGGACGACCGGACGTGGGACTTCGACGCCTCGGCTTCGCACGATCCGGAAGGCAGCGACCTGCGCTATTTCTGGGACTTCGGCGACGGCTACACGGCGGTGGGCCAGACGGCGTCGCATACCTATCTCGTCGACGGCGCCGCCACGGTGACCTTGACCGTGCTCGATGCCAATGGCGGCGAGTCTTCGTCGCAGACCTTGGTCAACCTGCCTACCTGTTGCCCGGACCGCGAACACCACAACGGGAATAACGGCTGCGGCGGCTGCGGCGTCGGCGCCGGCCAGGGGTCGTGGCCGAATGCCCTGCCGATGCTCGCCGTGCTCATGGCGATGCTGGGTCTGCGTTTTGCGCGTCGTACAAGGAGACACGGATGAAACACGCGCGGCTCTTCGCGGTTTTGATGGTCCTCGTCGCCGCCTCGTCGGCGTGGGCCATCGACGTGCAGAACATTCAACCCGCGATGGGCCCGCAGAACCTTCTCAGTCTCTACGTCAGCGATCCGCTGGCTTCCGGCCAATTTGTCTTGGGCATGTTGGTGAACTACGCCTCGGGGCCGTTGCGTTTCGAATATGACAACGGCCATCGGCTCAACGTGGTGGATCGCCTGACCGCCGCGCAGTTTTACGGCGCGGTCGGCTTCCTCGACGTCACCGATATCATGATCGGCGGCAGTTACAATTCGGTGTCCGGGGCCGACCTGAGCCGCGTGCGTATCGAAGGCCTGCCGACCAATGACAGCGACTCCGGCGCGGGCGCGGGTGATCTTTTCGCCGGCTTCAAGATTCGCCTGCTCAAAAACCAACCGCACTCGGTCGGTGTGGCGGTGATGTTGATCGGTTCGTTCGCCACCGGAGACTCGGATCTCTATCTGGGCGCGGGAGCGAGCAACCTCGCCGGCGCGATCGTGCTCGACAAACGGCTGGCGATGGTGAACCTCGTGATCAACGCCGGCTACCGGTACATGGGGCGGCCCAAAGACCTCAACCCGAGCGGGGAGTTCTTCGGCGGTTTCGGCGTGGATGTGGCGCTCGCGAACTGGTGCGCGTTGAGCGGCGAGTTGGTCGGCAAAACGGTTGATTACGGCATCGCCGGCGTCAACTCGGGCGCGCCGCTGGAAGCATTGGCCGGGTTTCGCCTCTTTACGCCGGTCGGCTTGAACTTCATCGTCGCCGCCGGCTTCGGATTGACTTCCGCCATCGGCAGCCCGCTTTTTCGCGGGATGATCGGGGTGTCGTTCTCATATCCGCGGGTCGAATACGGCCCGCCGCCCGCCGAGGCCACGGCGGTCGCTGCGCCGCCGCCACCGCCTCCGCCGCCGCCCCGCGACGTATATGTCGATCCGGACGGCGTCAGCCACGAGGTGATCGCGCGCCGCCCGAACGGCGTCATCATGCTGCGTGACCTGTTCGTCCTGCCTCAGCCGTTGGTGTTCCAGGGGCCGTCGAGCGCCGCCCTGACCGGTCAGGACAAAGCGCTGCTCGATCAGGTGGCCAGCATCATGCAGCAGTATCCGCGGGTGAAGATTCAGATCGAAGGGCACGTCGCCGCCGGCGTCGCTAATGCGCAGAAGCTGACGCAGAGCCGGGCCGAGGCGGTGTTGAGCTACCTGCGCAGCCGCGGCATCGACGCGTCGCGCATGGTGGCGGTGGGCATGGGCGCCGACGTGCCGGTCGCCTCGAACAACACGCCCGAGGGTCGTCGCCGCAACACGCGCATCGACTTCTTGATTGTCGAGCAATGAGCCGGCGAACGCGTTCCCGAATCACGAATCGACGTTCATCAACAGCCATTCAGTGAGTAAGGCGAGCATTCTTCGCGCCAGCGGTCCGGGTTTGCCGCCGCCGATCGGACGTCCGTCGACGTTGATGATCGGCAGCACCTCGGTGGTGGTCCCGGTGATGAAGACTTCGTCGGCGCCGAGCAGGAAGTCGACGTCGAATTTTTCTTCGCGGACCTCGATGCCTTTCGGCCGCGCCAGTTCGATCAACTTCGCGCGCGTGATGCCGCCCAGAATCCGCTCGTCGGTCGGGTGAGTCCAAAGCCCGCCGTTTTTGGCCGCGAACAGATTGGCGGAGGTCGCTTCGCGCACGATCCCCTCGCCGCTGACGAAGATCGCGTCGAAGCACCCGCGATCGAGCGCCGCTTGTTTGGCCAGGCAATTGGGCAACAGGTTCGTCGTCTTGACGTCGACCCGCCCCCAACGAATGTCGCGGTGCGTGATGCACGCCACGCCGCGGTCGAGCTTCGCCTGATCGATCTCGTGCACCTCACGCACGGTGATGATCACGTTCGGGCCCCGCGTCGGTACGGGAAATGCGTGGTCGCGCGGCGCCGTGCCGCGGGTGATCTGCAGATACACCTTGGCGCGCGGCAGAGCGGCCCGTTCAAACAGGTAGTTCATCTGTTCGGCGATCGGCTCGATCTCCACATACTCCATGCGGATCGCATCGAGCGAACGGCGCAGACGCCGCAAGTGCTCGTCGAACAGAAACAGCCGGCCGCGATAGCTGGCGATCACTTCATAAACGCCGTCGCCAAAAACCATGCCGCGGTCGTTGATACTGATCTTCGCTTCGTCGATCGGCGATATCCGGCCATTCACGGCCGCCAGTTCCGGCATCGGAAACCTCCGCGTGTTGGTCAACGTGTGGATAGTTTTATGATGCTTTCGGTTAGCAAAGCAAGTTAATATCCGCCTTGAATGTTGGCGCGGATCTTCTTGATTTATAAGGCATTGTCCACGGAGGGCCGCATTCTCCGCGTTTTTCAAGCGTTTTTTCGTCCGCCCCGTTCGACCTGATTTGTTCACAGGTTATCCACAGGGGCGGCTCGATCGCTTTTTGACGGCGATCGCGGCGCGTGAGCCTTTGCCGATTGACTATTCGAGCGAGAACAGGCAAAAAGATGATCAGCGTTTAAATGCGCATCAGCGCAAGACTATTGGTGAAAGGAGGTGATTGAGTAAATGCGCCTGAAGATACTATTGCGTCTCCTGTTCGTCTTGCTCGCAATCGTAGTTGCGATGGCGGTCGGTTGTTCCGGCAGCAGCAACAACAACGGTGACGACGACCACAGCGCAGACGACGACATCATTCTCGACGAC
>PMZC01000059.1 GCA_003170555.1 Deltaproteobacteria bacterium
TTGCCCTTGCCCATGCGGGTTTCGGCCGGCTTCTTCGAACGGGGGATGTCCGGGAAAATGCGGATCCACACGCGGCCGCCGCGCTTGACGTGGCGGGTGATCGCAATCCGGGCGGCTTCGATCTGCCGCGAAGTCAGAAACGCGCGGTCCAACGCCTGCAGGCCGTACTCCCCGAAGTTGAGTTGGCTGCCGCGGTATGCTTCGCCGCGCATATGGCGGCCCTTCTGCTGCTTGCGATACTTGGTTCGGCTGGGCATCAACATGGAAAAACTCCCGCTCGCTCACGACGTGATGACGTCGCCGTGGTAGATCCAGACCTTCACGCCAATGATTCCGTAAGTCGTGTTCGCTTCCGCGAAGCCGTAGTCGATATCCGCCCGCAGCGTATGGAGCGGCACCCGGCCTTCGCGGTACCATTCGCGGCGGCTCATCTCGGCGCCGCCGAGACGCCCGGCCGTGGCGATGCGGATGCCCTTCACGCCCATCTTCATCGCGTTGCTCACCGCTTTCTTCATCGCGCGGCGAAAGGCCACCCGGCGCAGCAGTTGGTTGGCCACGTTTTCCGCCACCAGTTGCGCGTCGATGTCCGCCCGGCGGACTTCCTGAATCTTGATATAGATTTCGCGGCCGAACATGTCCTGCAATTCTTTCTTCAGGACTTCCACCTCCGACCCCTTCTTGCCGATGATGATGCCGGGCCGGGCGGTGTGAATCGTCATGTCGACCTTGTTGTTCGCGCGCCGCTCGATCCCGATGCGGGAGATCGACGCGTGGCCGAGCTTTTTCTTGATATACTGACGGAGCTTCAGATCCTCGTGCACGAAACTCCGGTAGTTCTTACCTTCGGCGTACCAACGACTGTTCCAGTCCTTGGTGATGCCTAAACGGAAGCCGGTCGGATGGGTCTTTTGTCCCACGGCATACCTCGCTATCGTTGATCCAGAATGACGGTCACGTGACTCGTACGATGTAACCGGCGATCGGCCCGGCCGCGCGCGCGAAACCGCATGCGCTTCAGGGTCGGACCGCCGTCGATGACAATGCCCTTCACATAAAGGGTGTCCACGTTCACGCCGGTCCGCGCCTCGGCGTTGGCCACGGCCGATTGCATGATCTTGCGGATCATCGGCGCGCAGTTCTTGAACTGCGAAAACCTCAGAAACTGCAGCGCTTCGGATACGGCCTTGCCCTTCACCTGGTCCGCCACGACACGGGCCTTGAAAGGCGAGAACCGGAGGAAGCGGCCCCGGGCGGTGATTTCAGTGCCGTCCATCTTCCAACCTCACTTGGCCTTCCGGTCGCCGGAATGGCCGTGAAACATCCGCGTGGGAGAAAACTCGCCGAGTTTGTGTCCCACCATGTTTTCCGTGACGTACACGGGAATGAACTTCTTGCCGTTGTGCACGGCGAAGGTCATGCCCACCATCTCGGGAAGAATCGTCGAGCGGCGCGACCAGGTCTTGATGATCTGCTTCGAGCCCGATGCCTGAGCGCGATCGACTTTTTCCCTCAGGTGGTAGTCCACGAACGGTCCTTTTTTCAGCGAACGGGCCATGGCTTCTCCTACTTCCGCCGTTTCACAATGTATTTATCGGTCGCCCGGTTTTTACGGGTCTTGTAACCTTTGGTCGGCACGCCCCACGGCGTCACCGGATGACGGCCGCCCTTGGTGCGCCCCTCGCCGCCGCCGTGCGGATGATCGACCGGGTTCATCGCCGTGCCGCGCACGTGCGGCCGCCGGCCCAGCCAGCGCTTGCGCCCGGCCTTGCCGATCTTGATCGACTGATGCTCGAGGTTGCCGACCTGGCCGATCGTCGCGTAGCACCGCTCGCTCACCTTGCGCATTTCGCCGCTCGGCATTTTCAGCAGCGCGTAGCCGCTTTCTTTGGTGAGCAACTGGATGTACACGCCGGCGCTACGGGCCAGTTGGCCGCCCTTGCCCAGGCGCATCTCGACGTTGTGCACGAAAGTGCCGTCGGGGATGTTGAGCAGCGGCATCGCGTTGCCGGGTTTGATATCCGCGTGCTCGCTCGCCACCACCGTGTCGCCGGCCTTGAGCCCGGTCGGGCAGAGGATGTAGCGCTTCTCGCCGTCTTTGTAGTGCAGCAGCGCGATGCGCGAGGTGCGGTTCGGATCGTACTCGATCGCCGCGACCTTGGCCGGAATTTCCCGCTTGTCGCGCTTCCAGTCGATGAGCCGATAGCGCCGCTTGTGGCCGCCGCCGCGGAACCGCAAAGTCGTCCGGCCGGTGTTGTTGCGGCCGCCGGATTTTTTCAAGGACTTGACCAGGCTCTTTTCCGGCTCGTGCTTGGTCAGCTCCTCGAACGTCGAGGCGGTCTGGAAACGTCGGCCCGGACTCGTCGGTTTGTATTTCCTGGTGCCCATCGTCGGCTCTCCTTACAGGCCTTCGAAGAAGTCGATTTTCTCGCCTTCACCCAGCGTCACCACGGCTTTTTTCCACGTCTGGGTGAAGCCGATATGGCGCCCCAGTCGTTTGCGCTTGCCGGTTTGCACCTCGGTGCGTACCTTTTCCACCTTGACCCCGAACAGGTCTTCGATGGCCCGCGCGATCTCCACCTTGTTCGCATGACGCGCGACTTCGAAGACGACCTGGTTGCGCTCTTCCTTGGCCACGTTGGCCTTTTCCGTGATCACCGGGCGCTTGATGATTTTGTATGACTCTTTCATTGGCCCAACGCTCCTTCGATCTTGGCCAGCGCGGCCTTGGTCAGCACGAGATGCTCGTAGCGCAGCATGTCGTACACGTTGAGGCCTTCCACCCGCAGCACCTTCGCCTTCGGGATGTTGCGGGCGCTTTTCTCCAGCACGTCATCCTGCCCGTCGATCACGAACAGACCGGAGATCACGCCCAGCGTGGTCATGAACTCGGCGAAGACCCGGGTTTTGATCTCCGGCATCTTCAGTTCGTCGACCACCAGCAGCTTGCCCTCGGCGAACTTCATCGACAGCGCGCTCTTCACCGCCGCCCGCCGCACCTTCTTCGGCACGCGGTACGAGTAGTCGCGCGGATGCGGGCCGAAGATCGTGCCGCCGCCGACGCGCACCGGGCTGCGCCGGCTGCCCGCGCGGGCTCGACCGGTGCCCTTCTGGCGATAGAGCTTCTTGCTCGAGTACGCCACTTCCGCGCGCTCCTTCGTCGACGCCGTGCCGCGGCGCCGCGACGCCATCTGCGAGCGGACGACTTCCCAGAACAGGTGATCCTTGACCTCGGTCCCGAAGAGAGTCTCCGGCAGGTCGACCTGCTCCACCTTCTGGTTCTGCATATTCAACACATCGCACTTCAGCATCGGACAGCCCCTTTTCAGGCCTTGAGGCTCGGCTGAACCATCACCATGCCCCGCTTGGGGCCCGGGACGGCGCCAACGACGAACAACAGGTTGTTCTGCGGATCGACTTGGTGCACCTTCAGGCGCTGCACGGTGATGCGCTTCGCGCCCAGGTGACCCGCCATCCGCTTGCCTTTGAACACGCGCGCCGGGTAGGTATGGCAACCGATCGAACCCGGTTCGCGTACGTTTTTCGAGCCGTGACTTTTCGGACCGCTCGCGAAATGGTGCCGCTTGATCGTGCCGGCGAAGCCCTTGCCCTTGCTCTTGCCGATGACGTCGATCCAATCGCCGGCGGCGTATTGTTCGACCGTCAGCGTCTGACCCACGGCGTACTCGCCCGCGTTCTTCACGTTCACTTCGCGCAGCAGGCGGAAGCCGACCTTGGTTTTTTCGCCCAAGACCTTCTTGAACACGCCGGCCCGCGGTTTGTTGAACTTGCGCAGGTCGCGCTCGCCGAAGCCCAGACAGATCGCTTCGTAGCCGTCGGTCTTCTTCGTCTTGACCTGCACCACCACGCACGGCCCGAGCTCGATGACGGTCAACGGGTAACGCACGCCCGCTTCGTCAAAGGTCTGGGTCATCCCCAGTTTGATTCCCAACAGTCCGGTCGCCATGACTCAGCTCCCGTCAAATCAGCTTGATGTCCACGTCGACGCCCGCGGACAGTTCGACTTTGTTCATCGCATCCATCGTCTGCTGCGTCGGCTCGAAGATTTCGATCAGCCGCTTGTGCGTGCGAATCTCGAATTGCTCGCGGCTCTTCTTATCGACGTGCGGCGAACGCAAAACGCAGAACTTCTCGATTTTGGTCGGCAACGGAATCGGGCCGCTCACTTTCGCGCCCGTATTCTTCGCCGCGAGCGCGATCTCGCTGGCCGACTTGTCGAGCAGCTTGTGATCGTACGCCTTCAGCCTGATGCGAATCCGTTGGTTGTCCACCGCCCGCTCTCCTCTCTTACAATATAATCTTGGTGATGAC
>PMZC01000034.1 GCA_003170555.1 Deltaproteobacteria bacterium
CCAAAATATCCGCCCAACGTATCGAGTCCCGATCATGAGAATTCTCGCTTCCACTCTCGCCTTCGTTGTGTTTTTTCTCCCTCTGGCCCGCGCAGCAGAGAAGATGAACGTCTTATTTATCATTTCCGACGACCTGCGCACCGAGCTGGGGTGTTATGCAAGCACGATGGCAAAGACCCCCAATCTCGACCGCCTCGCCGCGTCCGGGGTGCGTTTCGATCACGCCTATTGCCAGTATCCTCTATGCAATCCGTCGCGCAGTTCGATGCTCACCGGGCGCACGCCCGCCCACACCGGCGTGCTGGGCAACCGCACTTGGTTCGGCGACGCCCATCCCGATTTCGTCAGCCTGCCCAAATATTTCAAAGCCAACGGATATGTCACCCTGCGAGTTGGCAAGATCTTCCATGGCGGCATCGACGACACCGAAGCCTGGACCGAGGGCGGTGCAGTTCGCACCCTCGCCGGTCAGCCGGTCTCGGCCCAGGCCAATGCCGGCGCCGGCAAGAATACAAAAAACGCAACCGTGGCGGAAGTCGATCCCGACGAAACCTCGCCTCCGCCCGGCGATAACCCAAACCTCACCAAAGCCCAGCGTTCCGACCGCTGGATCGTCCTGAAAGGCATGGGCGAAACCCACGGAGATTACAAAACGGCCGACCGCACGATCAAATATCTCCGCGACCATAAAAACGAGACTTTCTTTATCGGCTGCGGATTCGTCAAGCCGCACAGTCCGCCCGAAGCGCCACAGAGTTTTTACGACCAGTGGGATGTCGACAAGATCCCGTTGCCGTCCGATTTCGCGCCGCGCCCGACAGTGCCGCCCGGTTTCCCGGCAGGCTCGATCCGCCCGAAAAATGCCGACCTTTTTATCAACCGCGACGCCTCGCCCGAGGAAGCCCGCCAGATGATCCGCGCCTATCTCGCCGCTTCCGCGTTTGTCGATTGGAACACCAGCCGCGTGCTGGCCGCCCTGGATGAACTCGGCTTGCGCCAGAAGACAATCATCATCTTCTGGGGCGACCACGGATATCAACTCGGCGAGAAAGGCAAATGGTCCAAAGCCGGCTCGCTCTGGGAACAAGGCACCCGCACGCCGTTTTTTATCTGCGACCCGCGCGCAAAAGCCAATGGCCAGTCCTGCCCGCGTATTGTGCAGATGGTAGATCTATATCCGACGCTGGTCGAGCTATGTGGACTAGAACGGCCCGCCGGACTCGACGGCCAGAGCTTTGCCCAACTCTTGAACGATCCGACGGCGCCCTGGGACCACCCGGCTTACACCGTGTGGAGCGAAGACGGCCGCAATTTTACCGGAGTCATGGTCCGCACCGAGCGCTGGAGATATGCCGAATATTACGGCCGCGGCGCAGGCGCGATGCTCCTCGAACCGAAAATGGACCCAACCGAAAACACCAATCTAGTAAACGACCCGAAATATGCCGACGTGGTGAAAGAACTCTCGACCCTTGTAAAACAATACGCCGCGGGCCATACGCCGTGATCAGGGATTAGGGGCCAGGGGCCAGAGGTTAGGGGCTAGAGGCTAATACCCCTTCCCATAAAGTATTTTCCGGCACCCGGTAAACCGCTTGCGGTTTCGCAAGGCAACTATTTGTTGGATGAGGTACTAGGGGCTAGAAGACGGGGACTGGGGATTAGTGAGTTGGGAAAAATCATTTTCTCATTCCCAACGGACTTGCGGATTCCGCCGAAACATTGCGGCAATGGAACCATTCGTGACACCCCTGCATGTGCGGCTATTGGCGACAATGCCGGACCGAATCCGGCGGCTGACCGGTTTTGAAGCAGCTCTTGTTAACCGCGACGTGGCGTATTGCTAGTCACGTTAATGTCGTTAAAATAAGAGGCGGCCGGAAGCGTATTCCGGCAGAGGTCCATTGGGAAATCCCGGCGAGTACCACCATGCGATTAGTCCTGCTCCCCGTCATAGTCTTAGGCTTATTTGCTGTGTCGCTTCCACTCCCAGCGCAAGATCCGCCCCATACCGTCGACGTCTCCGCCGCCGCGAACGTGAAACCCGCGCTGCCAGATATTCCGAACCGCATGTTCAACCTTGTCGATTTTGGCGCCGTCGGCGATGGCAAGACGCTCAACACCGAAGCGTTCGCCAAAGCTATCGCCGCCGTCGAGAAAGCAGGCGGCGGAAAACTCGTTGTGCCCAAGGGCGTCTTCCTCACCGCGCCGTTTGCGCTCTGTTCCAAGCTTGACCTTCATCTCGACGCCGGCGCCGTCATCAAAGCCCCCGAGACCTTCGAGGAACTCGGCCTCCCGCATCCATCCACCTTCAAGACCCAAGCCGATGTCAACGCCGTATACCGCGTCCCGAATCCGCTGATCACCGGCAACAAACTCCACGACGTCGCGCTGACTGGCCCCGGCACGATCGACGGCAGCGGCCGGCATTGGTGGGAGTGGTCCGAGCGCGCCGCGCGCAACGTCGCGAAGACCGAGCCCGGCCGCATCGTTTATCGCCGCCCGCACCTCATCGTCATCAACGGCTGCGACCGCCTGCTCGTCGCCGACATCACGCTGACCAA
>PMZC01000386.1 GCA_003170555.1 Deltaproteobacteria bacterium
TAGTTGTTGGCGCAGAAGTTGAGCACCGGCCCCTGTTCGACGCGAATCTGCGCCGCCTGCTGACCGAGGATCGGCCACTCGGTTTTGAACAAGCCGTCGTCCTTGATCTGCCGCAAAGTCGTTCGCAGTTCGTCTTTCATCTTGCCGTACATGTTGGTCCCCTACAGTTCCAGCACGACCTTCCCGCAATGGCCGCCGCGCATCAGTTGGAAGCCCTGCTCGTACTGTGCGAACGGGAAACGGTGCGTAATGATCTCTTCGACGTGCAGCCGGCCCGATTGCAGCAGTCCCGCCATGCGATACCACGTGTCGTAGATGCGCCGGCCGGTGACGCCGTGAATGTGGATCGCGCGGAACACGATCTCTTCCGAAATGTCGAACTCGACGCGGCCGTTGGGCAGGCCCATCAGCACCAGGTCGCCGCCCGGATGCACGCTGCGCACCGCATCGCGCACCGCCGGCGGCGTGCCGGCGATTTCAATCACCACGTCCGCGCCTTTGCCGCCGGTGATCTGCCGGATCGCCGCGGGCACGTCGTCGATTTGGGCGTCGTCCAGCACGTGCGTCGCGCCCATGCGACGGGCCATCGCCAGGCGGTAATCGTTGGCGCGATCCAACGCAATCACCTGCGCCGCACCGATCGCCTTGAGCACCGCGACCGCCAGGAGACCGACCGGTCCGCAGCCGAAAACGACGCAGCGCTTGGCCACGCAGTCGGCGGCGAACACGGCGTGCACCGCGTTGCCGAGCGGATCCTGAATCGCGGCGACCTCGGGCTTCACCTCCGGGCGGTTCATCCACAGATTGACTTCGGGCATGGCCAGGTATTCCGCGAAGGCGCCGTCGCAGTCGTAGCCCAGGCCGACCCAGCTTTCGCAGATATGCGCCTGTCCCGTGCGGCACATCTGGCAGACGCCGCAGAAGAGGTGGCCCTCGCCGGTCACGTAGTCGCCGACCTTGAAGCGCTTGACGTTGCCGCCGACCTCCACGATCTCGCCGGCGAACTCGTGGCCGATGATGCGCGGAACCTTGACGCGCTGCCGCGACCATGCATCCCAGTTGTAAATGTGCAGATCGGTGCCGCAGATGGCGACGGTCTTCATCTTGATCAGCGCCTCGTTCGGCGCCGGGCGCGGCAGCGGCACGTCGCAAAATTCGAGGCCGCCGGGCTCCGCTTTGGCTTTGACGATTGCTTTCACGGTTGTTTCAATCCTGTGGTGTTCGAATCTCGCCTCACTCGCTCATTGCGGCGGGAATTTCTTCTGCAGCGTGCGAATCCGCCCTTTGTAATATTCGCATTCCCACGCGTGCTCCGGACAACCCGGCGTGGCCAAAGCCGCATTGGCCGTGGCGCGCGCGGCCGCCCAATTTTCCTGCTCGATGTACAGCTCGACCATGTAGAAGCGGGTGCGCGTCATGCACGGCGCGACCGTTTCCGCTTTTTTGAAGTACTGCTCCGCCCGATCGAGCTTGCGTACGAGCTTCGGCAGCAGTTGGAAGTAACGGCCCATCGCGCGCAGCGGACCGCCGCGTTCGTAGGTCTGGTCGATGGCCAACGCCTTGTTGCCCAAATCCTCATACTTGCCGCCGAGCCCCTTGAACAGCGCGCGCGGAATGCCGATGCCCGTACCGTACTCGCCGAGCGAGATGCAGCCGAAGTAATAGCCTTCGACCCGCGCGCCATTGAGCGAGATCGCTTTCAGGCCCCAGTCCCACCCGCGTTTGCCGTACGTTTGCTTGACCTCGGAAACGGTGGTCCGGTCGCAGATCCAGAAACAAGCGCGCGCCGCCCGCCACGCCGCTTCGAAGCCCGAACCGTTGGCGAACGCCTGCTCGGCCAGCGCGAGCGACTGCTTGGCCGCGACGTCCGTGCCGTCGCGCTTGGCGTACGCCGCATCGATCGCCGCCAGCGGATCCTGCGTGTACGCGACCACGGTCCACACGAGCACCGTGGCCACGGCCGCCGCCAGAGTCCATACCGCTAGTCTTTTCATGTCCGACCCCCTTCACGAATTGAGTCCGCTGTTGTTTCCTGGCTTTTTTCTACTCGCTGTCGATGCAATTGCTGAAGCTGATGATAGCCGATACACACGATGCCTTCATCCGCGAGAAACCGCTTCGTGGCCGGGCTGGTGAAAAAGTCGAAATCGAAAACCCGATGCGACCAGGTGCTGCGGCAGATCGCGCGCAGCTCGGCGGAATCCACCGCGCAATGGATCAGCAACTCGGTCACGCCCGGCTCGAGCCGCCGCAGGTTCTCGCGGTAAAACTCCTCGCGTTGACCCAGCGGAATTTCGTAGCTGTCGAACACCACGCGATCGACCACGGCCCAACCCAGCCGCCGCAGCGCCTCTTTGCGCGGCGGATAAACGATGCGCATGGTCAGACCATATTCTTCCGCCAGCGACCGCGCGACCTGGAAATTGTCTTCGTCGAGGTGGTAGGCCCCCATGTGGCTGTCGACGTGCGTCGGCGCCAGGTCATATCGCAGCGCCCGCTCGATTTGCGCGCGAAACTCGATCTCGACTTCGCGCCGGTCGGCGCGGCGCAAAAATTCAAACTCGCTGGCATGGAAATAGCCGTCGTCATCCACGAGGCTGGGCACGCGATCCGCCCCGGCCACCGGCCCCCAGCGGTAATTTTTCCACTCGCTGGTGACCGTGAGATGCACGCCGCAGTGGATTCTCGGATTTTCCCGCTTCAGCGCGACGAACTCCGGGAACCAGGGCGACGGAACCATCACCGTGCAACTCTGCACCAGCCCGGCGGAGAACACGGGCGTCAGCGCCTGGTTGACCGCATGGCACATGCCCGCGTCGTCGAAGTTGATCAGCAGCAGCCTGGCGTCGGGAGGATAGCCCAATAATTCCTGGAGAGTCGGGGGGACAACCTCGTCGGCCATCTAGACGCCTCGGTGTATTCATCGGGTGAACAGGCGCCCTATTTCTAACAGGGCCACCGCATGGTCACAAGAGGGTATCAAAATTCCACCGATTTGTTGGTTTTTTGAGGACCAAGCGGGCGTCGACGACGGCGACAACGGCGCGCCAGCGGCTTGCCGGAAGAACGGATTTCATCATGATTGGTCCGCAGTTACCCAACTTTTTACACGAACATATTTTCAATTGGCACAAAGCTGGCAATGCAACCGCCGCAAGGAGGTCGAGCATGACACAGCGCCATTGGCCGATCGGTGTACTAATCGTTCTGGCATTCGCCGTTCTCGGCTGCGGCCTGGCTCCGGACAAACCGATCACGTCGCCCCACGCGGTGGTGGTCGTCAAACCGCAGGAAGGCGGCGGCGTGTCGTATCTTTTTGCGGCCAACAAATACCTGGGCAAGGTCTATCGCGTGAACCTCGATACGCTCGCGATCGACGAAATCACCGTCGGCAGAAAGCCGGAGAACATCGCGGCCAGTCCTGACGGCTATCTGGTAGCGGTGGCCAACAACGCGGACAAAAGCATCACCGTGATTCGCGCGGCGACTCTCGCGAAGAAGACCGTCGTCACCGGCCGCCGGCCGTCCGACATCGGCTTTTCGCCGGACGGCAACTGGCTCGGGGTCGCCAATTCGGAAAACGAAACCGTCAGCCTCATCGACGCGCACTCCGGGAAGCTGTGGAACAACATCTGGGTCGGCGGCGGGCCGGCGGCGCTGGCGTTCGATCCCACGTCGCGCTTCATGGCGGTGGCTTGTTACGACGAAGACGCGGTCAAGATCGTCTCGGTGCAAGAGAAAAAGGTGGTCACCGCCTGGTCGAATTCGCAAGTCATTAATCGACCGCAGGCGGTGATTTTCAGCAACGGTGCGATCCGCGGCGAAACGCTCCTCTTCGTGGGCTGTCACGAAGACCCGTACGTGGAAAACGGCGGCAGCTACGCCGAGTCCATCGCCGTGCTGCACCTGAGTCCGACCTGGGCGGATGATCCGGAAGAATATACGCCGCAGATGCAGATTATCCGCGCCGGCCCGAATCCGCGCGGGTTTCTTTGGAACCACGCCGGCGACAAACTGCTGGCCATCAACCACGTGTTCGAGGATTGGGACAGCAACTACAACGTCGACACGCTCAGTCTGATCGACGTCAGCGGCGCCATCGCGGAAGAGCAGCGCTTTGTCACCGGCCATAACCCCGTCGCGGCGGCGCTGGCCCCGGAAGAAGACGTCGTCGCGGTGGCGAACAAAGGCGGCGCTTCGATCACCATCGTCGATCTGACCGACAATTCGTCGTTCGATGTCAGCACGATCGCGCGGCCGTTCGCGGTGGCGTTCACCCCATCCGGACACAAAGTCATCGTCGTGCATGACTCGGCGTTGATGCCCTTGTCGGTGGTGGATCTGGCGAGCGGCAGCTCCCGGGTGGTGTACGACAGCCTCTCCATGAACGACTGGATCGAGTAGGAGGACGCCATGCGGAAGCTTTTACTCGCGGTGATCATCCTGCTTGTTTTCGCGAGCGGCGCGTACGCCTTCCCCTGGTCGTTGCAAATTCGGGGTTTCGGCGGGGCGAATTATCCGCAGACGAACCAGTGGCATGATCTGTACGGCGACACCTCGGTCTCCAACGGCGGCGTTGCCGTCGACGCCGCTTTCGGTCCCGGTTTCGGTCCGTATTTCTCGCTCAGCGGCGCGGAAGCAAAGAAGACCCTCACCGGCCCGATCAATCTGCGGCTCGACTACGCCGACGTCGCGTTGGGTTTGCAATTTCGCTATCCGGTCACCGGGTGGTTCGCGCCGGCCGTGTTCGGCGGCGGCCTCTTCAGTTCATCGACCGAAGTAATCAGCGACGCCTACTTTCGCCATGAAATGAAATGCGCCGGCATCGGCTATGAGGCCGGCCTCGACCTTAACTTCTATCCATTTTTCTGGAGCCAGGGCGCGGCAAGCGGACTCGGGTTCTTCGTCGACGCTCTTTACCAATATCGGCCGTTGGAAAACATGGGCAAGCTGACGGATATCTCCGGCTGGGGCTTCCGCCTGGGCATCGAATACCGTTGGGATTTTGGCCGGCCGACCGCGCGTCCGACGACCGTGCCGCCGCCCGAGCCGACGCCTTCGCCCGTTCCGGAAGCGCCGCCGCCGCCTCCGCCGCCGCCCAGATAGACATCATCTGCAGACCCGAAAGGGAGGGCAACAACTGCTGCTTCCATGCTTCCCTTCCGGGATAAAGCCTCCGGGACGAAAGTCCCGGAGGCAATACTATCTTAGCGCCGTGGTTAGTCGTGCCAGATGTAAGATGTGTCGCCTTGTCGGTGAGTCGTGGTGAACGTGTAGCCTGAACCGCCCAACGATCCGAAGACAAAGGTGACGCCTGGGTCATCCGTCAGATTGCGATCGAAACGCAGTAGGACGGACAGGTCCGGGGCGTATTTCTCGTTGACGCGCTCGTAGACTTCCATCACCGTTTTCGCGTCACGGCCCGCGGAAATGGCCGAGGCGTTATGCGCCTTGGCGCGAAGCTGAAGGAAGTTCGGAATCGCAATCAGCGACATGATTCCGATGATGGCCACGACGATCATCAATTCGATCAACGTGAACCCAGCAACTCTCGACCTCATTTTCCAGACTTTCATCGGCCCACCTCGCCGACCCTTCGGGAATAGTGTAATCAAGGAATATGCCAATATTCTATATCGGTCTAACCATAGGGAATAGATAAGTGAATTAATAGAGGGGATACAACTTTATGTCGTTTTTGCGCCCCAGAGGTGAAAAAAGTTGTTACCCCGTGACAATTTACGTCATTTTTCGAGCTGATATTTTCTGTGTTCGTCCATCTCACGCAAAAAAAGCGCCCCGGTCGCCCGCCGGCCGGCGCCGCACGCAGGTTGACACAACGCCGCCGGCCTCCTATCGTTTGCCGTCGGCGATTCGGGAGGTTGCTGGTTTGCCTACGGATTTCGAAAACAAGATCGCGCCGCGGCGCATTTGGTGGCCTCACCTTCTGATCTTTGCGCTGATCGCCGCGGTGATCATGGTTATTTACAAAGATCTGCCGCGGGCGCCGTTTTTCCTTGATGACTACCTGCACCTGCACCTCATTCAACGAATCAAAAACCCGTTCGAACCGTTTGTCGTCGACATTTTCATGGGCGCCTTCTTCCGGCCGGCCATCACGTTGTTCTGGAAACTGGATTACCTTATTTCCGGGCTCAACGCCTCCGGCTATTACATCTCCAACCTGATCTATCTCATGCTCTCGGCGGCGTTGCTCTACCTGCTGGTGCAGCAATTGACGGGGCATCGCTCGGTCAGCGCGATCTCGACCTTATTTTACGTGATCAACCCGGTGACCGGCGTCGGCGTGATGTGGTTGTCGAACCGCTTCGACCTGATCGGCGCCACGCTCTTTCTGGCCTCAACGCTGTTTTTCGTCTTGTTCATCCGTTACAAACGCCGGCGCGACTACGCGCTTTCCATTGTGCTCGGCACGACCGCTTATTTCTGCAAGGAGATCACGATCACCCTGCCGGCGATTCTGATTCTGGCGACCGGCTTCATGTTCCTCTATCGCGCGCCGCAGAAGTTCAGTTGGCGTTTGATCCGGCGGCTGCTTTTCTATTCGACGCCGTTTTTCACCTTGGCGGCGCTGTATATGTTGTGGCGGTTTGCGCTGATCAAGAGCCTCGGCGGCTACGAAGGCGAAGTGAAGGCCCAGCTCACGCTCGGCTACTTCCTGTACGTGTGGCAGAGCTTCGCCGAGTACTTCTGGTTGATGAAGAACTTCGTCGCGTTCGGCGCGGTGGTGTTTGTCATCGCGCTGCTGCTGGTGAAAAAGAACTTCTATGCATCCAACAAGTACCTGTTCTTCGGGCTGGCCTTCGGCCTGATCACCACCCTGCCGCTGCTGCTGATCATCCGCTACCAGAACGTGATCAGCTTCATGACCCCGCGCTTTTTCTTTTTGCCGAACATCGGCCTGACCATCGCCCTGGTCTCGGTTTACGATCCGCGATCGGGTCGCGCCCGCCGTATGATCGCCGGCGTGCTGCTCGTGTTGCTGGGCCTGTTTCTCGCGTTGAACAACTTCATTCTTTTGCACAAGTGGGTGCGCGACAAACGCGACCTGGTCAAGCACATGGAACAGGTGGACACGCTGGTGAAAGCCGGGTTGCCGGGTAATCCCAAGGAAGCGCTCGTGTACTCGTGCCTGCACAACATGGACGTGGCGTTGGACACGTCGATCAAGCTGATGCATCCCGAGTTCATCAATCGTTACTACTTTCTGAACTGCGTGGGACCGACGCAGACCATCGCCGAGCACAAGTTGTATGACGATCTGCGCCGCGATCTCGTCTTTCCCCGCACGTTCAGCCGCAATCCGTGCCAATACGAGAACCTGTACTACGGCGTCGTCGACGCCCGACCGGATTCGATTCCGTCACAAGTCAGCGCGGCCAACAACGTGATGGTGCTGCATCTCGACCGCTTCGGCCGCATGACCATCCTCCACCGCGACAAGGTGCTGGCCATGTTAAAAACGCTGGGATTGATCCAATGAAAAATTCCCGCCGCGCGATACGTGTCTTGGTCCCGACCCTCTTGGGCATCGCGGCCGTGTTGCTGCTGTCGCCGACGCCGGGCTGCAAACACGCCGCCAAACATCCGAACGTGGTGCTGATCAGCATCGACACGCTGCGGGCCGACCGCGTCGGCGCCTACGGCAGCGACCGCAACATCACCGGCATGATCGACTTCTGGGCCCGGCGCGGCGTGCGCTTCGCGACGACCTACGCTCCCGCTTCGTGGACCCTGCCCAGCCACGCCTCGGCGTTCACCGGGCTGTATCCGACCGAGCACATGGCGATCGACGAGAAGATCAACATCGACAAGTCCGCGCCGATGCTGGGCGAGCAGATGAAGAAAGCCGGCTTCAAGACCACGGCGTTCGTGGCGCATTACTACCTGGGCGCCGAGTATGGTTTCGATCGCGGCTTCGACGACTTCTATATCAAGCCGAACGCCACCGCGGATGAGATGGTCGCCAAAGCCGCGCAATGGATGCACGACAACAAAAACGAAAACTTTTTCATGTTCCTGCATTTCTTCGATCCGCATACGCCGTATACGCCGCCGCCGGATTTCGTGAAGAAACACTACCCCGCCGACGCGGGTGTGCAGGTGAAAGGCACGACGGCCGACGTGATGAGCGTGGTCACCGAGTGGCCGTCCGACCATGCGAAGCGCGTGTTGCGGGTCCTGTCGGCGCTGTACGACGGTGAGATCGATTTCGTCGACAGCCAGCTCGAAGTGCTCTTCAAAGCGATGCAGGAAGACAAGCTCGACGAGAACACGCTCATCGTTTTGTTTAGCGATCACGGCGAAGAGTTCATGGAACACGGGTTGATGGAGCACGGCTTCACCCTCTATCAAGAGCAGCTTCGCGTGCCGTTCGTCTGGTACTTCCCGAGCAAGCTGCCGGCGGGCAAAGTCGTGAACGAGCCGGTCAGCCTCATCGACCTCATGCCCACCTTGCTCGACTTTCTCGGCCTGCCGCCGGTGGAAAAACCGATCAGCGGCGTCTCGCTCGCGCCGCTGCTGCTGGGCGAAGAGAAATCGCTGAACCGCCATCTGCTGGCCGAAACGACGCGCCAGGGGCCCGATCGCGTCTGCCTGATCAAAGACCTGTTCAAGTACATCTACTCGCCGCCGTTCGAATTGAACGGGCGTCTATTCGGCGAGCACCTGTTCAACGTGCACGACGACCCCGGCGACCTGCGCGATCTGCTCCGCACCGAAGCGCAGCAGGCCGACACGCTGCGCAGCCGGCTTTTTTCCACCGGGCTGTACGTGGAGAAACGCATTTGGCATGTGCGCTGGGGCAAGATGACCGAGCCGGTTCACGGCGTCATCAGCACGCCCGGCAAGTTTGTCTACGTGTACAAACAGAACGTGATCTACAGCACCGACATGCAGGGCCTGCTGATCTCCCGGGAGTATCCGCTCGACAAAAAGGAGCTGAACCGACTCACGTTCGTCACCTTGCCTAATGAACCCAACGGCGTCTCGTTCGTGACCGATCCGGAGACGTCGCCGGTGACGCTGCAACTTCTGTTCAGCCATCGCGAGGCGCCCGGCCGCGTGTGGCTGGGCGGGCCCAACCGGCATCCCAACGCCGCGGAGTTCACGGTGACGGAACCGATCGCATTGACCGGAACGGGCGCGCCGCCGGCCGGCGCCGTGCTCATCTGGTCGGACACGGTCTGGATCAACTCGAAGCAGATTCTGCGCACGGAAGTCGGCGATCCGATCAAGTTATCACCCGAGGTGATCGAGCAACTGCGCGGCCTGGGTTACTTGACACAATAGAACAAGCGCGGCTTTAATGACCGCGCGACGGGGTTTTGTCGGCCCGCAATTGAAACTGTCTGCACTCTTTTTACGGAGGGCTTATGTCCGGACACAGCAAGTGGAGCACCATCAAACGGAAGAAGGGCGCCGCGGACGCCAAACGCGGTCGGATCTTCTCGCGGCTGAATAAGGAAATCATGTTGGCGGCCCGCAACGGCGGCGGCGATCCGGATACGAATATCCGGCTGCGCAACGCCATCGCGGTGGCCAAAGAAGCCAACATGCCGAAGGACAACATCACCCGCGCGGTGAAAAAAGGCGCCGGCGAACTCGATGACGGCTCGATCATCGAGGAAATCAACTACGAGGGCTACGGGCCGGGCGGCATCGCCGTGATCGTGGAGACCATCACCGACAACCGCAATCGCACCACCGCCGACGTGCGGCACGCCTTCGCGAAATTCGGCGGTAACCTCGGCGAGACCGGCTGCGTCGGTTGGATGTTCGCGCGCAAGGGACTGATTACGTTCCTCAAGACCGCGGTGAAGCAGGACCAGCTCGAGGAGGTCGCGATCGAGAACGGCGCCGACGACATCAAAGAGGATGCGGAAACCGTCGACGTGACCTGTGCCATAGAAGATTTCGAGAAGCTGAAGAAGGCCTTCGAGGACGCGAAGTTCAAGTGGGAAGAGGCCGAAATCAGCAACATTCCGCAGTCCACGGTGAAGGTGGAGGGCCGCCAGGCCGAATCGGTGATCCGGCTGATCGAGGCGCTCGACGAGCTCGACGACGTGCAGCACGTCTCGGCCAACTTCGACATTTCCGAAGCGGACCTGCAGGCGATGGAGTGAGCGGCCGCGCGCGCGACGCCGGCCGAATGACGCCATGCGCGTGATCGGCATCGACCCGGGGAGCCGCATTTGCGGCTGGGGCGTGGTGGAAGAAAGCGGCGGCCCGGCCACGCTGGTTCACGTCGATTCCGGCGCCATCTTCGCCGACACCAAAAAAGCCCTTAGCGATCGTCTCCAATATATCTACGACGAACTCCGGCGCGTCATCGTGACCTACCGTCCGCAGGAAGCGTCGATCGAGGAAGTTTTTTACCACAAGAACGCCCGCAGTGCGCTGACGCTCGGTCAGGCGCGCGGCGTGGCCGTTCTGGCTTGTGTTCATGAGGGTTTGCCGGTATACGAGTATTCGGCGCTGCAGATCAAACAAGCCGTCTCCGGCTATGGTCGCGCGGACAAGGAGCAGGTCGCCTTGATGGTCAAGACGCTGTTGCGCCTGCCGGAGGTGGCCTGGGAAGACGCCGCGGACGCGCTGGCGGGCGCCATCTGCCATCTCAACAGCTACCGGCTGGCCCGCGCCGAGCGACGCCTCGCGCACAAAGGACGGTGAACCGTTGATCGCCCAACTTTCCGGCGCGCTGGTGATCAAGGAAATCGATCAGGTCGTCGTCGACGTGCACGGCGTGGGCTATCGTGTGTTCATCAGCACCAACTGCTTCTACGCGCTCCCCGAGCCGCCGGCGCCGGTGACGCTGCTGGTTCACACCGAGGTCCGCGAAGACGCGTTTCGTCTCTTTGGTTTCCTGACGCCGCTCGAACGCCGCCTGTTCCGCATGTTGCTGTCGGTCAGCGGCATCGGACCGAAGAGCGCGATGGCGGCGCTTTCCGGCTACGCCGCGCCGGACTTGCTCGCCTCCATCGCCGCGGCGGACGCGCGTGCGTTGTCGCGGATTCCGGGCATCGGCAAGAAGACGGCCGAGCGCATCATCGTCGATTTGCGCGACAAGTCGGCGGTGATCGCG
>PMZC01000396.1 GCA_003170555.1 Deltaproteobacteria bacterium
GGCGGACCGATGGGTCCGCCCTTTCCTTTTGTAGGAGCACCGTTCCGGGTGCGATCTGAATCGCGCCTGGAAAGGTGCTCCTACAAGATTACGGCCGGTGGCGGCTGTGTTCCGCTGCCATGTGTTGCGTCGCGCATCCGCGATGGCTACTCTGTCGCCATGCAGCGCGAACCGCGAGATTCGTTCAAGAAATTCGAAGCCTCCGAGTTGTGGTGCGACCGCTGCAAGCGCGCGACGCCGGTGCGCCAACGCCTGCTGCTGATCCTGCCCGACCAGAACCTCTACGAATACCTCTGCTCGCAATGCGGCCGCAGTTTGGGCAAGCGCACCGAACCTGATCCGGGCAACATGGATATCAGCTTGTGGCGCGCGCGAAATCGCGCGTAAGGAAGGCCGCGTATTATTAGGCGCGCGATTTTTTAGACAGGATTACAGGATTCGCAGGATGAACATGATGGGCAGGATGGACAAAAACTATTCCGATCCTGTCGATCCTGAAAATCCTGTAATCCTGTTTTAAAAAACGTCTCGCAACCAAACGGCGACGCCTTACTCCGGCAGCCCGAACATCTTCAGCAGCTTGTGGCGCTCCTGCGGGTAAACGTCCTTGCCGAGCAGAAGCTGCGCGGTGATCGGCGCGGCCTCGCGGACGCGCGCGGCCATCTCGCCCGCCGTTTCGCGGATATCCCACTGCGCGAACTGGGCCATGCGTTCCTTGGCGAAGTGGTAGACCTCGCGCAGGTTCATCACCACCAGCACGCGGCGGCGATGCGCGTTGGTCAGCGCGTATGAGGCGATGAACGGATCGCGGGTCAGCGTCAGAATTTTTTCGTACAGCGCCTCCGCCTGTTTCGCGACCGCGCGCAGCGACTTTTCCCTCTTGGCGCGGCGCACGCTCGGCGGCACGGTGAGGCCGAGGTCGGGGTCGTAGTCGGTGACGATCTGCGTCGAAAGCCGGTGGCGCTTGAGCTGCGCGTAAAGCGACGCGCTGACCGTCAGCCCGAAGGTGAATTGCGGCAGTTCGAAATGGCGGCTGACGTTGTCGTGAATTTCGCGGCCGCGCAACAGTTCGAGGTAGATCAGCTTCTTCTCTTCCGGTCGCAGATGCTGGGCGATCTGCAGGCAATGCGCGAACGAACCGAGACCGCCCTGGAACAGCAGCGCGGCGATCACGTGCTCGTCGGGATGGGCGGAGGCCGCGAAGTAATCTACTCGTGCGGGATGACGCGGCGGCTTTTCCGCCTCGCCGTATTCGCCCGCCGCTTCCGCCGCGATCGGCCGCAGCGTTTCGAAGAAGTCGCACGGGTCGCAGTACTTCACCAGCGACGGCGCCAGCGGCTGCACCTGGTCTTTCAGCACGCGCCCGAGGTGCTGCGCTTCCCACGCCGGGTGCGACAGCAGGCGGCGGATGAGCAGTTCGAGCTCGCGCCCGTTGAACGTGGCGCCCACGCTGGTCTGCGTCGCCAGGCCGATGACGTAACGCGCGTCTTCCTTCGCCAGATTCTCCAGCTCGGTGACCCGGCCCTTGGTCATCTGCGCCGGATCGCCGCCGCGCGCCAAAAACTGCGGCCGCAGCACCTGGTGGAGTTCGTCGTACGCCGCGAACATCGCGCGATAGAGCGCGACGAACTCGTCGGCCAACCCGGCGAGCTGCACTTCGGGCGGCGCGAGGTAATCGGCCTTGAACTTGACGTAGCGCTGCGAGCGCTCGGTGTACGAAGCCAGGCGGTGCATCTCGATCAACTCGACCGCCAGCCGGCTGACGTGGCCGAAGTCGATGTTGAACACCGCGTGCTCGGCGATGGACTGGTGCCCCATGGCGTGCACGATGTTGGCCATCGACTTGCGCGCGCGTTCGACGTCCGCCGCGGCCTCGGCGCGCAGCTCGCGCAACGGATCGGTGCGTCGCGAAAGGCGGCCATACGCCGCGGCCACCGACTCGGGCGTCAGTGTCTCGGGATTCGCCTCGCCGGCGAGCACGCGCCGTAATTGATCGAGATCGACCGTGCACCCGGCCAGTTGCACGTGCGGGGCATCGCTCTGGTGCGCCATGGGATCCTCCTCGCGGGAGTGACTCACGGATCGTGAACAGGATCTGTATACCCGGATGCGAGAAGGCGGACAAGACCTAGGTAAAAGCGATCGTGTTTCAAAGCAAAACCGGGAACGGAATAACTTTGCTGGTTCGGTTGAATGGTGAAGTAGTTTAATGATTCAATGCTCGTTGAACAGGCCGCAAGCAAAATCGTTAATCGTTAGGACCAAGACCAAAGGAGGCGCGTATGCGTTCGTATCCGGCGCTAACTACGATTTCACTTATTATCAAAATCGCCACGGTGGTCGGCGGAAGCATCGGAGTTCTGGAGTCGGTATACGTGATGTCCAATAGTGAAAATGGGACGTACTCGGGATTTGTTCTAGGGGGGCTAATTCTGGCAATAACTGCGGTGGCGGCGCTGTTTTCTTGGGCTCAATCGGAGTTGATTTTATTGTTTGTCAATATGGGTCAGGACGTTTCCCGGCTGGTTGAGTCCTCTGGCGCCCGTCTCCAAGACGAGAAAACTTCCCCCGGGATCGCGCCGACCGGCTCGGGTTCGATTCAATCGGAACACCCGACATCGGGCGCGTCGCCGACTGATGCCCAGCTATGTCCCAACTGCATCTACGTCCACGTCGAGGCGCCCGGTCCAAACGGTTACTTCTGCGGGAGGTGGTCAAAGTGGGTGAAGTCAGACAATACCTGCGGCGAGTTTGAGCGCCGACCGCAGGCGGCCCATCCAGCCTAATTTGAGGGGCCGCACGCTATGATAATCAGTTTCGAACGCGGACTTGCGACGAAGACCGACTTCCACTGAAAGGCCACCGCCCCTTATGTTTTCTTTATGCCGCCGACCCCAGTCTTAACTACCTCCTTAATGTTCCGGTGCTACGTTTTGCCGGATTCTGACGGAGGTTTGTTGATGGACATCCTCATGATTCTGGCGATTGTCGGCGGCTTCGCGCTGTGCTGGCTGTTCGTCGATTTTTGCTCGTGGTCCGGCGAGCGGTGAGCGGGGGAGATCAGCGATGGAAACGATTTGCGCAATTCTGGCCGTGGGCCTGGGCGTCTATTTGATCATCGCGCTGGTGAGGCCGGAGATTTTCTCATGACCTCGTTCAACGTGATTCAGATTCTCATCTACCTCGGCCTGCTTCTCGCCGCGGTCAAGCCGCTGGGTTCGTACATGGCGCGCGTGCTCGAGGGCGAGCCCGTGTGGCTGGAGAAACCGCTGGGTTGGTTGGAGCGCATCGTCTACCGCGCCGGCGGCGTCCGCCCGAACGAAGAGATGGGTTGGAAAGCCTACGCCCAGTCGAATCTGATTTTCGGCCTGGCGGGCGTGATTCTGCTTTATGTGCTGCAACGCGTGCAGGGCTGGCTGCCGCTCGATCCGCAGCATTTCGGCGCCGTCGCGCCCGACCTCGCGTTCAACACCGCGGTGAGTTTTGTTTCGAACACCAACTGGCAGTTCTACGGCGGCGAGACCACGCTGAGCCACTTGACGCAGATGTGCGGCCTCACCGTGTGGAACTTTTTGTCCGCCGCGGCCGGCATGGCCGTGCTCGCCGCGTTGATTCGCGGGATACGCCGCAAGTCGGCCGCGACGATCGGCAACTTCTGGGTCGACGTGACGCGCAGCACGCTCTATATCCTGCTGCCGCTCGCGCTGATCTTCGCCGTCGTGCTCGTTTCGCAGGGCGTGGTGCAAACGCTGCAAGCGAGCGTCACGGCGCCGCTGCGCGAAGCGACGCAAGACGCGGCGGGCAAGACGGTCGCCACGCAGGTGATCGCGCTGGGCCCCGCGGCGTCGCAGATCGCCATCAAGCAACTCGGCACGAACGGCGGCGGATTTTTCAACGTCAACTCCGCGCATCCGTTCGAAAACCCGACGCCGTTTTCAAACCTGCTCGAGATGCTGGCGATTCTGCTGATCCCCGCCGCGCTCTGTTACAGCTACGGCAAGATGGTCGGCGATCGGCGACAGGGCTGGTCGCTGCTCGCCGCGATGAGCGTGCTGTTCATCATGATGATTCCGCTGGCCGTGTGGAGCGAACAGGCCGGCAACCCGCGCCTGACCGCCCTCGGCGCCGATCAGCACGCGAGCGCGCTTTCCGCCGGCGGCAACATGGAAGGCAAGGAAGTGCGCTTCGGCATCGTCAATTCCGCGCTCTGGGCCACGGCGACCGCGGCGGCGTCGAACGGCTCGGTGAACTCGATGCACGATTCGCTCACGCCGCTCGGCGGCATCGCGCCGATGTGGTTGATGAAGATCGGCGAGGTGGCCTTCGGCGGCGTGGGATCGGGCCTCTACAGCGGCATGTTGATGTTCGTCATCATCGGCGTCTTCATCGCCGGGCTGATGGTCGGGCGAACGCCGGAGTACCTCGGCAAAAAAATCGAAGCCTACGAAATGAAGATGGCGTCGCTGGTCATTCTCATGACGCCGCTGCTGGTGCTGGTCGGCACGGCGGTGGCGGTGCGCGTACACGCGGGGACGTCGGCGGTGTCGAATCCGGGTCCGCACGGCTTCAGCGAAATCCTCTATGCCTATACTTCGGCCGCGAACAACAACGGCAGCGCGTTCGCCGGGCTGTCGGCCAACCCGTTTCTCAATCTCACGCTCGGGTTCGCGATGCTGTTCGGGCGGTTCGCGCTGGCCGTGCCGTGCCTGGCGATCGCCGGGTCGCTGGCGCGCAAGAACATCGTTCCGGCCGGCGCCGGTACGCTGTCCACGCACTCGGCGCTGTTCGTCGCGCTGCTGGTGGGGACGGTGCTGCTGGTCGGCGCGTTGACCTTCTTTCCGGCGTTGGCGCTCGGGCCGATCGTCGAGCACCTGATGATGGTCGGTAAGTGAAAGGACGACGAGATGTCGCAAGCCAAAAAACAGCCGAGCTACGACGGGGCGATGATCAGGCGGGCGTTGCTCGATTCTTTTCTGCGCTTGAACCCGCGCTACCAGGTCCGCAATCCGGTCATGTTCGTGGTGGAAGTCGGCAGCGTGGTGACGACCGTGCTGTTCGTCCAGGCGTTGTTCGGACACGGCGAAGCGTCCGCCGGGTTCATTCTGCACATCACCGTTTGGCTGTGGATCACGCTGCTGTTCGCCAACTTCGCCGAAGCCCTCGCCGAAAGCCGCGGCAAGGCGCAGGCCAACGCGCTGCGCAAGGCGCGGCAGGACGTGATGGCCAAGCGGCTGCGCGAGCATCGGCCGGGCCAGGCCGTCGCGGCGTTGCGCACGCGATGTGAAACGGTTTCCGGGATCTTGTTGCGACGAGACGACGTGGTGCTCGTCGAAGCCGGCGAAGTGATCCCCGGCGACGGCGAGGTGATCGAGGGCATCGCCTCGGTCGACGAAAGCCCGATCACCGGCGAAAGCGCGCCGGTCATTCGCGAGAGCGGCGGCGACCGCAGCGCCGTCACCGGCGGCACGCGCGTACTGTCGGACTGGCTCGTCATCCGCGTCACCGCCAACCCCGGCGAAAGTTTTCTCGACCAGATGATCAACATGGTCGAGGGCGCCAAGCGGCAGAAGACGCCCAACGAAATCGCGCTGACCATTCTGCTCGCCGCGCTCACGCTGATCTTTCTGCTCGCGACGGCGACGCTGCTGCCGTTCTCGAAGTTCGCGGTCGAGAGCAGCGGCGCCGGCCAGGTCGTGACGATCACCGTGCTGGTCGCGCTGCTGGTGTGCCTGATTCCGACGACCATCGGCGGGCTGCTTTCCGCCATCGGCATCGCGGGCATCGACCGCCTGCTGCGCGCCAATGTCATGGCGACGTCCGGCCGCGCGGTCGAAGCCGCCGGCGACGTCGATGTGCTGCTGCTCGACAAGACCGGCACCATCACGCTCGGCAACCGGCAGGCCGCGGCCTTCGCGCCCATCGCCGGCGCCACGGAAGACCAACTCGCCGACGCCGCGCAGCTCGCCTCGCTGGCCGACGAAACACCCGAGGGCCGCAGCATCGTCATCTTCGCCAAGGAAAAATTCGGCCTGCGCGAACGCGACGTCAGCGCACTCCACGCGCACTTCGTCCCCTTCACCGCGCAGACGCAGATGAGCGGCGTGGATTTCGGCGGCCGCGAAATCCGCAAGGGCTCGGCCGGCGCGATCAAGGATTACGTCGAGCGGCGCGGGGGGCGGTTCCCGCTCGCGGCGCAGACCATCGTCGACGGCATCGCGCGGCAGGGCGGCACGCCGCTGGTCGTCGCGGAGCAGGAGCGCGTGCTCGGCGTCATTCACCTCAAGGACATCGTGAAGGGCGGCATCAAAGAGCGGTTCAACGACCTGCGCCGCATGGGCATCAAGACCGTGATGA